>JAXGTH010000081.1:0-12031 GCA_040775045.1 Bacteroidales bacterium
CCAATGGCTCTGTATACCTTATTCTAACGGCATACGCCAACGGTTCCTGTGTGGATGCCGTGGACACCATGCTGCTCACCATCGGCCTGCAGCCGATTGTCGATGCGGGTCCGGATGATGAGATGTGTGAGACGGACGTAACCTACACCCTTGCCGGGGCAAGCGCCACCAATGCTACCTCTGTACTTTGGACGACGGACGGTACAGGTACATTCAGTGATCCGACAATAGTAAATCCAGACTATACCCCCAGTCTGTCTGACATTCAAACCGGAGCGGTTAACCTGACCCTGACTGCTTATGGGGACGGAACCTGTCCGGAGGCCAGCGACTTCATGGTGCTTACCATATGGAACATTGCCCAGGTTTATGCCGGAGCGGATGCTGATGTTTGTGAAAATGAAGACTATGTTCTCTGGGACGCCACAGCTGTCAATTATACTGCCCTGCTGTGGACATCCTCCGGAGATGGAACCTTCAGTAATGATACATTGCTCAACCCTGTGTATACACCGGGAACCGGTGATATAAGCGCAGGAAACGTTGTGCTTACCCTTACAGCAAGTTCAGAGGGAGTTTGTCCTGATGTCAGCGACGATTTGGTCTTGAGTATTACGCTCGCACCCACCGTATTTGCGGGAGCAGATGCGGAGATCTGTGAGTATGACACTTATGAGATAATGGATGCAACTGCTGCCAATTATTCTTCATTATTATGGACGACAGCGGGAGACGGTTCTTTCAATGATCCAGGCCTGCTTAACCCAATATACACACCTGGTTCAGGTGATGTCATCTTAGGGTATGCAGCACTGACACTGACTGCCTATGGGAATACACCATGTGGTGATAGTACTGATGTGATGGTACTTACGATTACAACTGCTCCCAGCGTATATGCAGGACCAGATGATGAGATATGTGAAACGGAAGAAATGTATGCACTCGCCGGAGCAACGGCATCTGATTACTCCGGTTTGCTGTGGACAACATCGGGTGATGGGACTTTCGATGTCGACACAATACTAAATCCAAATTATTATCCCGGCCCGGGTGATATTTCTAATGGACTGGTAACGCTTACAATCACAGCCTATGGTAACGGATCCTGCCTGGATGAATTGGATGAGATGGAGCTGACAATCACGCCTGCACCACTTGCTTATGCAGGACCGGATGCCGAGATCTGTGAAACGGATACCTTTAACCTGGTGGACGCAACGGCCAGCAACTATGCTAGCTTGTTATGGACATCTTCAGGTGATGGTACCTTCAGCGATCCATTCGCACTAAATCCAACATATTATCCTGGTAACGGAGATAAGATATTCGGAAGTGCCTTCCTGTCATTAACAGCATTTGGTAATGGTTCATGTGCGGATTCAACAGATAATATGCTTCTTACAATAACTCCGACACCATATGCCAATGCCGGCGTAGATGCCCATATTTGTGAAACGGAAACTTATGTACTTAGCGGTGCAGAGGCAGAAAACTATGCTTCATTATTATGGACTACTTCCGGTGACGGGACCTTCAGCGATCCTTCAATCCTGCATCCGGAATACTACCCTGGCATCGCAGACATACTGAATGGAGGTGCTGACCTTACCCTGACAGCTTATGGATTGGGATCCTGCACTGATGCATCAGATACCATGACGCTTAACATAAGTTCGTTGCCCGATGCAGATGCCGGACCTGATGATGAAATTTGTAGCAGTGAAATAAGCTACACCCTGAACGGAGCATGGGCAACGAATTATACCAGCCTTCTGTGGACCACCAGTGGTACAGGAACCTTCAGCAACCCGAATATCACCAATCCAACCTACTTGCCCAGTACTGCTGATATTGAGAACGGACAGGTTGTATTGACAATGATTGCTTATGGTGACGGTTATTGCCCGGATGATGAAGACTTTATGGTTCTCACAATCTGGAAATCCGCTGAAGTATATGCCGGAGCTGATGCGGAGACCTGCGAAGGAAGTGACTACTGGGTGCTGGATGCCTGGGCAGATAATTATGCTTCATTACTTTGGACAACTACCGGTGATGGTACATTTGATGATACCGGTATACTTACACCTGTATATACTCCGGGAAGCGATGATATAGCAAATGGTTCAGTATTTCTAATACTCACTGGCGAAGGAATGGGTACCTGCCCGCCCGACAGCGACACCCTAACCCTTACGATAGCCTTATTACCTCTTGTTGATGCAGGACCGGATTCAGAGATCTGCGAAACAGATGTATTCACTGTGACAGCAGCATCTGCAAGTAATTACTCAGGTATATTGTGGAGCTCATCCGGTGACGGATCATTTGACGATCCTGCCATTATTGATCCGGTATATACACCAGGAACAGGTGATATAAACACTGGTAATGTGATACTTACGATCACTGCCTATGGAATCGGATCTTGCGGTGACGCCAGTGATGCCATGATACTTTCCATTAGTGGCCAGGCCACGGCAAGTACCGGAACAGGCGGGGCTGGTGAGACCTGTGAAGGAAATACATTCTTCTTTGAAAATGCAAATGCGGAGAATTACGGACAGATCAATTGGACAACATCCGGTGATGGTATATTTGATGACCCGAACACTTTGAAACCTGTGTATACCCCCGGACCAGACGATGTGGCAGCCGGAGAGGTACTCATAACCATGACTGCCACAGGCATTGGAAGTTGTGAAAATGCTGAGGATAGCATGGTGTTGACAATTACGGAGGCTGCACAGGCAAATGCCGGCGACGATTCCAATATTTGTGAAACAGACACATACCTGCTTGCCGATGCTTTCGCTTCTGGATATGCAGAAGTTATCTGGACCACCGCAGGGGATGGACAGTTCGATGATCCCGGGCTGGTAAACCCGACCTATACCCCGGGCATGATAGACATCTCCAGCGGAGGGGTTATCCTTACCATGACTGCCATTGGAAATGGAAGTTGCGAGGATGTTTCCGATAATATGATCCTTCAGATCCATACTTATCCAACAGCGGATGCAGGTGATCCTGGCATTATCTGTTATGGTGATGAGTTCCAGATCACAGATGCTGATGCGGAAAATTATTCGGCGCTGCTCTGGAGCACTTCCGGTGATGGATCGTTTAACGACCCGACGATAATTGAACCTGTATATTATGCTGGCCCGGGTGACCTTGCAGAAGGTTATGCAATACTGACACTTACTGCATTTGGATTCGGTTCATGCGGTTCTGCGAGCGATACAGTTGTTATCGGCATTAATGATTCTCCAATAGCTGATGCCGGGGAAGATCAACTTATTGAAGAAGGGGAAGCAACACAATTGCATGGTACAGTTTCCGGAGGTTCAGGAGATTACTCCTGGTATTGGATTCCTGGCGATTTTATCATAAATTCAAATGCCCAGAATCCCACCACATTCCCATTATTCCAGGATACCTATTTCGTACTTACCGTTACCGATAACTTAACAGGATGTATTGGAAAAGACACTGTCCTGGTAGAAATTGAGGAGCCCGGACCTGTACCGTATCCGGTTGCTGTGGATGACTATGATACCACCTATGTGAATCTTTCTGTCATTATCCCGATATTGGATAATGACCAGATCCCTTCAGGACAGGTGGTCACGCCCTACCTCTGTGGCGGACCGTATAACGGAATAGCCACAGTAAACAGTGATAACACTATCACTTATTCTCCTTACAATGGTTATACCGGCAACGATTCGCTGTGTTACTACATATGTAATGACAACATAATCCCGCTATGTGATACGGCAATGATCTATATTCATATTATCCCACTCGAAAATATCGATGATAACATCACCGTCTACAATGGCTTTACACCTAATGGTGATGGTCTCAACGATCATTGGATAATTGAAGGTATTGAGAAATATCCTTACAATGAAGTGAAGATCTTCAATCGCTGGGGAGATATTATCAAGGAATTGAATGGATATGATAATAAGAATGTAATATGGAACGGGACTTATGAGGATAACAGGAGTATTCCCGATGGGACCTATTACTATCTGATTAAGATCATGTACCAGGGACAGGAGAAGTATATCAAAGGGTGGATTTATATTCAGGGATCAGGTAATTAAAGTTTAAATACGCTATAATATTCATATTATGAGAAAGCTAATAACGATCATCTTAATACTGGGTGGCAGCTGTCTTTACGCCCAACAGGATGCCCTGTTCAGTCAGTATATGTTCAACAAACTTGTGATCAACCCGGCTTATGCCGGGACCAGGGATGCTCTGAGCCTTGCCCTTGTTGGACGCCAGCAATGGGTAGGCCTGGATGGTGCTCCAAGGACAGTAACATTCACTATACATTCCCCTTTACGGAATGAAAAGTTAGGACTGGGGATGTATTGCTATACTGATGTGCTCGGGCCATTGCAAACCAGCGGGGCTATAGGTGCATTTTCATATAAGTTCCAATGGGGGCCCGGGAAGCTATCCTTTGGTTTACAGTTTGGTTTCAGGCATATGTTTGTCGACTGGAACAAGATACATATGCCTCAAGAGAATGATGTTGCCCTTACCGGACAATCAGGTAAAAACTTTGTTGTGGATGCAAATATCGGTCTCTATTATTACACCGATAACTATTACGTCGGCATTTCGTCAAAACATCTCCTTGAGCAGGATATCGGCACACAAGAGTTGTATGATGAAGAGATTTCTTCAAGGTTGTTGAGGCATCTCTATGCAATGGCCGGATTAGCATTACCATTGAATGATGACCTGGTGCTGCAGCCATCTATAATGGCGAAATATGTTAAGAATTCGCCATTTCAGATGGATTTTAATGCAAACCTGATGATTAGAAAGGTTTTCTGGATCGGGTTTTCATACCGGACTGAAAAAACTTTCGTCTTCCTCGCTGAAGTACTGGTGAAGAATCGTTTACGTATTGGATATTCATATGATATTTTCCTCAATGAATTTACCCAATATAACAAAGGTTCGCATGAAGTCCTTATAGGCTTTGATTTCCCGGTATATAAACGAAAGCTGGATACCCCCAGGTACTTTTAGTTCTGATTGCAGTATCATTTTGAATATACATGCTGCAACCTTACGATTTTTGATAACCAGAATGTTACGACTGAAAAGTGAAACTTCTGTTCCCACATTTGGAGTTACACTTCTTGGTATTTATTAATATTCGTAAATGGTTAGCACTTCTGCTGGCTCAGTGTAAACTCCGTCGAACCACGATCTGATGCCGGAAATAAATTGTTCATAAGTAAGCAAAACGTACCAGAGCAGTTCGGCCAGCCCAATGATGGGGGACGCGGGACGGGGGACGCGGGACGGGGGACGCGGGATGCGGGATGCGGGACAATGGAAAATGGAAAATGGACAATGGGCAATGCCGAATGGACAATCTTCCGCGCAGCGGAAGCCCCCGAACCCCGTTCCCCGAACCTCGAACCCATTTTAAACCTCCCTTCTTTGCCTGATACTTTATTTTCTATTAATTTTGCCGGAACAAAACGAAAAAACATCCCACCATGGAAAGAGACAAGGCAGTTTTTGAGATCATCAAAAAAGAACAGGACCGGCAGCGTTTCGGTATCGAACTCATTGCAAGCGAGAATTTTGTCAGCGACCAGGTGCTGGAAGCCATGGGCTCCTGCATGACCAACAAATATGCCGAGGGTTATCCCGGCAAGCGTTATTACGGCGGATGCCAGTTCGTGGACGAAACTGAGCAGCTGGCCATCGACCGGGCCAAAGAACTCTTTGGTGCTGAATACGCTAATGTGCAACCCCATTCGGGCGCACAGGCCAACATGGCCGTGTTCCTGGCCTGCCTCAAGCCCGGCGACAAATTCCTGGGCCTCGACCTGTCGCATGGCGGGCACCTTTCGCACGGGTCGCCGGTAAACAGTTCTGGTATTCTCTATAATCCTGTCGCCTACGGCGTTGAAGAAGAAACTGGCGTGATCAATTACGACAAGATGGAGGAAATCGCCCTCAGGGAAAAGCCGAAACTCATCCTTGCCGGCGCCTCGGCTTATTCGCGCGATTGGGATTTCGAGCGCATGCGCGACATTGCCGACCAGGTGGGGGCCATCCTGATGGCCGACATTGCCCACCCGGCAGGCCTCATCGCCAAAGGCATCCTCAACGACCCCATCCCCCATTGCCATGTGGTCACCACCACCACCCACAAGACCCTGCGCGGTCCGCGCGGCGGGATGATCCTGATGGGAGAGGATTTCGAGAACCCCTTCGGCCTGACCACGCCAAAGGGTGAGATCAAGATGATGTCGGCAGTGCTCAATTCTGCCGTTTTCCCCGGTATCCAGGGCGGACCGCTGGAGCATGTGATTGCTTCCAAGGCCGTTGCCTACGGCGAAGCGCTTACCGACGGGTATTTCGAGTACATCCTGCAGGTGAAGAAGAATGCCGACGTGATGGGTAAGGCCTTCGTCGACCGCGGCTACCATGTGATCTCCGGCGGCACCGACAACCACCTGCTCCTCATCGACCTGCGCACGAAATTTCCCGATATCACAGGCCGCACCGTTGAGAATACCCTGGTGGAAGCCGATATCACCGTGAACAAGAACATGGTGCCCTTCGACAGCCGTTCGCCCTTCCAGACCTCAGGCCTGCGTGTAGGAACACCCGCCATCACCACCCGTGGATTGAAAGAAGAACACATGGAACCCATCGTCGAGATGATCGATCAGGTTATCAACAACATCGGCAACGAGAAAGTGATCAATGCCACCAGGGAAAAGGTGAACAGGATGATGGGCGACTTCCCCATCTTTGCGTGGTAGGATAGGCGGTGCGCGGTGTGTGGTTTGCGGTACGTGGCCCTTTCTCCCCCCGAACCGTATACCCCGAACCGCATACCCCGAACCGCATACCGCTTGGTGAAACATAACAATATCTTAACATACGGAAGCTCATGCGTATGGTCCATAATTGTATTTTTAAGCCTTCTACATCATAAACACGGAAAACCATGAAGACATTGCTGCTTGTGCGCCATGCCAAATCTTCCTGGCAGCATACCGGATTGAGTGATGAGCAGAGGCCACTGCTGGAGAAAGGGAAAAAGCGGACCAGGAAGGTGATCGACTACCTGCTGGAGCACCAGGTCGCCATCGATCATATCATCTCCAGCCATGCCGTAAGAGCATTCGATACCGCCAGGATCATCGCCTACGCCCTGGGGATCAGGGAAGAGGACATCGCCGTATCCAGGATGATCTATCATGCCACCGCCGAGCAGCTTTACGACCAGTTTTTCGACCTTAGCGACACTATCAGCAGTGTCATGATGGTGGGGCACAACCCTGCTTTTACCAACTTTGCCAATATTTTCCTCGACAAAAAGATCGACTGGCTGCCCACCTCCGGCGTCGTGTCCGTATCGTTCGACACGAACCTCTGGGTGAACCTGCCCATGGCCTCCAGGAAGACCAATTTCGTGCTCTACCCGAAGGAACTCTGAAACCTTAAAGCATAAAGCGCTGCTACAGCCTTTTCGAAAAGGTTTATTTATTATTTTTATCCTGTCGTTTTGACCTTTATCCACAAACCAAGGCACTTGAAAATTCAAAATTCATCAACAGGGAGATCAGCTGGCTCGACTTCAATGAGCGGGTGTTGCAGGAAGCCATGGATGAGACCACGCCCCTCATCGAGCGGATCAAGTTCCTCGGGATCTATTCCAACAACAGGGACGAGTTCTTCAGGGTGAGGGTGGCCACCCAGCGCAGGATGCTGAACTATGAGATCAGGAACAATATCCAGGACAGCGATACGGCCGAAGTGCTGAAGGCGATCGATGAAATAATTGAGGACCAGGAACTCAAGTTCAACAAGACCTGGGATGAGATCAAGCTCAGGCTTGAGGAGGAAAATATATCACTGCTCGACGAGAAGAGGCTTGATGCAGAACAGGGGGCCTTCGTGCACCAGTTCTTCCAGGATAAGGTGCGGCCACACCTCTTCCCGCTGATGCTGGATAATTTTACAAATCCCGACACGCTCAAGGACGCCACCATACACCTGGCCATCGACCTGAAAAGCAGGAGCGACAAATCAAAGCGGCAGTTCGCGCTCATTGCCGTGCCTACCGACAAGCTTTCCCGTTTTATCATCCTTCCCCCCGGCGATGGACAACAATACCTCATCCTGCTCGACGATGTGATCCGTTATTGCCTGGGCGACATTTTTTCCCTTTTCGGGTTTGACTCGTACAAGGCCTATACGATCAAGTTTACCCGCGATGCGGAGATGGACATCGACAACGACGTTTCGAAGAGCTTTCTCGAACTGATGAGCGAAAGCGTAAAGAAAAGGAAAAAGGGCGACCCGGTGCGCTTCGTTTACGACAGGGATATCCCCGAGATGCTGCTGAAGCAACTGATGAAGAAACTGAACATTTCGAAGCGCGACAACATACGTGCCGGGCTGAAGTACCACAATTTCAAGGACTTTATGGGCTTCCCCGATATGGGCCGCCAAGATCTGCGCTATCCGCCTTCACCCCCCCTGCCCCATCCGGAACTCGCACCGCACAAAAGCATCATTGAAGTGCTCAGGGAAAAGGACATCATGCTCCACTACCCCTACCAATCGTTCCAGTACATCATCGACCTGCTCAGGGAAGCCTCCATCGACCCGCTCGTACGTGCCATAAAGATGACCTTTTACCGTGCAGCCGAAGGCTCCAGCGTAATGAACGCCCTGATCAATGCTGCACGCAATGGCAAGCAGGTGACCGTGTTCATGGAGCTTCAGGCCCGCTTCGACGAGGAGGCCAACATTTACTGGACCAACAGGCTGCAGGAAGAAGGCGTGAAGATCATACAGACGATACCGGGCTTCAAGGTACACAGCAAGCTGCTCCAGATCAGGCGCAAGGAAAACGGCGAAAATGTTTATTACGCCAACATCAGCACAGGCAACTTCAACGAATCCACGGCCAAAGTATATGCCGACGACAGCCTGCTCACCGGCAACCAGGCCATCACCACGGAGGTGAACAAGGTCTTCCATCTCTTCGAGTCGAAATTCATCATGCCCACCTTTGAGAACCTCATCGTAGCACCCTTCAACATCCGCAGTTTCTTCATGAACATGCTCGATAACGAGATCAGGAATGCGCAGCAGGGAAAGGAAGCCTGGGCGATCCTCAAGATGAACAGCATCTCCGACAAGACGATCGCCCGGAAGGTTTATGAAGCTGCCAAGGCCGGAGTACAACTCAGGATGATCGTTCGCGGAATCTGTATCCTCGATCCCGGCGATCCCGAGATCTACCATGAGCTGGAAGCCTTCAGCATCGTCGACAAGTTCCTTGAACATTCAAGGGTGTTCGTTTTCTGTAACGGCGGCGACAACAAGTATTACATTGCTTCGGCCGACTGGATGCCGCGTAATTTCGACTACCGTGTGGAGGTGGTCTGCCCTGTCCTCGACAAAGGCATCCGGCAGGAACTCATGGACATGCTCCAGATCCAGCTCCGCGACAACACCCAGGCCCGTTACCTCAGTCGCGAAAGGATGAATACCTACCGCAAGACCCGCGACCCCGAACCACACAGGGCGCAGTTCGAGATTTATGATTATTTCAAATCGAAGCTGGGATAGGGATGAGGTACGGGGTATGCGGGATGAGGTACGGGGTATGCGGGATGAGGTTTGTGGGGTGTGATTTGAGGAAATTTTCTTTATCGAAAGTAATTATCTTACTTGTTAAATGTTCGATTTTTAGAGAAATAATTGTTCTGAAGGTGTGACATTCTGGAGATTTCGGTATTAATATTAAAAAGGAATATTATGGGCGAATACAGAAAGTTGCAAGTTTGGCAGGAGGCCAGAGATCTAGCCATTGATATCTATTCTTTGACAGATGGTTCGCCATTCAGAAATGATTTGTCCTTGAAAGATCAGATTCGCAGGGCTGCTATCAGTATTCCTTCAAATATCGCAGAGGGGGAGGAATCGGGATTCAAAAAATCAAGTATCAGGTATCTTTATTATGCCAAAGCCTCACTTGCAGAGTTAGATACTCAAATAGAAATTGCATACCAAACAAATTTTATTGATAAAATATGGTGTGAGTCCCTAATGGAACGTATAGATAGGCTTTCGAGGAAATTGAATAAACTAATCCAATATCGTTCGCAGTAATAGGTCATCCACGGCACCCCTCAGACCCCGTACCTCATCCCGCATACCGTATACCGCAGACCGCAAACCGCATACCCCCTACCGCATACCGCATCCCGCATACCGCACACCGCATACCCCGTACCGCATTACAAATTCCTCCGACTTTTTCCTTAATTTTGCCGGTAAGATGAGAAACATGATCCGTATCGAAGAAGCTTACCGGCTGGTGACCGGGGCCGTGGAACCCATGGGAACGGAAACCGTGGGGATCATGGATTCCCTGCACCGGGTGCTCGCCGAAGATGTTGTCTCCGATGTCGATATGCCGCCTTTCGACAAATCGGCCATGGACGGCTACGCATGCAGGGTGGCCGACCTTGGCCTTCCGCTGAACATCATAGAGACCATCCCGGCAGGGAAAGCACCCGAAAAAAAGATCAGTGCGGGCCAATGTGCCGAGATCATGACCGGTGCGCCGGTCCCGGAAGGAGCCGATTGTGTGGTCAAGGTCGAAGATACCCGAATCGACGAATCGGACCGGGTGGTCTTTACCGGTAAAGCAGGCAATGCAAACATCGCTTACAAGGCCGAAGATGTGGCCGCAGGCGATATCCTGATCCCTAAGGGGACCTTCATCGAGCCCCGTCACATGGCCATCCTGGCGGCGACGGGTTATTCAAAGGTTTTGGTAGGCTGCAGGCCCGTGGTGGCCATCATCTCCACAGGCGACGAGATCGTGGAGCCCGACGAAAAGCCGGGCATTTCAGGCATACGCAACAGCAATGCCTACCAGCTGGCCGGACAGGTAACCGCCAGCGGGGCCACGCCGGCATACCAGGGCATTGCCAGGGATAATGAGCAGGCCACACACGAAATCATCAGCAAGGCCTTGTCGCTAAGCGATGTGGTGATCCTCAGCGGAGGCATTTCCATGGGCAAGTTCGATTTCATCCCGCGCGTTTTCGAAAAGCTGGGTGTTGAAATACTTTTCCAGACCCTGGCGGTACAGCCCGGCAAACCGACCCTGTTCGGCAAGACCGGGAGAAAAAGGATCTTTGGCCTTCCCGGCAACCCGGTCTCGGCCTATAACACTTTCGATCTGCTGGTGAAGCCGTACCTCCGCATGTCGATGGGTGCCGGCAGCGGGTGGCAGATCATCAGGATACCTCTCGGGAAAAGCTACAGCCGGAAGAAAAGCGAGCGCGACTCATTCATCCCTGTAAGCATCAGGGATGGCAGGGTCTATCCGCAGGAATATCACGGATCAGCGCATATACAGGCTTTGGTTGATGCCGACGGGTTCATCAGAATACCGCTGGGCACCACACGGCTTGAGGAAGGAGAAATGGTGGATGTACGACAGATTTAACAGGAAGATCCATTACCTGCGCGTTTCGGTGACCGACCGCTGCAACCTGCGTTGCACCTATTGCATGCCCGAAAGCGGCATCCGCCTTATGTCACATCGCGACATCCTCTCTTACGACGAGATCACAGAGGTTGTAAAGGTGGCCGTTGGCCTTGGGATCGACAAGGTAAGGATCACCGGGGGCGAGCCGCTCGTCAGGAAAGGCATTGCCGTACTGGTGAGGATGATCGCAGGCATCCAGGGGATCGTGGACTTCGGCATGACCACCAACGGTACCCTGCTGCCCGGCTTTGCCCGTGAACTAAAGGATGCAGGCCTTCAACGGGTAAACATCAGCCTCGACACAATGGACCCGCAGAGGTATGCATCCATCACCCGGCTGGGCAGGCTTGCGGATGCGCTCAGGGGGATCGATGCTGCCCTTGAAGCCGGCCTGACCCCCGTTAAGATCAACTGCGTGGTAAAAAAAAATTCACTGGAACC
>JAXGTH010000082.1:0-11910 GCA_040775045.1 Bacteroidales bacterium
CTACCGGTGGCATGACCAATAAGATGCAGGGAAGGGTGGGCGATGCACCCGTGATCGGGGCGGGCACCTATGCCAGCAACGGCACCTGTGCAGTATCCGCCACAGGTCACGGTGAGTTCTTCATCAGGAACGTTGTTGCCTACGATATCTCCGCCCTAATGGAGTATGGGGGCCTTTCACTTGCAGAGGCCGCCGACAGCGTGATATTCGGAAAACTGATGCCACTGGGCGGATACGGGGGCATCATTGCCGTCGACAGGGAGGGCAACATTGCCATGCCTTTCAATACTTCAAGCATGATCAGGGGCTTTGCAACTTCCAGAGGGATCCGGGAATCAGCCATATTCATCAATCCGGACATTGCCCCGCACTGATAAAAAATCCAGGCATATATCTTTACATTCTGCATGCATTGTCATAACTTTGTAATGTCCAATGCAAAGCATGCACCATGAAAGAAAAGAATTTTCTTTGTCCCAATTGCAGGAGCCAGCTGGTCCCGAACAAGAAGATCGTACTGATCGCCAGGCCTGAAAGCGGCCATGCTGGATTGCTGCTGCTCAGCCCGAAACTGGGGGAATACACTGCCACGACACACTCGGCCTTCACGCTTCACGACGGGCAGAAAGTTGATATCTCCTGTCCGGTATGCCATGCCGACCTCGGCGATTACAAGGATAATAAGAACCTCGCCAGGGTGATCATGATCGATGAGGACGGGAAAGAATACGATATCGTATTCTCAGAGATCATAGGGGAAAAGTGCACCTATAAGATCCATGGGGAAGAAATAGAATCTTACGGTGAGGATGCCGGTCTTTATGTGAATTTCTGGGGAGAGGAACCCAGATACTGATCAATTGATTCTTATACGGGTGAATATCCTTACTGGCCTTCGTATTGCTCCACTTCTTCATTGAAATAGTACAGTTCCACCCCGGCATTGCTGAACAGTTCTTCTGACTCCCTGCCGGCATGGTACTTCTTTTCGCACACCACTCTTTCGATACCGCAATTGATGATGAGCATGGCACAGGTCCGGCAGGGTGTCATTTTGCAATAAAGGGTTCCGTGATCGAGGGCTATACCCCTCCGTGCTGCCTGGCAAATGGCATTTTGCTCGGCATGTACCGTCCTTACGCAATGCTGGGTAACGCTGCCATCTTCATGGTAAACCTTCTTGAAGAGGTGCCCGACATCATCGCAGTGTGGCATGCCCCTGGGTGAGCCAACGTATCCGGTAACCAGCACCTGCCTGTCCCTCACGATGACACAGCCGCTGCGTCCCCTGTCGCATGTAGCCCTCCGGGCTGCCGCATTGGCAAGGTCCATGAAATATTCGTCCCATGACGGACGAATATGCTTATTCTTTCCTTTTTCCATTTGCAACTTCCGTTTTTATTTCCGCGATCACCTTGCCGACACGCTCCAGCAACTGCCTGACGGTGCCATCGTTATTGAACATATAGTCGGCCATTGAGATGCACTTCATGAGGTTTTGTTTGCCCGGGTCATCTGACTGCAGTTCCCGCTGTTCATTGGCCATGAACTCCCTGAAGCTCACCCTGTCGGTTTCAGATCCCCGCTTTTTGATCCTGTTATACCTTTTCCGGGGATCGGCATCAACGGCAAGCAGGTAGAAATGTGGTTTCCTTCTCAGTGAAGCGATCTCGCCCGGGGTACGTATGCTCTCGATCACGCAATCCTGTCCCAGGTCGTTGGCCCTGTCGTATAGCTGGTCCGTGATATAGGAAGGCCCGAAAGCGCCCCGCAGCTTGTTGGCCAGCACGGTCATCGAATCCCTGTTTTCGGGCATTCCAAGCTTTTTCATCTCTTCCAGGAGAAATCCACGTACCGAATAGTGTTCGAAGCCCTGTTCACTGACCAGGTAATCGACAATGGTTCCCTTGCCTGCACCCAGTGTGCCGGTGATACCAATAATGATCATATGATTGTTTTGTACAAAATTATGCAATACAACTCGTTCCCGGAAATCCCCAATCCCTGTCTTCCTTCCCCCTTCTCCCCTTCCTCCTTCTCACTTTTCCTTTTTCCCTTTTCCCTTTTCCATTTTCCTTATTCCATGATCACAGGAATGTGCTCACCACACTTCACACAGTGCGCCTGATCATCCAGTCCCACAATTTCTGTCCGGTATCCATCGCGCCGGATCAATAGCTCACCGCATTTCGGGCAGGCCGTATCATGCCCTGCATCACTGCGCATGTTGCCAAGGTAGACATAGTAAAGGTATTCACGGGCGATGCCATAAAAACGCATGAGCAACTTTTCAGGAGTGGCATTATGGATGAGCTTATAGGTGGGAAAGAACCTGGAGATGTGCAGCACCGTATCGTGCCCCAGCTCTTTCACCAGCCATTCCATCATTCTCCGGAAATCCTTCTCATCATCATTTTCATCGGGGATCAGCAGGTTGGTGACTTCAAGATGTTTTCCGGCCCGACGGATCGTTTTGAGGCTTTCCAGCACCGGCGCCAGGGATGAGGAGGTCAGGTGCCTGTAAAATGAATCCGTGAAAGCCTTCAGGTCGACACTGAAGGCATCCATCACAGGAAGCAGTTCCTCCAGGGGTTCCTGATTGATGTAGCCGTTGGTGACCATAACATTCTTCAGGCCATTCGCCTGTGATATCCCGGCAATGTCGAGCATGTACTCGAACCATACCGTGGGTTCGTTATAGGTATAGGCTATTCCCAGGTTACCAGGCTCCGAAAGGGCAAGGTCGGCAATTTCCTGCGCACTGTAATTCCTCAGGTATGGATATTCCTTTACCGATGTCTGCGATATCTCCCAGTTCTGGCAAAAGCGGCAGTGAAGGTTACAGCCAATGGATCCGACCGAAAGGATATACCTGGCGGGATGAAAATGGTAAAGCGGTTTTTTCTCGATCGGGTCGGTATGCAGGGAACAAACCTTTCCGTATACGTCGCTCAGCAGTTCCCCGTCCACGTTCGTCCTGACACGGCAAATACCGCTTTGCCCGGGTTTAAGCAAGCAGTGGTGCGGACATAGCGTGCACCGCACCCTTTGTCCATCTTCCTTTTTAAAATACCTCGCGGTTTTCTTATCCTCCATGATCAATAACCTTTCTCCTTCAACCTGTCGACCCATTTCTCAGCGATCAGGCCCTTATAATTCTCCATGGCTTCAACCAGGAGCGACGGGTCTGTGTTTACGAGCACATTGGCCCTGTGTTCAGCCCTGACGAAACGCATTTCCACGGCATGGTCGAGCCAGTCGATCAGCGGGTCATAAAAGTGATCAATATTATAGATCCCGACAGGCTTATGGATCATCCCGAGCTGGTTCCAGCTAAGCATTTCAAACAATTCGTCCATGGTACCCAATCCGCCCGGCATGGTGATGAAGCCGTCGGAAAGTTCTTCCATGACCCGTTTGCGTTCCTGCATATCCTTCACCACAAGGGTTTCCGTGAGGCCCTCATGCAGGATCTCTTTCTCTGCAAGTTTTGCAGGCATCACGCCAATCACCAGGCCACCGGCATCCAGCATCCTGTCGGCAATGATCTTCATGAGCCCGATATTGGCGCCCCCGTATACAAGCCCGATGCCTTTGGTCAACAGGGCATCGGCAAGCCCTTCAGCCTGCTTTGCATACACTTCCTTGATTCCCCGGCTGGAGCCGCAAAAAACACATATGTTCTTCATATACTGACTGATTATGATCTCGTTCCCGTTACCCGGCCTGTCGTGAAAAAATGTACCTTTGTATTTTCCAAAGATAGATAATTTAAGCATGGAAGGTTTATATCCCCTTAAATTCAAACCGGTATTCAAGGAAAAGATCTGGGGCGGCAACCGGATAAAAACGGTAATGAACCTCGACTTCTCTCCCCTCACAAGGTGCGGTGAGGCCTGGCTGCTCTCAGGTGTACCGGAAAGTCCCAGTATTGTCGCCAACGGCTTCCTCGCCGGCAATGAACTCAACGAGTTGCTGGAGGTTTACATGTACGACCTGGTAGGTGATGAAATTTATGAAAAATACGGTAACGAGTTCCCCGTGCTGATCAAGCTCATCGATGCGCACGACTGGCTTTCCATACAGGTCCATCCCGATGATGAACTGGCAGCAAAGCGAAAGATAGGGCGCGGGAAAACGGAGATGTGGTATATCCTGGATACGGAAGGACAGGCGAAGCTGATCAGCGGCTTCAACCGTGAGGTTTCACGCGAAGAATATATTAAAAGTGTTAAGGAAAATACGCTTCCCGGCATCCTGAACTTTGAAGAGGTCGGTAAGGGGGATGTATTTTTCATGCCGGCAGGAAGGATCCATGCACTGGGGCCTGGTGTGCTCATGGCCGAAATACAGGAAACATCAGATACAACCTATCGCATCTACGACTGGGACAGGACCGATGCCGAAGGCAACAGCAGGGAACTTCATATTGAAGAGGCCCTCGATGCCATCGATTTCGGGATCCATGAAAAGTACAGGACCGACTACCCCCGGGAAGAAGAAAAGAGTGTGAGGCTGGCCAGTTGCGAGCATTTCACCACCAACCTGATCACCCTCAGGGACCATGCCATGCAGAAAGATTACAGCTCACTTGATTCTTTTGTTGCCCTGCTCTGCATCGAGGGAAAAGCGATAATCCAGCACATCGGCAAACAATATGGCCTCTCTGCAGGAGAACTTATCCTCCTGCCGGCATTCATAGATAATGTACTGATCAATCCGCTGGCGAAAACGAGACTTCTGGAAGTATACATATAAATATTTATTTATACTTTTGGCACTGATTTTGGCGTTAATCAATTACCGACAAACCAATCTGCTATGAAACAACTCAGTATGATACTGCTGGCCCTTTTCATCGGCCTGAACCTCTATGCTCAGGAAGAAACCGGGAAAGGGCAGAAACTCCCTTCCATTGATCTTAAAACGGCCGAAGGCGAACCTTTCAATACTGCCGATATCAGCAACGACGGGAAACCAATCATCCTTAGCTTCTGGGCCCTGTGGTGCAAACCCTGCATCAAGGAACTCAACACCATTTCGTATGTTTATCCTGACTGGCAGGATGAAACCGGTGTTAAGCTGGTGGCTGTTTCCATCGACGATGCAAGGTCCAGCTCAAAGGTCAAGCCTTTTGCCGATGGCAACGACTGGGACTATGAAGTATTGCTGGATGCGAATGGTGACTTTAAAAGGGCCATGAACGTGAACATGATCCCGCATACCTTCGTCCTTGACGGAGAAGGCCGTGTGGTCTGGCAGCATACATCCTTTTCGGAGGGAGCCGAACTCCAGCTTATCGAAACTGTCCGCAAGGTCATTGCCGGGGAAGACCCCAAGGCTCACTGACACCTTTCCTATGACATACCAAAACAATGATCAAAAAGATGAAAAAGATCCATGCTTTGCTTCTTGCCTTTTTATGTCTGTCGGGTTCCGGAGCTTTTGCCCAGGATTTCATTGACAGGGGAAAAGTAACGGGAAGTTTTCAGTTCGACGGACAGTATTACGGTACCGATGAAAAGCTGGGTATCACCGACTCGACCCTCGACGGCAAATTGTTCCGGATGAATGGTTTCGGGAATATCATTTATACGAACGGGAATTTCCGCGCAGGCTTCAGGTATGAAGCATACCTGCCGCCCATCGCCGGCTATAATGCAGCTTACGAAGGCCACGGGATCCCATATTATTTTGCCGAATACCAGTTCAGGAACATCCAGATCACGGTGGGTAATTTCTATGAACAATTCGGCAACGGACTTGTGCTCAGGAGTTATGAGGAGTGGACCCTTGGATACGACAATTCCATCAGGGGGGCAAGGGTAAAGATCCAGCCCTTCGACGGGGTGATGCTGAAAGGGTTGATCGGCACCCAGCGCTACTACTGGGAACCTTATGCCAGCGGCAACCGCGGCATTGTGAAAGGTTTCGATGCCGAATTCTTCCTTAACGACATGTTTAAAGGCATGGCCGACACCAAAACCAAGATCATCCTTGGCGGAAGTTTTGTAAGCAATTATGAGAAGGTGAAGGATAAAACCCTGGTCAGGGACACACTGGTGTACCAGTACCAACTCCCTTCCAATGTGGCAGCCTATGCCGGCCGCCTCAGGCTCATACACGGCGGCTTCCAGTTCGACGCCGAATATGCTTACAAGATCAACAATCCTTCGGCCATGAATAACTACATATACAAGCATGGCGAATCACTCCTGGCCACACTCTCCTATTCACGGAAAGGCCTGGGGATATCCCTGTCGGGAAAACGCATCGATAACATGAGCTACAAGTCGAGGAGCAGCGAACTGGGCGAAGCCCTCGACATCAATTATATGCCCCCGCTCACCAACCCTCAGACATACAGCCTGGCCACCATCTACCCTTATGCCACCCAGCCCAACGGGGAGATCGGGATCCAGGCCAAGGTCAATTATACCATCCCGAAACGCTCCAAAATCGGAGGCAAGTACGGGACCAGGATCGAGCTGAATTATTCGAATATCCACAATATCGACAAGCAGCCCGTTGCCGAAGGTATCCCTGTTGATTCAACAGGTACGGCCGGTTATAAATCCGGGTTCTTCGATATCGGGAAACCGAAGTATTTCGAAAGTTTCGACGTGATCATCAACCGCAAGTTCAACCAGAAGTTCAAGATGATCCTTTCATATATTTACCAGGCATACAATATAGACGTGATCGAGGGGCACACCGGCGAGCCCATGGTTTATGCGAATATCGCCCTGGCCGACCTCACCTATAAGTTCACCCCGACCAGGTCGCTGAGGATGGAGGTACAGCACCTGTCCACCAGGCAGGACCGTGGCGACTGGGCCATGGGGCTTCTTGAGTTCAACATCGCCCCGAAATGGTTCTTCACCGTCTACGACGAATACAATTACGGCAATCCCGACAAGGAGATGCGCCTGCATTATTATTCGGCTGCGGTGGCTTTTGTCCAGGGCACCTCAAGGATATCCCTTTCATATGGCAGGCAGCGTGAAGGGCTGCTCTGCGTCGGGGGTGTCTGCCGTACCGTCCCTGCCGCCAATGGCGTAACGCTGACCATTACCAGCAGCTTTTAAACCATACGCACATGAAGATGAAAAACACCCTATACCTGCTTACTGTTCTCGCCCTGCTGGCGGGCGCATGCGATAAGATCGATGAGCCTTACCTGGTCCCGACCGGAGGGAACCAGCCCGGGCCGGATGAAAAAACGAGGAAAATTTTACTGGAAGAGTTCACCGGGCATCTCTGCGTCAACTGCCCCGAGGCCACCAGGCTTGCCAGGGACCTGAAGCAGGTGTATGGTGAACAGCTGGTACTGCTTACCTTACATGCCGGGGACCTGTCGCTGCCGGGCAACCCACCTTATGATGCCGACTACCGGACAGAAGCCGGTACGGCGATCTTCAACTTTTATGATCCCGTGGGTGTACCTACAGGGCTTGTAAACCGAAAACCTTATGAAGGCGGCACAGTCCTGTTCAAGGACAGTTGGGAACCGGCTATCCTGGAACTCAAGGATATTCCGCCTGACGCTTCGATCGAGATTGCATTCGAATACGAAGAAACCAGCAGGAAGCCTGACCTGCACATCCATACAGAATTTCTCAACGACCTCGACGGGCAGTATAACATCAGCGTATTCATAACGGAGAGCATGATCGTATCGGCCCAGAAGAATGACCTTGCCAGCCTCGGTCCAACCCCCGACTGGCTTGATTATGAGCACAGCCACCTGCTTAGGGAGGCTGTCAGCGGTACCTGGGGCGACCTGCTCCTGAGCCAGCCCCCTGCCGGTGCGATCATGGTCAAGGACTACTCGCTCATCCTTGATAACAACTGGAATGTACATAACTGCGGGGTTGTTGCCATCATCACAGATGCCGATACTTATGAAGTGATACAGGCAGAAGAAGTACACCTGCACTGATCCAGCACAAAAAAAAGAGCGTGCCCTGAACGGGCACGCTCTTTTTATGCTTCAGAAAGTCTCAATTCCCGATGAATATCCTGTACTCCCCTTCTTGCTCATAATTACCGAACCCGTCGAGAGATTCCACCAGCCTGCTGTATTTCTTGAATACCTGACGGGACTGTTTGTTGCCGTTGATATGCATCTGCTTATCGCCGATAACCACCAAATAATCACGTCCGTAACTGATAAGACCGTCCGAGCGCAGTTCCTCTGTGATTAAGCCCCTGGCCTTGTCGGGGAAGATATAATGAAGATGAGGAGCATCAGGCGTATGATAATACCTGAATTGCTCCATGTCAGGGACTTCATATTCGAAGCTCCTGTATTCGAGGGCCAGGTCATTCATTTGCTGCCTCAGGTCATTCATCATTCTTTCCTGGTTTATAAAATCCTCTGCATCAATGAACTTCCTTGAATATTCTTGCCAGTTATCGAGATAGAGCTTCCTGATGCTGTCAATATTATATTCGGGTGAATGATAATGCCAGATCATCGTATCAGGACCTTCAAACTTTATTTTCCTGTCGCGGAAGTAAATTTCCGGATGTTCCCACTCGCCTGATTCAATGGCCTGCATGCGGTATTCTTCAATATCGTAGATCCGGTCCATGATCGATTCGCGGTATGCCTCCATGCTTTCTTCATAAGCTGAGATGTCAATATCATGTTCCGCCTGCAGGTCTTCAAGCATCTCCCTGTATGCCTCCATCTGGACCTCGGCCTCCCTGATCTGATCTTCAATGGCTTCCCGCTCGGCTTCGATAACAGCCTGCACCTCCCTGATCTTCTGTTTTTGTTGTTCCGTCAGTTCAGTCGTGTCTTTTTTCGTAATGATCACCCGCTCAGTGTTATTCTCCTTTGCTTTGGCTCTGGTCGTGTCGGGCAGCGCAACCGGCATGATAATCAATGCTGTTTCCTGCTTCATCTGGGGGTCTTCAAATTTGAGGAAAGGATCCGGCTGATCCCCGAAAGGATAGGAATACATGGCCGCTGCTGAGAATCCTATCAGGCTTACCATGAGGATCAGGGCAGGAATGAAATTAGTGGCAAAACCCGCATGCCTTTCCTTTTTGCCCAGTATGCGGCAGATGCGGTTGATGAGCTGGTTCCTGTTTTTTCCGCCCAGGCCGGCCGCCAGGCCGGGGGCTGCCAGGTTGATCTCCTGGATCCTGGTGAGTGCTTTTGCAAATTCCATATTGTTTCCTGTTATAGTTATTGCGATATCGTCGCATGTGTTTTCCCTTTCGATCCTGATGTTTCCTGAAAGCCACCATACTACCGGGTGGTAAAAGAAGATCACTTCCAGTAAGGATTGGATCATGTTCACGAAGTAGTCCCTCCTGAGGATATGCGCCAGTTCATGCGCAAGAATGGCTTCCATCTGTGCCGCAGGCACTCCGTTCAGTGCTCCGAGCGGCAGCAGGACCACAGGTTTCAGATATCCGATCACCATGGGCACCCTGACCAGGGCCGATTCGAGAAGCTGCACTTTTTGTTTTATGCCGAGGCGTTTCGAGAGTTCGCCGAAGCGATTTTCCCATTCATGCCCGATTTGCCGTGTACGATGGTACCTGTAACGCTTTACCAGCGCATAACCACCCATGAAGCGAAGCAGGAATACCAGCATACCCATCAACCAGATGGTCACGAAGAGTGGAATATTCTGCCTGCAGTAATCCCCGGCAATGGCAAAGATCCCTGCAGCGGTAATCCCTTCGGAAGCAGGTTGAATATTTTCCTGCACGACATGGGCCGCCGGAGAGATTGATGTTACATAAACCGGGGTACCTGCTTGCAATCCCTTCCCTTCATAGCTGAAATAATACATCAGGAAGGTTGCGGTAGCCATCGTGGCAAAAAGCAGCAGTGATATTAAATAAACATTGTAACGCAGCCTTGCCGTACGCCTTTGAAGGAATAGCATGAGAAAGGCCGTAAGCAATCCTGTAAGGGCACCAAGCCATAACGAGTGCACCAGGGTCCAGCCAAGGGCATGGGTCAGCTGATCGCTCAGTATTCCGTTGATCAGGTTCATGGCTTCCCCTCCTCAAGTTTTTTAATCAGTTCTTTGATCTCCTCCAGCTCCCCAGGACTCGACCTATGGCTCCCCAGCACCTGCATGACGAGCTTCGAGGCAGACCCGCCAAAGGCAGCGTCAAGCAAACGGTCGAGCAATTGCCTCTGGGTTTCTTCCCTGCCCCGTTCAGCCGAATAAATATGGGTTCGCCCGTCGCTGGTGCGCGATACCATGCCCTTTTCATGCATGATCTGCAATTGCTTCAGGGTGGTGGTGTAACCAACCCTGCGGGTCATGTTGAGTTTGTCGTTGACATAACGGACCGAACATGGCCCCTGCTCCCATAGTATCGCAAGGATATCCAGTTCTGCTTCCGTAGGTTTTAATTTTTCTTCAGCCATCAGGTATCAAGTTATCTACGATTATTTTCGTACAAATATATACGACAAACGTCGTAGAAGCAATTTTTATTACGAAATATATCGTAGTTTTATGTTAAATTTTGTTAAAAAGGTTTTTACTGCCTGATTTAAAGATATTTAAGAAACTATGCCTTCTGAATAATAAGACGCCTGTACCTCTCAGTTGTTACACCTTTGCCGGCATGAAAACCTGCCGGATATTTTTTATCCATATCTTTAACCTTTTAACCCGGGAAAACATGCGTTCGCTGAAGACATTCATCCGGTCGAATTACAAATGGCTGCTTTTTCTTGTATTACTCAGCTACGGGAGCCTGGCCAGTGAATTCATCAATCACCGCTTCGAAATGGCCGACCTCGAGGTGTACTACAAAACGGCCTGGCGGATGATCGAAGGAGAGGGCATCTACCGTGATGTGGAATCGGACCCTTACGAGCATTACGTTTACAAGTACTCCCCCCCCGCTGCCATCCTCTTCATGCCCCTTGCTACCGCGGGCTTTCCTGCTGCCAGGCACATTTACTGGGCCCTGCTCACCTTCATCTTCGGATCGGTCCTGTACAACATGAAAACCATTTTCAACAGGCCCTTTCTGCGAAAAGAAAATGTAACCTTCAGCCTGATCCTTGCCACCCTGGTAGTAGGGACCCATTTTTTCAGGGAACTCCATCTCGGGCAGGTGAACCTGCTCCTGCTGGGGATCTATATCTATGCACTATTCCTCTACCTTTCGGGGAAGCATGCCGGATTTGGGGCCCTGCTCGCCGTCAGTATTTTCATCAAACCATTCGGACTGATCTTCCTGCCACTGCTGCTTGTGAGGAGAAGATTCAGGGAAGTGCTGTGGTTCGTCGGCTGGTCTGTGGTATTATTCTTCCTGCCATTGTTTTTTTACCACGACCCGGGCACATTCAAAGGCCTGTATGTTTCATGGTTCAACGAAATGGCCATTGAACTGGGAAACAAGCAAAGTTTCCTTGAACCTGGTAATCATACCATTTTTGCCGTGCTGGTAAGATATAGTCCCTTGAGATGGATACAGATGGGTGAAACGGGAAAGCTGATATATCAGCTTGTTATACTCGCCGGGATCGCCTTTCTCATCCTTTGGTTCCTTTTCAGGAGAAGGATCCCCGGGGGGGAAGCCCGTATCTTTATCGCCCTTACAGCCATGATCCCCCTGCTTGCATTTACGAGTTACAATGCCTTTATCTTCACCCTCCCCCTGGTGGTTTTCCTGATGCTGAATTTCAGGGGTATGAAGCCCGCCTGGAAGGTAGTCTTCATAACCAGCTGTTTACTGATCGGGGCGAACATTTACGATCTGACAGGCCGTCAACTCTTCGACTTCCTCTGGGAAATTTCAGTCTACACCTGGGGAACGGCCGGTCTGCTGCTGGTCATGTTCGGCAACTGGTCCGCTTTCCCGCTCAGGAATAAGATGAAAAATGAACTGTTTGCATGACCATCCCGGCAGGTTAAC
>JAXGTH010000083.1:0-11823 GCA_040775045.1 Bacteroidales bacterium
AGAGAATTACTTTAATGCACCTCCCGGCATTTCGCAGAACATCCGGACAAGCCCCTCCATCATCATTCAACCCATTTATCCAAATCAACTCAACACTCAACACTCAAAACTCAACACTCAACACTTTTAATAAAAACCCCCATCACCACCGTGCCGATAATCCCGAAACCGACCACCACAAGGATGGCGGTGAGGGACTTTATGAAAAACACACAGGAAATGGTGATCATCACCCACATGGTGCCTATGGCGTGGATCTTGGCCCTGCGGGTCATGCCTTTCTTTTCCTGGAAATCGAGGATATACTGTCCTAAAACCCTGTTGGATAAAAGTTTGCGATGCAGCCTTTCCGAACTTTTCAGGTACAGCCAGGCCGCCAGCAGCAGGAAAGGCGTGGTCGGCAGTCCGGGGACAATGATCCCCAATACCCCAAGCAGCAGCGAGAGGGTGCCCAGCAAGGCCCAGAGTATCTTCAGCAGGTTCAAAACCCACCTCCTTTATTGAAAATGTGTGTTCCAGTCATGCTGCAAAGATAAAATGAAAAGCCATGGGCAGTCTGGCCTCCCGGCCAGCATCATGCCTTCCAGATCTTTTCGATCTCTTCGAGGCTCTTACCCTTGGTTTCCGGGACGAACTTCCATACGAACAGGGCCGCCAGGATACCCATCAGCCCGTAGATCCAGTAGGCAAAGCCGTGGTTGAAACGGAGCGTGAGCCAGCTGCTGTCGTTGAGGATCGGGAAGGTCCATGAGATCAGCAGGTTGGCCAGCCATTGCGCGGCTACGGCAATGGCCATCGCACCACGTATGGAATTGGGAAAGATCTCCGACAGGAGCACCCAGGTCACGGGCCCCCACGACATGGCAAAGCCGGCAATATAGCCCAGCATGAATACCAGCGCTACGATCCCTGCTCCCTGTTTATAGAATACCGTACCCAGGGCAAACATGGAAACCGCCATCACCAGGGCGCCGGTGATCATGAGCACCTTTCGCCCGAAGCGGTCTACCGTCATGATGGCAACCACGGTGAAGAGCAGGTTGATAGCCCCCACAATGATGGTTTGAAGCAATGCCGAATCGGTGCCCTCCCCGAGGGTGCGGAAGATCTCAGGGGCATAGTACAGCACCACGTTGATACCCACGAATTGCTGGAAGACCGAGAGCAGGATGCCGATAATGATCACTCCCCAGCCGTAAAACAACCACAGGTTTGATTTTACCTTGAACGATTCCCTGATGGATTGAAGGATCCCTGCAACCTTTTCCTTCCCGTTAAGTTTTCCCAGGATTGATGACGCTTTCTCCTCCTTATGGATCATGACCAGGTAACGGGGTGTTTCGGGGATGAAGAACAGGGCGACAAGGAACAGCCCGGCAGGGACAAGCTCGGAAGCGAACATCCATCGCCAGCCGATTGTATCGATCCATTCCTGGGGTCGTCCCCGGGCAATGAAATAATTTACGAAGTAAATGATCAGCATGCCAAAGATGATCGCGAACTGGTTCCAGGAAACCAGCTTACCCCTCATCCTTGCCGGGGCGATCTCGGCAATGTACATGGGCGACAGCATGGAGGCCAGTCCTACCCCTATGCCGCCAATGATGCGGTAGATGATAAAAGAGATGATGTCGGCCGTACCGAAAACGTTGATCCTGTCGGGCAGGGCGGAGCCGATAGCCGAGAGGGCGAAGAGAAAGGCAGCAAGCAAAAGCCCTTTTTTCCTCCCCAATGAGGTGCTGACCCGTCCGGCCAGGGCCCCGCCGGTGATGCAACCCACCAGGGCACTGGATACGGTAAAGCCTTTTATCGAACTCAGCATGTTCTCGTCGATCACGGCAGGCTGGAAATAATAAACCAGTACTGCCGCAACTACGAGGACCATGAGCAGACTTGCGATGATCCAGGCTTTTTTCCTGGCATACATCCTGAACAGCAGACTTGAAAGGATCAGGGCAATGGCAAGTACGACCAGGGCGATGACGGCCCGGAACTGGAAAACGACACCAAGGGCCTGCTGCGAATGATCCGTAAGTCCATCAATAAAGAAAGCCTGTAAAGATTTTACCGTTCCCGATATTACGGCGGTGTCGTAACCGAACAACAACCCACCCAGTGTGGCGGTAAAGGTGATGGCCGCGATGAACCATTGGTTGCCGGTTCGATGGCCGGGCCGTATAGTGTTGTCCATGGGCCAGCTCAGATATAAAGGTTTACGATGGCTTCTGCAAGCTCCTGCTTCCCGCTTGCCGGTTTTACAATGCCTTGATCCATGGCGTATTGCCTGAGGTCATCCAGGTCCAGCTTCCCGTCTTCAAAATCCTTTCCCTTGCCTTTGTCAAAAGAAGCATACCTGTTGTCGCGAAGGTTTATGAAACGGGGATCCCGGAGCAACCCTGAAGCCGCGACAAGGGCGCGGGCAAAAGCATCCATGCCGGCGATGTGGGCAATAAAAAGGTCTTCCCTGTCGGTAGAATTCCTCCTGATCTTGGCATCAAAGTTAATGCCTCCATGACCCAGGCCGCCGGCCCTGAGGATCACCAGCAAGGCTTCGACCAGCTCGTAGATATTGATGGGGAACTGGTCGGTATCCCAGCCGTTCTGGTAGTCGCCCCGGTTGGCATCGATGGATCCCAGCAACCCGGCGTTGGCAGCTACCTGTAGCTCATGCTGAAAGGTATGCCCGGCAAGGGTGGCATGGTTCACTTCGATGTTAAGCTTGAAATCCCTGTCGAGACCGTATTCCCTCAGGAAAGCGGCCACTGTGGCAGCGTCGAAATCGTACTGGTGCTTGGAGGGCTCGGCCGGCTTGGGCTCGATGAGGAAAGTTCCCCTGAAGCCATTCCTGCGCCCATAGTCTCTTGCCATTTCGAGGAACCTTGCCATATGGTCAAGTTCCCGTTTCATGTCGGTGTTCAGCAGGGAGAGATATCCTTCGCGCCCGCCCCAGAAAACATAGTTGCTGCCGCCAAGGGCGATCGTGGCATCGATGGCATTCTTTACCTGCACGCCCGCATGGGCCACCACAGTGAAATCGGGGTTCGTGGCAGCACCGTTCATATACCGTGGGTGCGAAAAAAGGTTGGCGGTACCCCACAACAACTTCTTGCCACTCTCCTGCTGTTTCAGCCTGGCATAATCCACCATGGTTTGCAGGCGCCTTTCAGATTCCCTGATCGTGCCGGCTTCATCCACCAGGTCGTAATCGTGGAAGCAATAATATTCGATCCCGCTTTTCACGAGGAATTCAAATGCCGCATCCATCCTGGCTTTTGCCTGTTCTAATGGATCAGGGATATCATCCCATCCGTAGCTGATGGTGGACTCTCCGAAAGGGTCTGATCCCCTGCCCCGGAAGCTGTGCCAGTAAGCCATGGCAAACTTCAGGTGCTCTTTCATGGGCTTTCCGTCAACGACCCGGTCGGGGTCATAATAGCGAAAGGCCAGCGGGTTCTTTGATTCCGGCCCTTCAAATGCTATCTTCCCGATCCCTTTGAAATACTCTTTTTCCATTGTCCTGGATTTTTCCGTTTATGCTTTTATTGGTTCAACATCCTTTCGAGCTCACCTTTCCAGTCCCGGTAGGCCTTTTGAAGCGGTTCGTTCCTTGCCGGTTCGATGGTTTGCATTTGCCTTAATTTGCTGAATGCTTCACCTGTATCCCTGTAATAGCCTGCGCCGATACCGGCCCCCCTGGCAGCACCCTCGGCGCCATTGGTTTCATACAGCTCGATCCTGGCACCGCTGATATCTGACAGGGACTGAACGAACAGGGGGCTCAGGAACATGTTGTCCAGGCCTGCCCTGATCAGCCCGGCTTCGAGCCCCATCTCCTTCATGATCTCCAGCCCGTAGTAAAGGGCAAAAACGATCCCTTCCTGCATGGCCCTGTAAAGGTGGCTTTTGTTGTGAATATTGAAATTAAGACCTGTGATGATTGCTCCTGTATTTTTGTTTTGCAGTATCCGTTCGGCCCCGTTACCGAAAGGGAATACCATCAGGGCATCGGACCCGGCCGGAGCCCGGGCTGCCAGGGTGTTCATGGTGTCGTAGCTGATATCCTTATCCCCAAGCTGCTGCCGGGCCCAGGCATTCATGATCCCGGTGGAGTTCAGGCAAAGCAATACCCCGTAACGCGGATTAGCCTTCGTATGGTTGACATGGATAAACGTGTTGACCCGCGACAAAGGATCATACACCCCTTTACCGATCACCCCGTAGATCACCCCGGAAGTGCCTGCCGTTGCAGCCACCTCTCCGGGTTCGAGAATGTTGAGCGAGAAAGCATTGTTGGGCTGGTCACCGGCCCGGTAGGCAACCGGGATACCTTTCCGCAACCCCAGCCAGGCCGCCATATCATCGCGGAGGTAGCCCTGTATGGAAAACGTATCCACAATATCGGGGAGCAGGGCTCGGTCGAACCCGTAATGGCTGAGCAGTTTACCGGAGATGCCGTTTTCCCGGTAATCCCAGAAGATGCCCTCAGAGAGGCCCGGCAGGGTAGTGCTCGCCATACCCGTGAGCCTGTATGCGACATAATCGCCCGGAAGCATGATCTTAAAAGTCCTGTCGTAGTTTTCGGGTTCATTCAGCTGAACCCAGCGAAGTTTGGAAGCGGTGAAGTTCCCGGGCGAGTTTAGCAAATGCGACAGGCAGTATTCCTTTCCAAGTTTATGGAAGGCATCGTTACCAATGCCTGCAGCCCTGCTGTCGCACCAGATGATCGAATTCCTGACCGGCCTTCCATTCCTGTCGATCATCACCAGGCCATGCATCTGGTAGGTGATCCCGATGGCTTCCACCGACCGGAGGGCCTCTGCATCTTCACGCTGTAGGATGAGCATGGCTTTACGGATGTTTTCCATCCACACCTCAGGATCCTGTTCTGCCATGTCCCTGTTTTCCGAGAGGATCTGCATCTCATCCGGAGGGTAGGCAACACGCTTTATTGAAACGCCTTTATGTGCATCGAAAAGGCTGACCTTGATGGAGGAACTTCCAACGTCTATCCCGAGAAGATACATGAAATACCTTTACTTGACCACCAAAGTAACAATAATTTGAATGATTTTTCAGGGGGCAATTAAAAAAATGGGTTTCATGGCTTAAATTACCAAAAGGCACAGGCCCTTTCCTTTGTCGGAGAGGGCCTGTGCCGGAATAGTTTCTGAGGAGCTGAAATTTCTGGCTTCAGGTCTTATTGCAGGATAACATGTCGCGTTTCACTGCCAAACGGGGTTCTCAGCACGAGAAGGTACATTCCCGGCGCCATGCGTCCGTCAGCCGTCAGCTCAAATTTCCGGGGAACGCCTGAATTCACTTCTCCTGAGAATATAGATCTTATCATGATCCCCATTGAGTTATAGAGCTCAAGTGAAATGCGGGCATCCCGGGCCAGGCTGAACTGTATGCGCGTATTATTGGTGAACGGGTTCGGACTGATCCTGAAGTACGTAATGATATCGTTCAGGCTCTGGTTGCTGAGCAAAGTGCCATTGCCGTATAGGGTATCGTTCACGATGATCACCTGGGTGTCGGCAACCATGTTATAGCAGGTATCGGAAGCGGTCCAGATGCGTGTAAGCGTAAAATACATCGGGCTGGTACTGTCACTGACAATTTCCGTGAGGGTAACATCCACTGCGCCGTCGCAATTGTCGTTGGCGGTGACATTGGCCGGTGGCGGGATAGAATCGGCACAGCAAACGCCGGTATCGGCCGGAACGTCGTAAAGCACCGGAGGGATGCTGTCAAACACCGAAATAAATTGTGATGCAGTGGAAACGTTGCCGCAGGTGTCCATGGCAGTCCATGTCCGGATCAGGGTGAACTGGTTCGGGCACAGGGTGTCGTTCATGATCGAATCGGATACCATGACCATGATATCACCTGCGCAGTTATCGGTTACCATGATGGAATCGGGTGATGCAGGTGGCACCTCCGAAGCGCATTGCAGGAACATCGAATCCGGCACATAGGTGATCAGCGGTGGAATGGTGTCTACAAGGGCAACGGTCATGGAACACATGCTGGTACATCCGTTATCGCCCGTAACATAAAGTTCGAGGATGAAGGTGGTATCGCAACTCCCGGTCGCCTGAATCTCAACCATCTGCGCCGAAGTATCACCAATGATCATGGCAGGCCCGTAAACAGTCCACATATAGGAACTCAGGGAGTCAGGGCCATAGAACTGTGCTGTACCCAGCGGGCAAAGCGTATCGGGTCCGGTAATATCACAGGGTGGCAAAGGCAATACGGTAACTGTTGCGAAAGCAGTATCGGACGGGCATCCGTTGGCCCCTGTCACCACCACATTGTACTGTGTAGTCGTATCGGGTGATACAAGGATCGATGGCGTAGTATCCCCTGTATTCCACAGGTAGGTAAATGGGCCGGTACCTGAAAGGACCGTTGCGGTAAGTACGGCAGTATCACCAAAACAAATTGTCGGGCTGTTGACGCTGATCACAGGAGAAGAGCTGATATCAACCTGTACGGGTCCGACCACATCCTTTAATGCGGCATTGATCGATTGTGAGGCCTTCGTCTTGACAAGAACAGTTTTGATGCCCAGGCAGGCATTCATGCCTGCGACCAGATCATTAAGGTTTACGGCCACTTCAGTGAAAGCGCCGATGGGATAGGTGTCGCTGCCGAATGCTCCGTAAGGCACAGCGATGGCGCTGTCTTCATTCATGGCATAATAAGCAGTGCCTTCAGCCGGGATCACCGCGATATACTCGAACATTCCCGCTGATATTTCGCTCCACTGGTAAACATACAGCTGCGGGTACGAGCCCCCTATGGTGTATTCGACCGTGACGGCAAGGTCGCCCATGGTCCGTCCCCCGTCAGGGCCATATGATGTAAAGGTCATGTCGGGATTCTGGTAGAGCGGATTCTGCAGCAATTCAAAATCAAGGTAGGTGTTCCCGTTCGTCTTGTTCCGGTCGCCGCTGCCGACGAACCAGATATTCCCCAGGGTGTCATTCGAGAAGAAGAACAACACATTGTTCACATCATCCTTACCGGGAGCTTTTCCGTGTTTCCAGCTCCAGGTGTTAGGATCCTGGTTGAATTTTGATCCGTTCGTGAAGATGTCGGCATCGGCAGCATCATAGCCGTCGATGATGTGAAAGGCCATGCTTGTGTCAACAGGAATACCGGCAGTGTTGAATACAAATCCGCCGCTTCCCGGCGCATTGTCATTCTGGATGAAATCACCGTCGTTAGCCGAGAAGGGAGGGCTTACGGGTGTCCTGGCCAGGAGGTTACCATCCATGGCAAATCCTCCTTCAGGTGTGACCACAGGCACAACACCCTGCTGTCCATACAAGATTTGCGGGGCAGAGAAGGCCATGAAAAATAGGAGCAGGACTGCCAAAGAAGGTGTCAGGATACTCTTTTCAAGAAGATAGAGTGAAGTCGTAGAAATTTTCATGTTGGAGAGATATTATTTTATACAAATGTCTATATATATAAATGCTTAAGTGGCCGGAATTGTTCTCGGGCACTGTACATTTTGCACAATAGGATGATGAACCCGCCGTCTGCTTGGGATAATTAAAGCTTTTTTGCTTTAAAGAGGGAAACACTAAAGATAAGAAAAAAAAGGCCTGATGTCAAATTTCATGGCTTGCCCGGACCATAAACGCGATCATTGCAACGGCAGGATGATCAGGGTCCCGCCATCGTCCGCTTCAGTTCGCGGGCATGGGCCAGGAAAGTGTCCACGTCCATCTCCCTGAAGAAGAGCAATCCGTGGGCGGCCCTCAAACGGGGGTGTTCGTTCTGGTAGAAATAATTTTTCCCCAGCAGCAGCTGGATGTGTTTCATCTGGTCGATCCAAACCTGCTGGGCCAGGGTGCTGAACTTGCCGTCGAGCAGGTAGCTGGGGAAAGGGGCCTCCACCTGGCTGAGATAGCAGTCGGTGAAGGCATCTTCCATGATGGCCAGCGAATTCAGTGAAACGGGCACGATCACGTCGGCCTCCGCCGGGTGGAAACGGTACCATACGTTGCGGTAGCCGATGATGCGCAGCCGGCTGAGGTCTTCTTCCTTCTGCCACATGCGGATGGCCTCGGCAATCACCTGCAGTACCTTGTAATGGGTGTCGGGGCCGCTGCCTTCGGGATCGAAGGCGAGGCTGACCACCGTAGGTTTCTTTTCCCGGAGCATCTTCAGCACCGGCATCACATCGCGTTCGGGCTCAGGCTGCTCAGTGAAGATATCGCCGGTATAGAAGCCCAGCCGCAGGTGGTTCACGTTCTTCACCTGCACGCCGAAATGCGCCCACACCAGTTCTTCCTCGAACTCCCGCAGCATACCTTTGAGTTGCTGTATCTCGCGCGAGTTCTTCTGCCCGTCGTACGAATCCCTGAGCTCCCTGATCACCTTCTTCACCTGCGAACGCAGCGACGCCAGGTCCTTTACCTTATAGATATCGACAATGGCCCTCACCATGCGGTGGCTCAGCCCCCTGCGCCGCTCGTGGGGTTCGCCCGAGGCCACCTTGCCGAGATAGTGGTAAACATCTTTATCCCACTTGTACTTATAACCTTCTTCAAAGAAGTCGGGGTAATACACCATCTGGATCTTACCCTCCCCGAGGAACTGCAGCACGTCGGTCATGGCATGCAGGATGAACGGGTTGGTCACGGCGGTGAAGCCCGAGGTGAGGATGGTGAAATCGAAACTGTTGGAGGGTTGCCTCAACTGCTGGGCGATATGGGGCATTAATCCCAGCATGATGTCGTCGTGGTGCGGGCCGGTATGGAAATAATGCTGATCTTCCTCTTTCACCATCCCCCTGGCGATCTTCTGCCTGAACCGTTCGATCGCCCCGGGAACGGTATTTTCATCCAGGTTTGGGATCAGCCGGCACCAGGGGTCGTGTTTCAGGTCGTTCAGGGTGAGATGGTGCCCGTACTTGTCGATCCTCCTGACGAGGTCGAGCACCGCACGATCGGTCTTCTCCTGCGTCCACGGGCCTTCGGTGTAATAGGCTTCCACACTGTCGCTCAGCTGGCAGGCCGCCCCCCTTGTGAGGTAAAAACGGGCATTATTCAGCTTATGCAGTGCCGTGGCCGGGTACTGGTTGCCGGCTTCATTTTCGAGGGCATCCTTCACCACCCCGGCCTTGGCCTCCCCGGCAGCGATGATGATGGCCACCGCATCGGGATCGTAGGTGATGGTCCTGAGCCCGATGGTGATCACCAGCCTGTTGCGCGATACCGCTATCCCGCCCAGGTCACCGGCAGCCACGGCCTGCGTCTCGAAGTTGGTCTCCATCAGGCGCGTGGTGGAATAGTGGTCGGATCCCCTGATGTTAAAGGCGATATGCCCGTCGGGGCCGATACCACCCAGGAAGAAACCAATGCCGCCCTTTTCCCTGATCTTCTCCTCGTACCGGGCACACCATCCGTCGATCATCATTACCGACTGCTTCTGTATATCCTCGAAGGTGCTCTTCGCCTCACGGTAGCGCAACGAAAGGTCGACGCGGTGGTCGGGGAACACGTCGCGGTACTTGCGGTTCTCATACAGGGGGATCTCCGAGGTGTTGATCAGCAGGGCCCTGCCGGGATCGAGGCCGAAACCCTTAATGTAAAACTCGTTCACGTAATAATAAAAACTGTTGTGCTGGCGTGGATCGATAGGGTAGAACTCGTCGATCTGCACGAAGTGAAGGCCACCCAGTTCAGGCCTTTTGACATGCTCCAGCCCGTACTGCTCCCTGATCTCCTTTCCCCGGCCGTCATCCCAGTGCTTCAGCATGAAGCTGGTCCATTTGATAAAGTATTCGGGCGTCTTTCCCGTGGGCAGGCTGATCACCCCTTCAGGGTTCTCCGATACCCATTCGAGGAAGCGCAAAGCCGTGAGCAAGCCCAGCTGCGGGAAATTGTCGACCAGGACATAAGGCAGTTTGACCTTGTCCCATTTCGTCGGGATCATGGAAAAGAAATGTCGTTCTACTTTCGACAACTGTGACTGAACAGGGAGGAAGTGTTGTTCCGGCATAATATCCTGAGTTGGGTCTGCAACAACAAAAATAGCGAATCCAAAGCATCCGGCATGCCCCAATCATTATTCTTTCCCTTTTTCTATTTTCCTTATTCCTTATTCCTTTTTCCATGATTTAGTACCTTTGATCATCCAACCCGAACACCATGAACCGGTATCTCGGCATATTCCTTCTCAGCATGATCCCTTTCACTGGTATTTCCCAAGGGAGCTGGGAGTTGACGGAGGTTCCTGCCACGGAGCACCTGAGGTCGGTATTCTTCACCGACAGCCTTTATGGCTGGGCCGTGGGCGATTCGGGTACCATCATCCATACCACCGACGGGGCTGAGAGCTGGGTGGTGCAGGACGCCGGCACCGGGAACAATATCATACATGTTTTCTTTCTCGACCGGGAAAGGGGATGGGCGTCATCATGGAATTTTGAGGGTTTCTACGGCACGCTGTTGCTGAAGACGGAGGATGGCGGTGCCACCTGGACACAAACCCCGTATCCTGAGGAGAACATCTTCATGAATTGTATCATTTTCCTTGATTCCCTGACGGGATGGATGGGCGGAAGCCCGCATGCACTGGTGAAGACGTCCGATGGCGGCCAGAGCTGGGCGCAGGCGGCCATCGATACCAATGCCCTGGCTTTTTTCCCCGTCCTGAACGTTTATTTTTACGATGAGCTTCATGGCTATGCCTGCGGTGGGATGTTCGACATCGCCGGGGTGACCTGGAGCACTTCCGACGGGGGAATGCTCTGGCATCCCATAAAGATGTCGGAAGCACCGGCCGATGAAGTGCACGGGATGCATCTTTTCGGCCCCGCTGAGGTGATCGGCGCCGGGGGCGATCCCGACCAGGGCTACGGGGTGGCCATGATACGCACCACCAACGGGGGAGAGAACTGGGTTTACGAGGAATTGTCGATGCCCGGCAATGCCTTCGACATCGACTTCAGGAACGATACTGAAGCCTGGGCGCCCCTGGGCCCGCAACAGAAGCTTATCTACAGCCTCGATGCGGGCGATACCTGGACCCAGGTGCCAAGCCCCGGCAACACGGCGATCTTCGACATGACCTTCCCCGACAGCATGCACGGCTATGCCGTGGGCTATAACGGAGCATTCCTCCGTTATAAACCTCTGGGCGTTGGATTGCAGGAGCCAGCCCGGGCTTCCCTTGAAGCATGGATATTTCCAAACCCCTCAGACGGGATGGTTCAGATGTTCATCGATCGGGAGTTTGAGCGGCCGGGTGAGCTTTGGCTGTTCGGTCCGCTGGGCAATAAAGTGATGTCGCTGCAGGTCAACAGTCCTTCAACGCGCATCGACCTGGGTGGCCTGCCGGGGGGAGTATATCTCTACCGCTTGTTGCTCAATGATCATGCTGAACCTGCGATCGTTTCCGGGAAGCTGGTGCTACGGTAGGCTGACCATTTTCCGGCTGAATTTCCGGCCCCCTGCCTCCAGCGAATAAATGTATATTCCTGCCTGGCTGACCTTAACTTCCACTTCGTGGGTTCCTGACGGGAAATGTTTTTGAACCGGTATGGCAACTTCCGATCCGGACAATGAAAATACCTTCAGGCTGGCAAAGCCGGGCTCATCCAGTGTAAAGCTGAGGATTGTTTTCCCCTGAAAGGGGTTGGGACTGTTCTGCAGCAGCCTCACATCTGAATTGACGTAGCCTGGAATCCTGTCGAGCGAAGAAAAGTCGATGGGCACGGTCCACAACTGGTAGATCCCCGTGGAGTTATCCATCCATACAGGCCAGAGTTTATCGGTGGTGGAGGTGATGTCGATGTTG
>JAXGTH010000084.1:0-11767 GCA_040775045.1 Bacteroidales bacterium
GATCATGATGCTGCCGATACTTACCTCGCCACCCACATAAAAGAATATGGCCAGGGCCCCGAATACCAGGTTGGGGTGTCGGAGAGCACCTGCTGTCCGCTCGATGCCATCGCTGCCGGTCCCGCGCGGAAGTTTAGATACCTTGATGAGCAATGCCAGCAGAAGGAACAGGCCGGTAAAGAAAAGGTAGGGGATCTTCACGGCATCAGCCCCGCTGACATGGGCCCCCGCAAAATATTTGAAGATCAGGAAGCCCCCGATGAGCGGGCCTATGGTTGTGCCCAGCGAATTGAAACCCTGCGACAGGTTCAACCTGCTCGAGGCCGACTCCTCAGGACCGAGGATGGCCACATAGGGATTGGCTGCGATCTGCAGAAGGGTAAATCCCAGGCCCATCACAAAGAGGGCTGCCAGAAAGAAACCGTACATCCTGAACTCGGCAGCAGGATAAAACAATGCGCTGCCGGTGGCCGAGATCAGGAGCCCGAGCAGTATACCATTCTTGTATCCTATCCGGCTGATGGGGTCGCCTCTTGTGATGGAGATGAAGAAATAGATCACCGAGCCGATGAAGTAGGCCATGAAGAAGGCAAACTGGACCAGCATGGCCTTCGCATGGTTGAGTTCGAACACCCCTTTAAGATAGGGGATCAGGATGTCGTTGAGTACGGTCATGAATCCCCACATAAAGAATAATCCCGTGACCACGGCAAAAGCAGCCGTGTAGCCCCTGTTTTTCCTGATATTCTGGTCAGCCTGCATGGTATTGGTTTTCGGTTAGTGAGCGAAATTAATTCTTTTTCTATCTGCTAGGGCATCTTCAATGAAAGACTTACCCTCACCGGCAGGTGGTCGGAAGGGAAAAAGCCTCCGGCGTTATCGGTGATGATCTCATAGCTGTCGACCCTGAAATGCTTGCTTACCAGGATGTGATCAATGATCTCTCCCTTCATCACATTTCCCGGGAAACCCACATATGTGGTTCCGGAAGCCGAATCCGCTTTCACCGCTTCCTCCCGGGCATCGATGAAGAGGCCGGACAGGATGCCCAGGGGTGCCGATTCCGGGCCGCAGTTAAGGTCGCCGGTGATGATCACAGGTTTCAGGCTGGCAATGTGCCTGATGCTGTCGGCCATCAGCAGGGCACTGTTCTTCCTTGCCTCTTCCCCCACATGGTCGAAATGGGTATTGAAGACGTAATATTCGAAACCGGTACCCACCTCCCTGAGTTTTATCCAGCTCACCATCCGGGTACAGGCAGCGTCCCAGCCCATGCTTCCCGGGGTGCCGGGTTCGTCCGAGAGCCAGAAATGACCCTCATCGGCGAGCATGAACCTGTCTTTTTTGAAGAATACGGGTACATATTCCCCCCCGGTATCACCGTCGTCACGCCCCGCCCCTGACCAGCCGTAAGTGTTCAGCGCAGTGTCGAGGTCGTCCATCTGGCTCCTGAGCGCTTCCTGTACACCGAGGATATCGGGATCATACTTCTCGATGAGCCAGAAAACCAATTCCTTGCGACTATCCCAGGAAAACATGCCGTCGTCGGGATTGGCATACCGTATGTTGAAGGTCATCACCTCGATGTTTTCCCGCTGCGGCGCGGAACAGGAAGCCGCCACCAGAAGAACGAGAATTGAAAGAATGCGAAATTTATTCAAGCGTATCATAGATGCTTTTGATTGTCAGTTTTTCGGCAAGCACTGATGCATTCACATTGCCGCTAAAGGTAAGGGTCCTCTTCTCTCCTGCAGCCATATCGAAAAAATTATCGGAAAAATGCCCCTCCAACCCTTTGACCTCCAGGAATACCTGCCTGGCCAGCCTTCGGGCTTCCACGATGATGACGGGCCCGCCAGTACCTTCCCTGATATCCCAGCTGAGTTCGGGATCGGGCAGGTCAAGGTTTTTCGTCGGGCTGAAATAGAGGAATGTATTTGATAGTTCCTCACCGTCCATCAGCAGCCTGGCCACAAAGAGCAAGTCCTGGCAGGTATCCTTCGCGGCAGGCAGGGAAAAGACCTGCTGTGTTCCCTGGGGCAACAGTTCAACTTCCCTCTCGTCATGCATGATCCTCCTGCCGTCGAAATATTGCATGGAGCTTTCCAGTATTGCTTTCATCCCTTCCGGGTGATCATTCACCGCGATCACGGCCAGCAGGCTGTCGACAAGCACCGCCCTGATCATCACTGGTTCATAAGCCCGTTTCACATGGTAGTGCAGCGCCTTCCAGCGGCCATAATAATCCAGCCCCGACCAGGAAGTGACCGGCCAGCAGTCGTTGAGCTGCCAGTAAAGGGTGCCCATGCACCATGGGCGGGCGATGCGGTGTGTATAGAAGGCCTGCCCCATACCTTCTGCCTGTAAAACCTGGCTGATGTAAACATAATCCACGAACTTCTCAGGTACGTTGAATTCGCGTTCCATATATTTTCGAATGAGTTCGGTGCCCCGTGGATGCTTCTGATGAGATTCCAGTATTTCGGGACGGGGGACGAGGGATCGCCCGACTCCGCCCGGGACAGGTTTAGCACGGGTATCAACTCCGCCAAAGGATTCGATGGTTTCCAGCGGGGGCATGCCCTGGAACCCGTATTCACTCACAAATCGTCCAATCTTATATCGGTACATGTCAAAGGGTTCCTCGCCCCACCATACGCCCCAGTAATGCACGTCGCCCTGCGTATAGGCTTTATCCCTGCCCCATCCGGTCATGGGTGAAGAAGGATGGTAGGCTGTGCCGGGGTCATACAGGTTAACCACTTCAGGCAGGATGCCTTCGAAGATCTCCAGGTAGTCGTTCCATATCTTAGTCGAGTCTTCAGGCGAATACCCGAGCTGCTTCTGCCAACCCCAGTTGTGCCAGCCTTCGTCCACCTCGTTATTGCCGCACCAGATGACCACCGAGGGATGGTTAGCGATCCGGCTGACGTTGTCGACGGCTTCCCTCTGCACATTATATAAGAAATCCTCATCGCCCGGGTACATATTGCAGGCAAACATGAAATCCTGCCACACCATGATGCCATGCTCATCGCACAGGTCGTAAAACAGGTCATTTTCATAGATCCCCCCTCCCCACACCCTCAGCATGTTCATGTTGGCCCCGGCAACGGAATGCAGAAGCCTCTCGTACCTTGCCGTATCCACACGCGAAAGGAAATTGTCCTGCGGGATATAGTTGGCCCCTTTTGCGAATACCGGCAGGCCGTTCACGCTGAAGAAGAAGGATTCGCCGTATTCATCTGGTTCCCTGATCAGTTTCACTTCCCTGATCCCATATCGCACCACGGCCTCATCAGAGTTTCCGCCTGCCGCAGCCCTCAGTCGAAGGGTATACATCTTCTGCTGACCCAGCTCCGCCGGCCACCAGAGTTCAGGATCTTCAAGCCCGGCAGGAATGGTCACGGTGTTGAGCCCCTTCTTCATTTCGGCTTTGCCTGAAGCCACCTTTGACCCGCTGCTGTCGTCGAAGAGCCGGAGCCTGACGGTCTGGTCGCGGCTGCTCCTGATGTCGGCATGGACCAGCAGCGGCAGCGGGTCTTCGTCGATCGAGGCATATTCCACATGCACCCGCTCGATCCGGAGGCCATCCCAGGCATGGAGGTAAACAGGTTTCCAGATACCACAGGTCACATATTCAGGCCCCCAGTCCCAGCCGAACTGGTATGGAGCCTTGCGGGTGAATGCGCGGTCATCGGGCAATGGATACGGTAATGCTGCCGCTTTCTGCTTATTGATATCCCCCGGGGGGGAGAAGACCACCATTAGACGGTTTTCGCCGGAGTGAAGCAGTCCCTGGACACCGGTCCTCCAGGTGCGGAACATATTGTCGGCCTCGAGGATGAGCGAATCGTTGAGATAAACCCTGGCATAGGTATCCAGCCCTTCGAAGACCAGCTCGATGTTCTCCTTCGCCAGTATCCCGGGTCCGGGTATGAACATTGCTGAATTGGCCCATGACGACTCGCCGATCCACTGTAGATCGTATTCGTTGGTTCCAAAAAAGGGGTCATCGATCAGGCCGTTGCCGAGGAGATCGAGGTGGATGCTTCCCGGCACCGAGGCTGTTACCGGACCGGCGATCGCCGCTTCACTTCCGCCCAGCTGTTCCACTGTCCATCCGTCCTCCAGCGATTGCTTTTCAGGGTGTGAAGGCTGGCATGCAGCAAGGGTTACTGCCATGGCCGTTAGTATCCAATAAAAATATCTCATTTCCTATTCATTGGCTGTTTCCACGATCTTCCTGATGCGTTCAGGATCGGTTTCCCATTGGTCGTATTCGGGCACGGAGGCATCACCACCCATGGAGATATCAGGATTCCTGTATATCATCCTGCCCGGGAAAAGGCTGCGCCCCGTAACATGGAACTCCCTGGCGCCGGTAAACGCCCGCAGTTCCCTAATCGTATTTTCGTTCACCCCGCTTCCCGGCATGACGATAATGTCGTTACCGGCTTGCTGCACCAGTTTACTGATGAGTTCCTTTCCTTCAGGAGCTTTGTTCTTTCCACCGCTGGTGAGCACCCTTTCGATGCCCAGGCCCATGAGGTCGTCCAGTGCCCGTTGCTTGTCGGCCGTCATATCAAAGGCCCTGTGACATGTGAACCTGCATGAACCGGCAAGGTCGCGGAGGATGCCCATCCGTTCCCTGTCGATGCTGCCGTCGGGCATCAGTATGCCTGCCACGATGCCATCGGCGCCAAGCGAAACGGCGGTCTTCACGTCTTCCTTCATGATGTCGAATTCGAGCGGCGAATAGCAGAAATCTCCCCCGCGGGGGCGGATCATCACATAAAGTTTTATCGACAGCTTTGCACGGGCCAGGGTGATGGTCCCGGCGCCCGGGGTCGTGCCACCCTCGATGAGGTTATCGCAAAGTTCCACGCGCAGGGCGCCGCCCTTTTCGGCGTTCATGGCAGAAAACACTGATGTAACACAGGCTTCGATCAGGATGTCGGGCATCTCGGATGTTGTTTGGTTACGAAGATAAGAAAATCAGTCTTTGCCTTGACCCCGATATCCGCATTGCCTTCACGAACCTGAAAAGCCTTATCTTTGGGCCATGATCTACCCTGCAAATTTCGAACAGAAGATCGGCTTCGACAGGATCCGCGACATGCTGGAGCAGCAATGCCTGAGCACACTGGGCAGGGATCATGTCCGGCGGATGAATTTTGTTGCAGGGCATGCGGCCATACAGGAACTGCTTGGCCGTGCCGACGAGTTCCGCGGGATATTGCTGTCGGGCAAGCCTTTCCCCAATTCCGGCTATTTCGATCTCACCCCTGAACTCAAACGCATCAGGCTTCAGGGAACCTACCTCGATCCCGAGGCCCTGTTCGACCTCAGGTCGTCGCTGCATACGATCAACGATTGCCTCGACTTTTTCCGTAATGCGGAAGAAGGCCAATACCCCGAGCTGACGAAACTTGCCGATGGCCATGAGCCTCATAATGAGCTTGTCGGTGCCATCGACCGTATCATCGACGACCGTGGTATGATCCGCGATTCGGCTTCGCCCGGGCTGAAAAAGATCAGGGCTGAGTTACGGAGCAAGCAGCAGTCGATCGATGGCAGGATCAGAAAAAGCATGGAAGAAGCCCGCAAGTCGGGACTGGTCCCTGAAGATGCCGAGGTGACCATCCGCAGCGGCCGCATGGTGATCCCTGTGCTGGCATCGGCCAAGCGGCAGCTGAAGGGTTTTATCCATGATGAATCGGCCACCGGCCAGACGGTCTATATCGAGCCCACGGAAGTGTTCGACCTGAACAACGAGATCCGGGAGCTTGAAAATGCCGAGCGCCGTGAAATCATCCGCATCCTCACGGATTTTACCGATGTTCTGAGGCCTGAGACTGAAAGCCTGCTGGGTTCATACGAATTTTTGGGGTACATCGACTTTAACCGGGCCAAGGCAAGGCTGGCGCTGTCCATCCATGCGATCAGGCCAACCGTGAAGCCTGTGCCCCTCTTTGGCTGGCACAAAGCCAGGCACCCCCTGCTCTTCCTGTCGCTGAAGGAGCATGGCCGGGAAGTGGTCCCCATGGACCTTGAGCTCAACGGCAGGAACCGTATCATGGTCATCTCAGGCCCCAATGCCGGTGGAAAATCAGTCTGCCTTAAGACGGCAGGACTGTTGCAATACATGCTTCAATGCGGATTGCTGGTGCCGATGGAGGAGGATTCGGAGGCAGGGCTTTTCAGGCATATGTTCCTCGACATCGGTGACGAGCAGAGCCTGGAGAACGACCTCAGCACGTACAGCTCCCACCTGACCAGCATAAGGTATTTCATCGAGCATGGCGACCGCGGCAGCCTTTTCCTCATCGATGAGTTCGGTACCGGCACCGAACCCCAGCTGGGCGGCGCCATCGCCGAGGCCAGCCTTCACGCCCTGAACAGGCGAAAGGCTTTCGGTGTGGTAACCACCCACTATGCCAACATCAAGGCCCTGGCAGCCAACGAAGCCGGTATCATCAACGCCGCCATGCTCTTCGACACTAAGGAGATGAAACCCCTGTACATCCTGAAAGCCGGCAGGCCCGGCAGCTCCTTCGCCTTCGAGATCGCCAGGCAGCGGGGATTCCCCGAAGAGGTACTTGAACATGCAGCCTCCATCACCGGGTATTCGCAGGTGGACTTCGAGCGGCAGCTGCAGGAGCTGGAAACAGAAAAACTGCAGCTTGAACGTGAAAGAGAAAAATACGGCGTAGCCGACAATTTCCTTTCCGAGATGATCGACAAGTATGAAAAGCTCATCGACGATGTGAACGGCAGGAAGAATGCCATCATCGAAGAGGCCCGAAGGGAGGCCAACGAGATCCTTTCAGGTGCCAACAGGCTCATCGAAAGGACCATCAAGGGGATCAGGGAGGCGGAAGCCGAAAAGGAAAGGACCAAGGAGCTGAGAAGCAGAATGAAGGAGGAGGCGAAGGAGATCACCGGGAAAATGGAAGATGGAAGATGGAATAAGGAAAAGGGGATTGGGAAAAAGGAAAAGGTGAGAAAGACAAAAGCGGTAAAGGCTGAAAGGGAGAAAAAGAATGAAACGGTTTACCTTGAGGGCATCCCCGGGGTTGGCGACAGGGTGGAGATCAGTGATTATGGCACGACCGGCGAGGTGGTCCAGGTGAAGGGGAAGACCGCCACGGTACTGAGCGGGTCGGTCAGCATCAGGATACCCCTCAGCGGATTGAGGAGGATCAGCAAGACAAAAGAAACGGCTGTTGCCGGTGGGAGGGCCCGTCCGGGCAGCAGCATCATGAGCGACCTCAATCGCCGCGCTGCCAATTTCAGGCTCTCCATCGACCTGCGAGGCAAACGTGCAGCTGAAGCGCTGGAAGAACTCCAGGCTTATATCGACGATGCCATACTTTTAGGCATCAGGGAGGTAAGCATACTGCATGGCAAGGGCGATGGCATCCTGCGCCAGGTGATCAGGGAATACCTCCAGGGTGTGGAGGAAGTTGAACATTTCGGCGATGAACATGTTGATAGGGGAGGACAGGGGATCACTGTGGTGAAATTGAGACCCTAATGAACTCTGAACTTTGAACTTTGAACTACGAACTACGAACTACGAAATTTGTCAAACAATAAAACATGACTGAAACGGAAAACGGCAAAACGCAAACCGCCCGGGAAAAGAAAAAGTTTAGGTTCAACATCCTGCCCGTGATCGGGGCCGTTGTGGGTGCGGCTGGCGGATACATATATTATATAGAGGTAGGCTGCAATTCCGGCAGCTGTGCCATCACCTCAAATCCTTACCTGAGCATGCTGTGGGGAGCGGCTGTGGGTTACCTCGTCTTCGACCTTTTCAGGGTGAGGAAAAAGAAAGCATAAAAGGTCATCCCGCATTTTCCAGGGCCTGCCTGTCTTTCTTCGGCAATGCATTCACCACCAGTTGATAAGATTTGTCGATCCACTCTTTTATCTGTTCCCCGGTTATACTGCCATCGATCCTGACCAGGTTCCAGCTTCCGCGAAAGTATCGTGGTTGTGCAACGGCAGGATATTGCTCGCGCATGGCCAGGAATTCTTCCGGGTCACATTTGATCACTACGGCGAATTCATCCAACAGGTCGGTCACGGCGAACATCTTGCCCATGACCTTGAATACAAGTGTGGATTCGTCGAAAGGGAAATCCTCGGTAGCACCTTTCTTCGAAAGGCAATAATCGCGAAGTTCTTCGATATTCACAGCTTTATAATTGTATTTCAGGGCATTGGTTCATTAAAGCCCCATCACGACAAAAATAAATAAATGCTGCCAAGTAAAAAATACATTAATTTTGCAGGCTGTAAGGAACGACTTCATGATTACTGGCAATTGGCTTCAGGCAATTGCCTTGATTTTTGAAGGGCCTTTGCGTAAATTTGTATGAACGAATATCTTGAATAATGGCTTTAAAGAGAAAAACCTCCGACCTCAAGAAGCGCATGCGTGATGCCCTTCAGGGGGGTGGTTCGAAGGCGATCGAGAAGCAAAAGGCCATAGGCAAGCTTACTGCCAGGGAGCGCATCATCCACCTGCTCGACCCGAGATCTTTTCATGAATATGACATTTTTGTTGAGCACGCCGCCCGCGATTTCGACATGGACAAGAAACACCTGCCCGGCGACGGTGTGGTGACCGGAACGGGCACCATCAGTGGCCATCCCGTGTGCATTTACGCCCAGGATTTCACTGTGGCCGGCGGTTCGCTGGGCCTCATGCATGCCCGCAAGATCACCAAGATCATGGACCATGCCATGAAGCTGGGCGTGCCCATCATCGGCATCAACGATTCGGGTGGGGCCAGGATACAGGAAGGGGTGAACTCCCTTGCAGGTTATGGCGAGATCTTTTACCGCAATACCCAGGCCTCGGGGGTGATCCCGCAGATTTCCGTGATCCTGGGGCCCTGTGCCGGCGGTGCGGTGTATTCGCCCGCCCTGACAGACTTCGTTTTCGTGGTGGATAACATTTCCAAGATGTTCATCACCGGACCGGAGGTGATCAAGAGCACCATCGGGGAGGAGATCTCCATGGAGGACCTTGGCGGTGCCAGGGTGCATTCGGAGATCACCGGCAATGCCCATTTCTTTGCCAGGAGCGAACAGGAATGTTTCTCCCAGATCAAGGAGTTGATCACCTATATCCCCTGGAACAACCAGAAAAAGGCCGATCCCTTCCCCAAGAAGGCCCCGCGCACCAGGAACTACAACATCGAAACCATCATCCCCACCGACCCCAAACAACCATACGATGTTCGGGATGTGATCAGGGCCATCGCCGACGATTCCGAATTCTTCGAGATACAGGAACTTTTTGCGGCCAACATCGTGATCGGCTTTGGCCGGCTGAAGGGCGAAACCGTGGGTTTTGTCGCCAACCAGCCGCTGGTGCTTGCCGGTGTGCTCGATGTGGACTCATCCGACAAGGCTGCCCGCTTTATCCGCTATTGCGACTCTTTCAACATCCCGCTGGTGACCCTCGTCGACCTGCCCGGCTACCTGCCCGGTGTCGACCAGGAACATGCCGGTGTGATCAGGCACGGGGCCAAGATCCTTTATGCCTATTCCGAGGCCACGGTCCCCAAACTTACGGTGGTGTTACGGAAAGCTTATGGCGGAGGATATATCGCCATGTGCTCGCACCACCTGCGTGCCGACTTCGTGTTCGCATGGCCGACCGCCGAGATCGCCGTGATGGGCCCCGAGGGAGCAGCCAACATCATCTTCCGCAACGAGATCAAGAGTGCCGAAAACCCGGAAGAGATGCGCAAACAGAAGATCAAGGAATACAAGGAAAAGTTCGCCAACCCATACGTTGCAGCTGCCTACGGATATATCGACGCCGTGATCGAACCCTCCGACACCCGCAGGATGCTCATCCATGCCCTGGAGATCTCTTCCAACAAGCAGGAAACACCACCGAAAAAGAAACATGGTGTTCCGCCATTCTAAGCATCTGCAGCATGAAGGACAAGGATACAGATAAGTCAAAATTCAGGTCGCTGAACATCGAGTACTTCAAATACAGGACCCTATTCACCGAAAAGTTCCTTAACCGGAAGCCTTACGTGGAGAAGGACCCAAAGAAAGTGCTGGCGTTCATTCCGGGCACCATCCGTAAAGTGGAAGTGCAGCCCGGCGACATAGTGAAGAAGGGGGACATGCTGCTTACACTAGAAGCCATGAAGATGAAAAACCGCATTCTTGCCCCCATGGATGCAAAGGTGAAAGAAGTTTTCGTCAGCCCGGGAGTCAATGTCCCAAAGAATCACCTGCTGTTGGAACTTGAATAGGGCAGATATTACTTCATACCCAGATATTCCCTGTATAACAGATTGTTTTCGGCGATGAAGGCCAGCATGGCCTCCCGGCCGGCACCTGTCCTAGCGGAGGTGACAAAATATGCCGGCAGCTCCTCCCAGCTCAGCAGAAGTTCGTCGCAGTAGTCCTTCACGGCCCCGGCAAGGCCGGTTTTCGACAGTTTGTCGGTTTTGGTGAAGGCCAGCACAAAAGGCAGGCGGTTTTCCGCCATCCAGGCCATAAAATCCAGGTCGATGCGCTGGGGCTCATGCCTGGTGTCGATGAGGATAAAGGTGCAGACGAGGGTTTTCCTCCCGAGCAGGTAGGCATGGATCATCTTCTTCCAGCGATTGCGTTCCTGCTGCGATATCTTTGCATAACCGTATCCGGGCAGGTCCACAAGGTGCCATTCGTCGTTTATGATGAAATGGTTGATCAGCCTCGTCTTCCCGGGTGTCTGGCTGATCTTTGCCAGCCCGCGGGTGCCAGTCAGCATATTGATCAGGGAGGATTTGCCGACGTTGGAGCGGCCGATGAAGGCATATTCAGGCAACCCGCCTGCCGGGCAGGAGCCTATATCAGGGCTGCTGACCAGGAAGCGGGCCGAGCGGATCTCCTGCCTGTCATTTCCCTGCATCGTCTTTCCTGTAAGTTGAAATATGGCGGTCCTTCTTGTAATCGTAGATGTCGGCAATGGTCACGATGATCCCCATCTCCTCCACATTCCCGAATCCCGGGTTGACGGCGGCCCCGAATGAACGCATGGTGGCCGAAAGGTTCATATAGGCATTGAAAAGTGGCGGGACCTGCTCCTTTAATGACCGTATCTTCTGGACCAGTATCTTATAGTCCTCCTCGTAATTGCATCCCGTAAAAATGCTCTTCAGCACCTTGCTCCTGTATCCCAACATCTGGGACAACTGGTTGGCACCGGCTTGGTCGCTGACGATGGAGGTTTATTTCTACGTTTGGATTGCACTCATCACGCTGATGCCTGCGCGCCACCAACTCGCGGCAATTTGCTGCGCGATGGCGGTGCTGCTCGTCTGGGGCGTTGGCTGGCTGGTGGGCGACCCAGCGCGCGTCTTTCAGGGGCAGCAGCCGCTGCGCTATGCGTTAACGGGGCTGGGACTCGAGTTTCTCGCAGGCGCGTTGATTGCACGCGCCTACGATCACCGCGCGTGGGTGTTCCAAAACCAAAACGCTCGAACAACGGCGCCCTTGTGCGCGGTGTTGATTGCCGCCGGTTTGGCGCTGGGCACTACGTCGCCCTACTTCGATCGCGTCGAAGTGATGCGCGCGGCAAGCTTTGGGGTCGTTGGCGTGTCGGCCCTGATGCTGGCGCTCATGCTGGAGCAAACGCGCTTTGCGCCGCCCGCATGGTTGGTGGCAGTGGGTGACGCCTCATACAGCCCGTATCTTCTGCACACGGTGTTGCTCGACTTCAGCGGGCGACTGCGCGGGA
>JAXGTH010000085.1:0-11638 GCA_040775045.1 Bacteroidales bacterium
CATGATGGTGACATGCGACCCGATCCATGTGCCTTCTTCGATAATGACATTCTTTTCGATATTCACAAAAGGCTCGATCACCACGTTGTTGGCGACTTTCGCCTGGGGGTGGACATATGCCAGAGGTTGGTTCATCAGATTTTATTATTCGTTGATATCTTCTTTCCTGGTGAGTGAGGCCATCATTTTTGCTTCCATGACCACCTTTCCGCCTACGTAGGCTTTTCCTTCCATGTAGCCGATGCCCCGGCGTATGGGTTTGACGAGTTTGTTATGGAAGATGATGGTATCGCCCGGCTCCACCCTTTTCCTGAACTTCACATCCTCGATCTTCAGGAAGAGGGTGATGTAGTTCTCAGGGTCGGGGACCGATTTCAGGAGCAGCACGCCCCCGGTCTGGGCCATGGCCTCCACCTGTATCACCCCGGGCATGACGGGATCGCCCGGGAAATGCCCCATGAAGAACGACTCGTTCATGGTCACGTTCTTCATGCCTACAACATAATCTTCGCCCATCTCCAGGATCCTGTCGATGAAGAGGAACGGCGGGCGATGGGGCAGGATGCGTTGAATGTCGTTGACGTCGTACAAGGGTTTCTTGTTCAGGTCAACAGAAAATGTTGCATTCATCTTTTTCGAGTTATTTGCGATATGTTGCTTAATAAGTTTTCCGAGGGCTACATTGGCGCCATGCCCGGGCCGGCGGGCGATGACATGGGCCTTCAGTGGTTTGCCGAGGAGGGCAAGGTCGCCGACCACGTCGAGCAACTTGTGGCGGGCCGGTTCGTTGCGGTGGTGCAGCTCGAGGTTGTTGAGAATGCCTTCCTGCAATACATCGATGCGCGGCTTTTTGAAAAGGTCGGCCAGGCGGTCGAGCTCCTCCTGCGTCACCACGCGGTTCACGAACACGATGGCGTTGCTCAGGTCGCCGCCCTTGATCAGGTTGTTCTGCAGCAGGTATTCCAGCTCATGCAGGAAGACGAAGGTCCTGGAGTTGGAAATCTCTTCCCTGAAATCCCTGATGTCCTCAAGCACGGCATACTGGGTCGGGAGCACGCGCGTTTCGAAGTTGATCATCACCGAGATCCTCAGCCTGTCGGAAGGGATGGCGATCATCTCGATCTTCTTCTCCTCGTCGCGGAAGATGATGTTCTCGCTGATCTCGATATATTCCCTCTCGGCATCCTGCTCCCTGAGGCCTGCACCGGCAAGGGCTTCAATAAAATACCTGGAACTGCCGTCCATGATGGGGGGCTCGCTCTGTGTGAGGTCTATCAGCAGGTTGTCGATGCCCAGACCAACCACTGCAGCCAGCACATGCTCGCAGGTGTGTACCGTGGCCCCGTTTTTGCTCAGCGTGGTGCCGCGCGCCGTCTCAACCACATGGTCGACGCTGGCTTCTAACAGGGGTTTCCCCTCGAGGTCGACACGCCGGAAAACCAGGCCGTGACCGGTTGGTGCCGGGCGGAAGGTGACGGTGACCTCGTTGCCGGTATGCAGGCCCGAGCCCTTCACCGATACAGCCTTCCTGATGGTCTTTTGATTTTCCGACATCCCGTAACGAAAAGAGTATTAAAATTTTGGCAAAAGTAGTAAAATTTTTGAATGCCGGATGAATAAAATTAGATGACGGATACCGGCAACCAGATCCCTGAAAATGCATGCTACAAACACTTTTCTTATGGCTTCTCGCCACCGACGATCTTCTCGAGAGCATCAAGCCTGTCGGCGAGCGACTGCAGGTTCTTGAAGTGGATGTATGACTTCATGTACTGCCGGAGGTTGATGGCCGGGGAACCCATGATGATGGACCCGTCGGCCACGTCGGAGGGCACTCCCGACTGGGCCTGGATCTTCACGTTGTCGCCGATGCGGATATGCCCCACGATGCCCACCTGTCCGCCGATCATGCAGTTCTTGCCGATCTTGGTGGAGCCGGAGATGCCGGTCTGCGCGGCGATGACCGTGTTTTCGCCGATCTCCACGTTGTGGGCCACCTGGATGAGGTTGTCGAGCTTCACGCCGCGCCTGATGATGGTGGAACCGATGGTGGCCCTGTCGATGGTGGTGTTGGAACCGATCTCCACATCATCTTCGATCAGCACGTTCCCGATCTGGGCCACCTTCACATATTCTCCCTTCTCATTCGGGGCGAAGCCGAAGCCGTCGCTGCCGATGATCACACCCGAATGTATCCTGCAGTTGGCCCCGACCACCGTGTCGTGGTAGAGCCTGGCGCCTGAAAACACCGTGGTGTCGCGTCCAAGCCTCGAATTGTCGCCGACATAGGTATGGGGGTATACCTTCACCCCGTCGGCGAGCACCACATCCCTGCCGATGAAGGCAAAATCACCCACGTACACATCCTTGCCCACCAGCGCACTTTCGTCGACGAAAGCCCTGGGGCTGATGCCGGTCTTGTCGAGCTTCATCTTGTTATACATCTCAAGCAAAGCGGCAAAGGCAAGGTATGGATCGGGAACCCGGATCAGGGTGCATTTCAGTTCCCTTTCAGGACGGAAATCATTGCTCACGATCACCACCTCGGCCCCCGTGGTGTATATGAATGATTCGTATTTGGGGTTGGCGAGGAAGCTGAGGCCCCCTTCGGCCTGTTCATCGATCTTCACCACGCTGCTGATCCTGATGTCGCCGTTCCCTTCAACGAGGCCGCCGATGGCTTCGGCTATCTGTCGGGCTGTAAATTCCATAGTTCTGTCGGATGTGCCTGCAATGATAACATTTTATCGCATACAGGGAGGTACTTATTTGCTTGAATTATAAACATGGCCTGAACTCCTTGGGGTAGCAAAGGAAATACCTGGTCACGGTCTTGTGCAAAACGCTAATGTCGAGTTGGTCGGAGGCCTCTGCGATGTCGAGCACCTCTCCCGACTTACGGTGTACGAATATCTTGTCGCTCCCGGTATGGTAGGCCCTGTTGGCCGTGGAGTCGGAGATCACGAAGTAACCGGCTTCCTCATTGTCGAGGCCATAGCGCTTTCCGACCTCCTTCCTGAGCCTGGCGGCCTGCTCCTCCCCCACCGGCTCCTTCTGCAGGTCGACGGAGAACAGTACGCGGTTCATCAGCATGCTGCAGAGTCTCGAGAGCACGGGATCATCGGCGTCGGCCCACACCTTGATGGCGGAGCTGATGTCGTGGTCGTCGAGCATCGAGAAGCGGGCGATCACTTTGGGATCGTCCATCAGCTCCCGGCTTCCGATGTCCTCGTTGAGGAAATACGACAGCACGGGACTGGCAAAGAGGGTCGTGCCATTCCTGCTGAGCTCACGGGCGCGGCGCAGTATGCTGAGCAGCATGTTCTCTGCCGCCAGCACCGTCTTGTGCAGGTATACCTGCCAGTACATGAGCCGGCGGGCGATGATGAACTTCTCTATGGAATAGATCCCTTTCTCCTCCACCACCAGCCTGTCGTCGACCACGTTGAGCATCTTGATGATCCGCTCCGCGTTGACCACGCCCTCCGACACGCCCGTATAGAAGCTATCGCGCTTGAGGTAGTCGAGCCGGTCCATGTCGAGCTGGCTTGAGACCAGCTGGTGCAGGAACTTCCGCTCGCAGCTGTTGCCGAAGATCCGGATGGCCCCTTCGAGCTGCCCTTCGAAAGCCTCGTTGAGCTTGTCCATATAGTAGCGGGAGATGAGCTCATGGTCGATGCCGATGATCGAGTTCTCGAGGGCATGGGAGAAGGGTCCGTGGCCGATGTCGTGCAGAAGAATGGCCACGGCGGCATTCAGCCCTTCCGCTGCGCTGATGTCCACCCCCCTGAGCCTCAGGGCATGGATGGCCTGGTTCATGAGGTGCATGGCCCCGATGGAATGGTGGAAGCGGGTATGCAGGGCCCCGGGATACACCAGGTCGGTCATGCCCAGCTGACGGATCCTGCGCAGGCGCTGGAACCAGGGATGCTCGATAAGGTCGAAGAGCAGGGGGTCGCCAACGGTGATGAAGCCGTATACCGGGTCGTTGAATATTTTTCTGCCGCTGAAGGACGAATGCCGCACCGTTGTATTATTTTTGTATGAGGAAAATGTGCCCCGATACAATATTTCTCAGGAAAAAACATTTCAATATTACAACATTTTTTCGAATCCCCGGGGAGGCATTTCCCCTGCGGGCACAAACAGGAGTACTACATGGAAAAAATAAGCATATTGTGGGTCGATGACGAGATCGATCTGTTGAAACCCCACATCCTCTTCCTCGAACAGAAAGGTTACGAGGTGGTGACCAGCAACAACGGCGACGACGCCCTGGACATCATCCGTTCGCGGCCTTTCGACATCGTGTTCCTCGACGAGCATATGCCCGGCATGTCGGGCATCGAGACCCTGTCAGGCATCAAGGCCCTGTACCCCAACCTCCCCGTGGTGATGATCACCAAGAGCGAGGAGGAGTCGATCATGGAAGATGCCATAGGATCGAACATCTCCGACTACCTCATCAAGCCCGTGAACCCCAACCAGATCCTGCTTTCGCTGAAGAAGAACCTCGAGAACAGGAAGCTCATCAGCGAGAAGACCACCATGGCCTACCAGCAGGAGTTCAGGAACATCGGCATGGACATCAGCATGGGCCTCAACCATAGCGAGTGGGCGGAGATGTACCGGCGCATCGTGCGCTGGGAGCTCGACCTGGAGAAGACTTCCGACAGCAACGTGCTCGACATCCTCAACATGCAGAAGACGGAAGCCAACCAGGTATTCTCGAAATATGTGGAAAAGAACTACCGCGACTGGGTGGGCGGCAAGGCCGAGGACCGCCCGGTGATGTCGCCGACCCTTTTCCGCGACAAGGTATTCCCGCAGGTTAAGGAGGGCAGGCCGCTCTTCGTCCTGCTCATCGACAACCTGCGTTACGACCAGTGGAAGGCCATCCAGCCCCGCATCGAGGAGTTCTACAGGGTGGACCGCGACGAGATATATTACAGCATCCTGCCCACGACCACACAGTATGCCCGTAACACCATCTTTTCGGGCCTCATGCCCCTGGAGATCGAGAACCGGCATCCCCGCTACTGGGTGCCCGGGGAGGCGGAGGGCAGCAAGAACCAGTTCGAGGGTGAGCTGCTGGGCGAGCAACTGAAGCGCTTCGGGAAAAGCTATAAATACTCCTATAACAAGGTGCTCAACCTCGAGACCGGCCGCAAGCTGGCCGACAACCTGTCGAACCTTTACCAGAACGACCTCAACGTGATCGTTTACAACTTCGTCGACATGCTGTCGCATGCCCGCACCGAGATGGAGATCATCAGGGAGCTGGCCGACGACGAGCCTGCCTACCGCTCGCTCATGTTGTCGTGGTTCGAGCACTCGTCATTGCTCGACATCATCAGGCAGCTTTCCGAGAAGAAGATCCCGCTCATCATCACCACCGACCACGGCTCGGTGAAGGTGCAGGACCCGGTGAAGATCGTCGGCGACCGCAACACCACCACCAACCTGCGTTACAAGTCGGGGCGCAACCTGAACTACGAACGCAGGGAAGTGTTCGAAGTCAGGAACCCCGCCGAGATCTACCTGCCCAAGAGCAATGTGAGCACCTCCTACGTTTTCTGCCGCAACAGCGACTTCTTTGCCTACCCCAACAACTATAACTACTACGTGAAGTATTACCGCAACACCTTCCAGCACGGGGGCATCTCGCTGGAGGAGATGCTGGTGCCGGTGATCACGCTGAGCGCAAAAGCATAGCCGATGGAAAAGCTTTACCTCTGCCGCCACCCTGATGAGCTCGACCACATCGCCGAGGCTATCCTGGTCGATGGCCCGGGCCCCGGGGTGTATGCCCTCTACGGGGAGATGGGCAGCGGCAAGACCACCCTCATCAAGCGCTTCTGCCGGGCCCTGGGGGTCACCGACGTGGTGACCAGCCCCACCTTCGCCCTGGTGAACGAATACCGTACCATAGGCATCGGCCCCGTATACCACTTCGACGTGTACCGGATAAAAAAGGTGGAAGAGGTGATGGATATCGGCTACGAAACCTATTTTTACAGCGGACAGTATGTTTTTGTCGAGTGGGCCGACAAGATCCCGGAACTTTTGCCCGAAAATTTCGTAAACATAAGGATCAGGGAAATGGGCGACGGCAGCAGGGAGATCCTTGTCAAATGCTGAGATCATGGAAAACAACAACCAGGGAATTTCAAAGCTCACGCATTCGGAGCAGTTCATGCCGCGCGAAGAGGTGCTGGAGATCTACCGCGCCAGGAAGAACATCGTGATCGGCATACCGAAGGAGACCAGCTACCAGGAGAACCGCGTACCACTGGTGCCCGAGGCCGTGCGTTTCCTTTCCGGCCATGGCCACCGCGTTATGATGGAGGCCGGTGCGGGCAATGAAGCCCATTTCTCCGACCACGAATACAGCGAGTCGGGTGCGGAGATCGTCTACAGTCCGCAGGAGGTATACAAGGCCGGCATCATCCTCAAGGTGGCCCCTCCCACTCCCGAAGAGATCGAACTGCTGGGTCCCGGCAACGTCCTCATCTCGGCCCTGAACATCAACGGCCGCAACATGGAATATTTCAAAGGGCTTATCAACAAGAAGGCCACCGCCTTGGCCTATGAACTCATCCGCGACCATGCCGGATCCTTTCCCCTGGTGCGGTCGATGAGCGAGATCGTGGGCAACACCAGCATCGTGATCGCCGCCCGCTACCTCAGCCATCCCGAATACGGGCGAGGCGTGATGCTGGGCGGCTTCCCGGGCATCGCACCCACCGAGGTGGTGATCCTGGGCGCAGGGACGGTGGGCGAGAGCGCAGCACGCATCGCCCTGGGCATGGGGGCGCTGGTAAAAGTCTTTGACCATTCGGTGGAGCGGCTCCGCAGGATACAGAAGCACCTCAACCGCCGCATCTACACCTCCGTGTTCACGCCCCGCCTGCTCCGTGAAGCCCTCGAAACCGCTGACATTGCCATCGGGGCTGTGCGTACCGAGGAGGGCCGTACCCCCTGCCTGGTGACCAAGGACATGGTGAAACGCATGAAGTCGGGATCCGTGATCATCGATGTGAGCATCGACCAGGGCGGATGCTTCGAGACCAGCAAGCTGACCAACCATAATGACCCGGTGTTCAAGGTCTATGACGTGACGCACTACTGCGTGCCCAACATTGCGTCAAGCGTGCCTTTCACCGCCTCGCACGCCCTGAGCAACTTCCTCTCGCCCGTGCTGCTGAAGATCGGCGATGCCGGCGGCATCGTCAACCTGCTGAAGAACGACTACCCCGTGAGCAGGGGCGTTTACGTGTTCAACGGGGCCATCACCAACCGCCACATCAGCGACACCTACGGCTTTCCTTTCCGCGATATCGAACTCCTCACCTCGGCCATGTAAACAACGGGCCATGCATGCCGCCGACAAGCATATCCCTCCCGTCGCCATCCCCACCGGGGACCGGCATATCCAATATGCCCCTGACCAGGAAACCCTTCAGGCGCTGCTTGAAAGCTATGCCGCAGGCGGGATGATCGACTTCTTCCTTGCCGACACCCACACGGCATCCCTCTGCCTGCCACAGGTAAAAGATTGCTTCCCCGGCTTCGGTGAAGCGCGGCTGATGGTGATCGAAGCAGGTGAGGCCGGCAAGACCCCCGAAACGCTGCACCGCATCTGGAAGGCCCTGCTCGAGGGCGGCGCCGGCCGGCAAAGCCGGCTTTTCATCGTGGGCGGCGGCACGGTGACCGATTCCGGTGGCTTTGCCGCCTCCACCTTCAGGCGCGGCATCCCCTTCATCCACATCCCCACCACCCTGCTCGCCATGGCGGATGCGGCCATCGGCGGCAAGACGGCCGTCAACCTGGGGCCTTTAAAAAACCAGGCCGGCACCTTTGCCTTCCCGGAGGCGGTGATCATACACCCCCCTTTCCTGCTGACCCTCCCGGAGGAAGAACTCCTGTCGGGATATGCCGAGATGGTGAAGACCGCCATCGTGGCCGATAAAGATCTTTTTGAAGCCTTGTTGCAGATGGATGCGAATGCCATGGGCAGAGATAAGCTCGTCGAGGCCCATGGCGGAGGGCTCATCATGAAGGCGGCCCTGCTGAAAGCGGGCATCTGCGTACGCGACCCCTTCGACAGGGGTTCCAGGCAGGTCCTCAACTTCGGCCACAGTGTGGGCCACGCCCTGGAGTCCCTCTACGGCAGCCGGGGACAGCTGCTGAGGCACGGCTTTGCCGTGGCTGCGGGGATGGTATGCGAATCCCGGATCGCCATGCAGCTTACCGGCCTGCCCGCGGGACAGCAGCGGCGGATCGAGGAATATCTCCTGGCCAGCTTCCCTGCAGTGGACTACAGTAAAGAGGACCTGTCCGAAATCCTGCACCTGATGGGCTACGACAAGAAGAACGAGCGCGGCGGGCTGCGGCTCTCGCTGCCTGAAAGCATCGGCAGCTGCCGCACAGGGGTGGCCTGCACGGAAGCGCTTGTAGTGGAGAGCCTGTCGTACTACCTCGAAATAACCAAAAGCCCTGGCCGGTGACCAACATGATCCGCATAGGGGCCGTTTTTCCCGGCGGCAGGCATGTGGTGGTGCTGCCACGCTCGAAGAGCATCAGCAACCGCGCCCTGCTCATCTCGGCGGTGAGCGGCGGCACGGTGAAGGCCGGCCAGCTCTCGGAAGCCGCCGACACCGTGCTCATGCAGCGGTTGCTGCGGCAGGACCGCGAAGAAACCGGTCCCGTTCTCGATGCCGGCAATGCCGGTACGGTGATGCGTTTCCTCACCGCCTACCTTTCCGCCACACCGGGCAGCCGTACGCTCACCGGCGACGGGCGCATGCAGCAGCGGCCCATCGCCCCGCTGGTGGAAGCACTGCGGAATATGGGCGCTTCGATACGCTACGCCGGCAGGGAAGGCTTCGCCCCCCTGCACATCGAGGGCAGGAAACTCAGCGGGGGGATGGTGAAGATAGATGGCGGCATCAGCAGCCAGTTCGTGAGCGCACTGATGATGATCGCCCCGCTGCTCAACGGCCCATTGAAGATACAACTTGACGGGCCCGTGGTTTCGGCGCCATACATCGGCATGACGGCCGCCCTGATGCGCATCGCAGGCCTTGAGGTACAGGTCCGGCTCCCGCTGGTGGACGTGCCCTGCCACAGCTACGAGCCTGCGACCCTCCCCGCTGAGCCCGACTGGTCGGCGGCTGCGCCCTGGTACAGCATGGTGGCCCTGCGGGAGGACCTGGAACTGCTTTTCAAGGACCTGGACGAGGATTCGCTGCAGGGCGACCGCGTGCTGGCTGAGCATTTCCGCCTGCTGGGCGTGAGGACGGAAAAGGCCGTGGATGGACTGCGTGTTTGCAGGGCCACACGGCCGGAGCCGGGAAGCGTCGTCAGCTTCGACCTTATTGACTGTCCCGACCTGGCGCCGTCACTCATCGTGACGGTTGCCGCCCTGGGTATGGCAGGGCATTTCAGCGGGCTGTCGACGCTGTCCGGCAAGGAGTCGGACCGCCTGCAGGCCCTGCAGGCCGAATTGGGCAAGGCCGGCATCCGCTGCAGCATTGGCCCCGGCAGCCTCTCCTTCAGTCACGGGGTGATGGACCTGCGGCATCCCGTCGATCCCCGTGGCGACCACCGTATCGCCATGGCCTTCGCCCCCCTGGCCGCTACCGGAAAGCCTGTCACCATTATGGATCCGGAGGTAGTGGAGAAGTCGTATCCGGGGTTCTGGGAGGCGATATGCCCCTCGACTCTCGGGACAGGCTCAGGGCGATAGGCGTTGGGCGGGGAAATCTGAACTCTGAACTCTGAACTCTGAACTCTGAAATCTGAAATCTGAACTTTTTTTTTGGGTACAAGGTACATGGCACCAGGCTTCGGGCGTCAGGCATCAGGCACCAGGCATCCGGCATCCGGTATCCGGTATCCGGCATCCAGTCCCCTGCCCCCTGCACCCTGCACCCTGCCCACAGGTGCGACATTTTCCGATTTCGGGTATTAATAGATAGGAGGCATTAATACATTTCCCATGAAGTAGCATTATCTCTATGTCGGAACTATCTATTATAAACAAGGATAATATTGTCGATAACATTCATTTTGTCCGGGGTGTCAATATAATGCCCGACCAGGACCTTGCCATGTTGTATGGTGTTCAAACCAGGGTATTAAAGCAAGCCGTAAGAAGAAACATCAAAAGGTTCCCGGTTGATTTCATGTTTGAGCTCACGCGTGCGGAAGTTCAATCTTTAAGATCACAAGTTGTGACCTTAAAGCGTGGCCAGCATTCAAAATACCTGCCATTCGCCTTTACCGAACAGGGTGTTGCCATGCTCTCAAGTGTATTGACAAGCGACAGGGCAATATCAGTGAATATTGAGATCATGAGGGCGTTTATACATTTCAGGAGCATGGCTTTTAATATGCAGAAACTTGAAAGAAAGATCGATGCGCTTGAAGAGGAGCACGACAAGAAATTCGCAATCGTTTTTGAAGCACTCCAACTATTGATAAGGCAAGAGAATGAGCCAAGAAAAAGGATCGGGTTTAAAACAAGCAAAGATGAAACAGGAAATGGATAATAGGGTAAGCACACACATTGAGAAGTTCAGGCAGTGGATGCGGCAGCGCCGGTATGCGGAGCAGACCATCAAGACCTACACGGGCATGCTGCAGGTCTTCTTCTCGCATTTTCCCGAAAAGCGGGTTGAGGAGATCGGGCTTTCCGACATTGAGGAATTCAATTACTATCATGTGATCGGCAAGGGTTTTTCGGCCAGTTACCAGAACCAGTTGATCAATGCCATCAAATTGTTTTATTTGAAGATGCTTGGCATCAATTTCGGGTTGAAGGAGTTGGAGCGGCCGCGGAGGGGAAGACCTTTGCCGAAGGTGATCCCGAAGGAGGCGGTGAGGGAGATGTTGCAGGGCATCGGCAACCTGAAGCACCGTGCGGCCCTGACCATGGTATATTCGCTGGGGCTACGGCGCGGTGAGCTGTTGAATATCCGGCTGCGTGATCTCAGCTCGCGCGATCTCAGCCTTTCGGTAAGGAATGCCAAGGGGAATAAGGACCGGGTGTTGCCTGTTCCTGAGAAGCTTATGAAGCTGATCATAATGTATTACCGGGCGTACAGGCCTGAGAAGTGGCTTTTCGAAGGAGATAGGCCCGGCCAGCCTTATTCCGGCACAAGCCTGGGAAAAATATTTCACCGGTATTTGGGCAAGGTTATAAAAAATCATAACTTTACGTTACATTGTTTACGGCATAGTTTTGCGACCCATTTGTTGGAAGGAGGAACGGATATCAGGTATATACAGGAGATGCTCGGACATAAGTCGAGCAGAACTACTGAGATCTACACACATGTGAGCACGAAGAGCCTTCGCAACGTTAAAAACCCGATAGAGGACTTTGACATATAAAGAACACATATACATTTCATTACCTAACAATATTTTGCAGGTAATGAAAACATCGTGAGCAGTATAAACAAGTTATGTGCAACATTGACAAAAAAATAAGACGAAAATGATAGACATATTTTTCATAATTATAGTAGTTATTGTTATCGGACTTTTCGGTGGACTCCTCTATTTAATTTATCTTCCTTTTAAAAACCGATTAAAGAAATCGTGTAAACTCACAGACAAATTAAACCGA
>JAXGTH010000086.1:0-11437 GCA_040775045.1 Bacteroidales bacterium
AAAGTTTCCCGAAGACTTTTGAGACAGCCTCTTTTTTACCCGTTCATGGATATCAGGAACTCCTCGTTGGTCTTTGTAAACCGCATCTTGTCTTTCAGGAATTCCATGGCTTCGAGGGGATTCATATCCGCAAGGTGGTTCCTGAGTATCCATATCCGCTGAAGGGTTTCCCTGTCGAGCAAGAGGTCGTCGCGCCTGGTGCTTGATGCCACGATATCGATAGAGGGGAATATCCGCTTGTTCGATAATTTCCGGTCGAGCTGCAATTCCATGTTGCCGGTTCCCTTGAATTCTTCAAAGATCACTTCGTCCATCTTCGAGCCGGTATCGATGAGTGCAGTAGCGATGATGGTAAGTGAACCGCCACCTTCGATCTTTCTGGCTGCTCCGAAGAAACGTTTCGGCTTTTGCAGGGCGTTGGCTTCCACACCGCCGGAGAGCACTTTGCCGGAAGCGGGCGAAACGGTATTATAGGCCCTGGCAAGCCTTGTGATCGAATCGAGCAGGATTACGACATCATGGCCGCATTCTGTCATTCGTTTGGCCTTTTCAAGGACAATGTTGGCGATCTTTACATGCCGGTCGGCAGGCTCGTCGAAAGTCGAAGAGATCACTTCTGCCTTTACGCTTCTTGCCATATCCGTGACTTCTTCCGGCCTTTCGTCGATGAGCAGCACGATAAGATAGGCCTCAGGGTGGTTATGGGCAATTGAATTGGCCACGGATTTCAGCAGCACCGTTTTACCGGTTTTCGGCTGGGCAACGATCAAACCGCGCTGTCCTTTCCCGATAGGGGTGAACATGTCGATGATCCTGGTGGCCATGGCTTCGTCGGCATTCGGATTGTTCGAGAGGATGAATTTCTCTTCCGGGAAAAGCGGGGTGAGGTAATCAAAGGGTATCCTGTCGCGAACCTCTTCAGGTGAGCGGCCGTTGATGTTCTCAACCTTGATCAGGGGGAAGTATTTTTCACCATCCTTGGGGAGCCTGATGCTGCCCTTGACCGTATCACCGGTTTTCAGCCCGAAAAGTTTGATCTGCGATTGCGAAACGTAGATATCGTCTGGCGAGTTCAGGTAATTGTAGTCCGATGAGCGAAGGAATCCATATCCGTCGGGCATGATCTCAAGCACACCTTCACTGCTCACTACCCCGTCGAATTCGCTGATGGCTTCCTCGTCCCGGCCAAAATCCTTATCCCTTGGCCTGAATTTGTCTTTTTCGGGATATGCAGGCCGTTCCAGTGACCTTTCTCTCGGTGTATGTTCAAATGTTTTTGCAACAGGCTCTGAAGGCTTGTTCACCGGTTGCTCAGCCCTGGGGGCCTTTTCCGATTTTGGTTTTCTTCCCCTGCGGCGGGTTTTGTCCTCTCTTTCTTCAGTGGCCTCTGGTTTTACTGTTTCAGCAGGTTTTTCGACCTGCGGCTGTTCGGGTTTTTCTTCCCGTTTTTGTTCGGGCTTTTCCTCCCGTTTGTGATCTGTGTTGTCTTTTCTTTTGCGGCCGCGGCGTTTGCCCTGCGATTCCGACTTTTCCTTATCGAGGATTTCCCTGGACGGATTCAGTGCCTGTTGATCGAGGATCTTATAGATCAGGTCCTGCTTGAGAAGCTTTTCATATTTGGGAATATTCAACTCTTTGGCAATATCCCGGAGTTCGGGCACCAGTTTTCCGCTTAGTTCAATGATATCGTACATGTTATGAGATATTTAATTCAGGTGGTATACACCCGCACGTGTTCGCCCCATGGCAACAGGTGTAATTGGGATACAATGTATTAGGTTTAAATTTTCAATATGGATATAAAGGAATATATCTGGATATGGTATCCAATTGACTTTGCAAATATACGAATATTTCGTTAAAGCAAGATTTTTTTTCCATTCCTGAAATTTGATAAGAATAAATCCGGATCATGATGGAGTTTGAATGCGGTAATTTGGATTCCGGATGATATTGAGGCATGAAATGTTTTTATCTTTGCACAAATATTTATTGTCATGATACAACGCATACAGAGTTTGTTCCTGTTTCTTGCCTTTTCTGCCGGGCTGGCGGCTTTCTTCTTTCCAATCGCCGGTTTCTGGTCAAATACCTATGTGGTTAAGCTATGGGTGCTCGGAGTAAGGGAGGCCACCTATTACGAAGTAGACTGGCCGGATACGATCTACCTCATCGCGCTTCTCGGGCTTACCACGCTGATGTCGTTTGTCATCATTTTCTTATACAGGCAGCGCCTCGCGCAGCTGAGGATGATACGGTTCAATATTCTTCTGAATGTGATCTTCCTGGCACTGATCTTTTTCTATTACGTGCCTGAAGTTGAGGCAATAACGCAGGTAAGCGCTGATTACATCGGCGAAGCGGGTATGTACCTGATCCTTGCCTCGATCGTATTCCTGTTGCTGGCCAGCAGGTTCATCACCAGGGATGAAAAACTGGTCAGGTCGGCCGACAGGCTGCGTTAAACTCTATTTGATCCCTGCCTTCTCCTTTTGCAGGATCTCGACATCCCTTATATTTTCTCCTTCGATCACGAACCTGATACAGGTGATCATTTGGTGCAGGCCGTAGCGTCCGGCGGCGCCGGGGTTCATATGGAGTAGTTTTTCCCTTTCATCATAGATGATCTTAAGGATATGTGAGTGACCGGAGATGAAAAGCGACGGGCGCTCCCGTTCAATAATTTCGCGCGCATTCCTGTCGTAACGGCCCGGATAGCCCCCGATATGCCTGATCATTGTTTTTACACCTTCACACATGAAAATCTCCACTTCTGGACAGATGCTACGGATCTCCTGACCATCGATATTCCCGTATACGGCCCTGAGCGGCTTGAAGCCCCGGAGGACATCATAAGTGGCAAGATCGCCGATATCGCCTGCGTGCCAAAGCTCATCGCAGTTCCTGAAAAAATCAAAGAGCCCCGGGTATAACCATGCATGTGTGTCAGAGAGAAGCCCGATCCGCGTCATGATCCATCCTCCTCCTACATGGTGGTATTGTTATTGTTCGGCAGGTACTGGTGGTTTGAATTATTGTTCAGGTTGAAATTTATCCTGGCGGTCATAAATGACCTTACGGCCATTCCATTGATGGTCCCCGGCTGCCATAAGATCTGTTTCAGCAGGCTGATGGCTTCCTCTGTACAGCCTCCCCCCAGGGGATTTACAACTTCCAGGTTTGAGATCCTACCGCTGGTTTCAACCACGAAACTCAGCTCCACATCACCTTCGATATTCTGCCGGAAAGCCAGTTCCGGGTATTTCATGTTCTTCCTGATGAACCCCGGGAAGTTCATGCCGGGTTCCTGGAACACGGGTCGTGGTGCCTGTGTGAGGGCTTTGGTTGGATATATTTTGAGGCTGGAATCGATCGGGCCGGTAAAGGCGTCGTAATTGTCGAATCCCTTGTTCTTGCAATTGCGTTCGTATTTTTTGATATTGAACTTCACGGGCACGGTGTAATTGTCAATGACCGGGTTCGATGATTTAATTGCAGGATAGAACAGGATCAGACTAACGATACGGAGGGCTTCAGCGTCGAGTTCGGGTGAAACGGATTCCTTGATGAACAAGTTCGTTTTGCTGCCGTCGGGCATCACGGTAAATGTAACTTCTACTGTACCCTGGATCTTATGCTTAATGGCATTCTCAGGGTATCTCATCTCGTCACAGATGAAATCCCGCATAAGTGTCTCTCCGCCATACGGGGCAGGAGGGGTATCCATTTGCGGAAAAACCCGGACTTGCAGAAGAAGTAGCGCTGATGCCAGCAGTAATGATTTCAGTGATGCCCTCATATCATTAGGTTTAAGTGATGACGAGTGCTAATCAAAAATAGTAAAAAATATTAAAGCAGGGAAGTATTATGCAATGTTTTCAGCAGGGCAGGTGCTGTTTTTTTTTATTTTTACCGTTAAATGGATAGTATGATTTATATCATTTCAGTGGTGGCTTTGCTGCTGGGTGCAGCGGTTGCATGGTTTTATGCGAGGGGCAGGGCTTCAATGGAGCAGAAGGAACTTGAAAAGACCCTGGAGGTCAGCCGTGAGAAATTGCGCATGGCGGAGTCCGCGCTGCAAGCCGCCGAACAGCAGTTGCAGACCGAAAGGGAGAAGGCCGGCGGCCTGAGCCGCGAACTGGCGGTTGCAGGCGAGCGGGAACGTTCGCTGCAGGAAAAATACGGGCAGTACAAATTGGAGATCGAAAAGCTGCAGGAACGGTTCAAGCTTGAATTCGAGAACATTGCCAGCCGTATCCTTAAACAGAACACAGTTGAATTTTCCCAGAACAACCAGAAGAGCATCAACGAAGTGATCACTCCTTTAAGGCAGAAGATCGAGGCTTTTGAAAAAACGGTGAGCGAAACCTACCAGAAGGGACTGAAGGACCAGGTTGACCTGAAGGCCGAGATCAGGAATCTGCACGATCTCAACATCAGGCTAAGCGAGGAAGCCAATAACCTCACAAAGGCGCTGAGGTCCGACAGCAAGAAACAGGGTAACTGGGGTGAACTTGTACTGGAACGCCTGCTGGAACGCTCAGGACTCATCAAGGGCGAGGAATACCTTGTACAGGAGTCGTACCGGAATGAAAAGGGTGAACTTATCCGGCCTGACGTGATCATCAACCTGCCTGACAACAAACACATCATCATTGATTCTAAAGTCTCGCTGACCGCCTACGAGGCATTTATCAGTGCCGATTCGGAAGATGATAAAATCCGGCTGATGAAAGCCCATGTAGAATCTGTGCGGGAACATATAAAGGGGCTTGCAGAGAAGAATTACCAGCTTACGGAAAAACTTGACACGCCTGATTTCGTTCTGCTTTTCATGCCGCTGGAATCCGCATTCAGCCTGGCCATACAGCAGCAATCCGACCTGTTTTCTTTTGCCTGGGAGCGTAAGATCGTAATCGTAAGCCCGACGACGCTGCTGGCTACACTCATGACGGTGGGTTCCATCTGGAAGCATGAAAAACAAACCCGCAATGCGCTTGAGATCGCGCGGCAGGGTGGCAGGCTTTACGATAAGTTCGTACTGTTCCTTGCCGACCTGGAGAACCTGGGCAAACAGCTCGAACGTGCTCAGGCATCCTACCAGGAGGCGCACAAAAAACTGAGTTCCGGTACGGGCAACCTTATCGGAAAGGTGAGGATACTCCAGGAACTTGGTGCTAAGACCTCAAAAGAGATCCCTGCCGAATACCTTGGTACGGGTAACGAAGATGAAGAGGAAACATCATGAAGGCAAGGAACATTATTGCGATCATAATCCTGCTGTTTGTTACTGCCTGCTTTAACCTGAACAAACTGAGCCTTTATAACCTTTCCGGCCAGTATACCAATACTTCCTTTACCCGGCTTGATGTTCTGGCCTTCAATCATGCAACTGACAGTGTTACGATATTCATCCCACTGGTATCGGATGACCTGGCCATTACCACCGACGATGATACGGGAGAAGATTATACCATGGTATCCCTGGCGTATGAAATGTTTGAGACTTATGAATCGAAACATATCCTCGACAGTTCATCCCTGGTGATCAGGCAAGAGGCAGGCATGCCCGGCGACACGCTTGTTCAGTTCAGGATCCGCTATCCTGAAAAAAGAAAATATATCCTGAAAATAACGTTAACCGATCTGAACAGGGTTGATCATGTTGAGCGGTACCTGCATCTTGACAATACTTCGGTATATTCGGCCAACAATTATTATTTATTTAATGCTCAGGGCGAAATTATTTATTCGAATATCATCAATCGTCATGACGGATTCAGGATATTGTCTTCCGACACCTCTTCCGAATACCTTTATGTAAGATATTACAACCGTGACTTCCCGCTGGCATTGCCGCCATTCCTGGAGGAGACCGAGACCGTATTCGATTACAATGCCGACAGTGTTTTCCGGATCGGGATTCAGGATGGCTTAACAGCGCTTTTGCACTTTACCGAAGAGGGCTTTTATCACATACAATCCGATACCTCATCACGACAAGGGTATACGGTATACAGGTTCCCCGACGGTTTCCCCGATGTTACTACTGCGGGGCAAATGTTGCAGCCCCTGAGGTATATCACCACCAGGAATGAGTTCGAGGATCTGTCAGGTGCACCAGACCTCAAGTTGGCCATCGATAATTTCTGGCTCAGCAACGCTGGCAATCCTGCCAGGGCCAGGAACATGATCCAGAAATATTATGCCAGGGTTGCAGATGCCAACCGTTTTTTTTCTTCTTACCTCGAGGGCTGGAAAACCGACAGGGGCATTATCTATATAGTTTACGGTCAGCCTGCGATCGTATACAGGGGCGATAAGACCGAGGAGTGGATATACGGAGAGAAGGGGAATGCCAACTCGATCAAATTCAGGTTTGTAAAGGTACCGAATCCCTTCACCGAAAATGATTACAGTCTGGTAAAATCGCCTTCCTACAAGGAAAAATGGTATAACATCGTGGGCACCTGGAGGCGCTAGCCAAATCAGCGCATCAGGATCATCCTTGCGGATGCGGTTTTTCCGTTGGCGATGATCTTGCAGATATATACGCCATTCTCTGCACTTCCGGCATCCCACAATATGGTGTTTTTACCTCCACACTGGTATCCGTCGGCAAGCTTTGCGATCATCCTTCCGTTCAGATCGAAAACCATAACTTCAACATGGGCATCATATTTCAGTGTATAGTGAATGCTGGTTGATGAACTAAAAGGATTAGGTGTATTGTGAACCAGGATCAGCGTTTCATCCCCTTCCCGTGATTCACCGATTCCAACAGGATGATCAACCGTATAAGCCTTGACACAGAAATTGCCGGTGTTTTGGTAACCGGAAGGGTCATCGTAATAATAGAAGTCTTCCCATCCCTTTGCTGTCAGATAATAGCTTTCACCCGGAGATGCTGATGATCCCACCAGGGTCTTCTGGTCAGAGCCCAGCAGCACAGGGACAACGGATGTTCTGTCGTAAGGGTGACCTCCGGCCGACAATGAAAGATGGATGTAAAAGTTTTCTCCCTCGGAAAGTTGGATCGAAGGCACAAGCGGGATGATATGGAATCCCGAATATTCAATGGTGCCGTTCTGTGGCGGGGCCATTTCTCCGCTGAGGGTTCCGCCGCTATATTCGCTGTAGATGGTTAGGGTGTAATCTACATTGTGCACGGCTGTAAAAAAGCTTACTGCCGTCATGAGTTCGTCTTCCACTGCCGAGAATGCATTGAACACTTCTGTGATATCCGTCTTGGTATCGCGCCAGCCATGGTAATCATGATAGTAAACATTGTCGTATTGCCTGGGTTCTACATCCTGGAATGAGATTGCGCCCATTTCAGGGTGCTGGCAGGCATGCTTGTCATAATACGAAATCCAGAAATATCCGTCATAACCCCAGTCGCTGCCCCAGGAATTCTTGACCAGCCATGCCCCGGGTTCAGGGGCCTGTGTTACCCTGTTGTCGTCCCATCCTATGATGGATACGGCATGATTGGGATCGTCGGATGACTGGGGGGGTTGGTAATGTTCGTATTGTGCATTGATAAAACTGCCGCTGTAACACATGCAGGTGCCCAGCACACCGTAGTCCATGATGAATTGCTTGATCAGATCAGGGTTTTCCAGGTTCTCGCCTGCAACAAGCCATACAATGTGGTTGGGATAATAATAGTGGTATGATTCATTCCACCTGTCGGGAGGGGTGGAGAATGATTGCCCGTCGATATCGCGAACGGCGCCTTCGAGCCGCGAAAGGTATGCCGAGGTAACACGATAATCACCGCCGTAGTGAACTTCGAGTCCAGAGCCCGTAGGGGGATTCAGGTCGTCGTTGTTGTGCTGATTGAAGCCGTTCCACCAGTCGAGATGATATTCTGCAAGGTTAGGTTCACCAGTTTCACCGGCGGCTGCCCATGCCCCGGTCATGAGCAGGTTGCCTTCCATTGCAGCCATGGCCCCGTGCGTCCAGCAGGTACCACCTTGCTGGGATTTAACACTGGTTACATAATTATCGCCGTTATAGTCGCGAAGGTCGAAAGTTTCGGGTAATTGCGCGAAAATTACGGCCGGTATAAAAACCATGAAAACTGAATACAGTATGTTTTTCATTACTTATAAGTTTTAGGATTTCATAAAAGTAAAAAAAAAGCTTTGAAAAACGGTTTGAAAAGGCTGGAATGATTTACAAGACTTATCAAGATGTTCGAACCGGGGTGTTTTCCAAAGCTTTTGTAATGATTGCTCAGGAATAAGACAGTTGCATCATATAAAAGGTTGCACAGAGCATCGTATTTTTTATCTTTGGTTGCATGAATTCACTACCATGAAGAATGATGCATTGATATTTGGTATAAGGCCGGTACTTGAAGCGATCGGAGCCGGCAGGGAAATTGACAGGATATTGCTTCAGAAAGGTTTGCGCGGGGAATTGTTCCATGAACTGATGCAAAAGACCAGGCAGCTTGATATCCCTCTGCAGCAGGTTCCGATCGACAGGTTGAACAGGATAACGCGAAAAAACCATCAGGGAGTGATAGCATATTTGTCGAGGATCAGTTACCAGAAAATAGAGCATATCCTGCCCGGGATATTTGAAAGCGGTCGGATCCCGCTGGTGCTGGTCCTGGACCATGTTACCGATGTAAGGAATTTCGGGGCCATTGCCCGCACGGCCGAATGTTCCGGTACCGATGCGATCATCATCCCCATGAAGGGCGCTGCAGCCATCAATGAGGATGCGATGAAGACTTCGGCAGGCGCCCTGAACCTGATCCCTGTATGCAGGGTATCCGGTCTTGATGATGCCGTAATGTATTTGAAAAATAGTGGTTTGAAGGTGATTGCGGCAAGCGAGAAGGGTAGTCACGATTATGATACCGAAGACATGAGGGTGCCGCTGGCTGTGGTCATGGGGGCAGAGGATACCGGTGTTTCGCACTCCTTATTGAGAATAAGCGACAGCCTGATCAGGATACCCCAGGCCGGGAGGATCGCTTCGCTGAACGTATCTGTTGCGGCAGGCATTATCCTGTTTGAGGCTTTACGGCAGCGAAAGGCATAAAAAAATCCCCCCGGTATGCCGGAGGGATTGGTAATATCTGAATTTCAAACTTAAACTCTCTTTTCCCGGATCCTGGCTTTCTTCCCTGTAAGTCCGCGAAGGTAAAAGATCCTCGCCCTTCTCACGACGCCCTTTTTATTCACCTTGATGGAATCGATGAAAGGGGAGGAGACAGGGAATATCCTTTCCACGCCGATGCCGCTGGAGATTTTCCTGACCGTAAATGTTTCGGTAGGGCCGCTTCCGACACGCTGCAACACTACGCCCTGGAAATTCTGAAGGCGTTCCTTGTTGCCTTCTATGATCTTATATGTAACGGTGATCGTGTCACCGGCCTTGAAATCAGGAAAATTTCCGACCTTCACCTGGTCCTCAACATATTTCAGTAATTCATTCTTGCTCATCGCGCGAGATTTATAAAGGTTCGTGAAAAACGGCTGCAAAAATACATGTCTTTTGATTAATATCAAAATAAATTTAAAGAATTCATGATATGTGCTAAAAATTAAATACGCAACAGACAAATACAATTGCGGGGACAAGTGACCCCGGACCTGGTCCAGGCCTGGAAAGCCTTAAAAGGATGAAGATTCTAGCGCTTCATGATGACCCGGGTGATCTTCCGATTCTCTGTTATAACGTGACATTGATAAGTTCCCCGTGCCAGCCTGTCCATACGCAGCGACATATGGTGGTTATTTTTTCCGTAATCCTTTTCAAGGACTTTACGCCCCAGCATATCGAAAAGCTCAATTTTTTCAATATATCCATGCAAACTTTCGATTGTTAAACGGTCATGTGCCGGATTCGGGTAGATACTGATATCGTCAACGGTGTTTTTTTCGCTGATACCCACGTTGGTCATGAAGCAACGGTCGGCCCCGGGCATCCTGAAAAGCAGGGTATCGTTGTGGTGGAAACAGAGCAGGTCCCATGTCGGGCATACGATACACATATAATATTTTGTGTGCAGCGGACCCAGGATGCTCCCGATGCCTTCGATCCAGTATTCCTGCATGTTGTAATCCTCCTTAAGGTGCCATCTTTTCCTTTCAATGCCGAAATATTCAACTGTATCGATACCGGTAATGATGATCTCAACGGTCCCGTCGCCACAGAACATGTTGACGACTTCACAGGTATCCCCGGTTGTAAGGCTGAAATCATATAGCAGGCCTTCTTCTCCCGTTGAGGTGTATAGTGGTATGTATAAGACCTTGTTCCCCTCTTCCCTGAGCAGACCCTGGTACATCCATCCGGCATCCACCGAATCATAGGTAAGCCAGATGATCTTATAAATTTGGCCGTTATAGGAAGAATCCCCTTCGATCTTGTATGTTTCCGTTCCGAGGTAGCCTGGATAACCGGTATTAAGCACATTCCACCTGTTTGCTTCACTCACGATTACCTGTCCGAACGCGAACCTGATAAACAGGAATACCAGGATCACTGCAACCAGCAAGGTGAGTATGAAGGTTTTAACCAAGGCTTCCCTCCGTTCCCTGCGAATACTCATCCTGATGCTCTGTTTGATCTTTTGCATTTCCTCTTTGGAAATCTTTTTATCATGTAAACGGTGGTTGGAAACCTCTGTTTCCAGAGCTTCTTTCATTCTGGTGTGGCGATTGCGGTAGGATTGCCTCAGGGCGCGGTTGTAACGATCGCGGGCGATCATATCCATTACATGTCCGGCAAAACTCATATTATTATATATTGTAACACCATTCTTCTTCCCGTCAACATTGCCTGTCACATGTCCTGCTGATCAGGCGGTGATAAGTATTGTGACTGCGTCCACAGCGATGATCACGAGGAAACCAAGTTCTTCGCGAAGTTTTGTTTTTGTCACGATCCCTGCCAGACCTACCAGTAGCACAAAAGCTGCGGCGAGCAAAGTGTTTCCGTGCCAGTGGTTGAGTTGCCACAACCAGTAAAGGAATATGGTGGCGGTCATCAGGCAGATTACAAGTCTGTCGATGAGTTTCCGGTTCCTGTCGGCGAGCCCGTGAAAGAATCCAAGTGCAGCAAAGCCGATATAGGTGTAAAGGCCTGCTTCGACCAGGTTAAGGGCGGGTATGAGTACCATAATGATGCCCAGGACCATACCGATATTGATGATCATCGGGATTACTTTTTTTATCCTGAAGGTCCAGTAAACGGCAAAGAGGGCTGCGAGGGCAATGAGGATAAGGGATAAGGTTTCCATGTGTTCCAATGCTTTAGGTCACTGTAAATATAATAGAAATATGCGGATATTGCCGGAATGCTTTCATTTTATATATGGCTCCACTAGTGGGCATTTAAAACCCACTGATTATTAACTGGTTATTATTAAGTTCTTTGACATCTTTGTAATCGTATTTCGTAAGTATCTCTC
>JAXGTH010000087.1:0-11359 GCA_040775045.1 Bacteroidales bacterium
CCATCCCGGCACTCGATGGCGGACATGTGATGTTCCTGCTCTATGAGATCATTGCACGCAGAAAACCAAGCGATAAGTTTATGGAGTACGCGCAGATCGTGGGCATGGTCCTCATCTTCGCCCTGCTGATCTATGCCAACGGGAACGACATCATCAAGCTGTTCAATTAACCCTTTTCCTCCCGTCAATCGGAAACCTTGTCCCTGAGCGACTTAAAGCCTTCTCCCAGGATTTCGCTGGCGTTGATGACGGTAAGGAAGGCATTGGGGTCGGTCTTATGGATAAAGTCCTGCAATATGGCCATCTCCCTCCGGGTAAGCACCGTGTAAATGATCGACTTTTCCTCGCCCCTGTACATGCCTTCACCCTTCAGGAAGGTACCACCGCGGTTCAGGTCGTGGATGATCTTGTCGCGGATCTCGGCATGTTTCTCCGAGATGATGAAGAGGGTCTTTTCATAAGAAACCCCCTGGAGCACAAGGTCGACAACCCTGCCGGTAATATAGATCACGATAAGGGAATAAAGCGGGATCTTCCAGTCCTGGAACGACACTAAACCGACGATGACTATTGCTGAATCGACATATATCATCAGCTGGCCAAGCGGTAGTTTGGTGTATTTGGAGATGATCATGGCAACGATGTCGGACCCGCCCGAGGTTGCTTTGGATTTGAATATCAGGCCCAGTCCGAGTCCGATGAAGACCCCGCCGAAAACCGACGACAGCAGCACATCATCGGGAACAAGCGCCTTAACGCCCCAAAGATAGGTGAGCGAGTCGACAAATATGGCCGTAAGGATAAAACCCACCACGGTCTTTACGCCGAAGCGCGGCCCAAGTACCCTGATCCCGATGATCGTCAGGGGGATATCAAAGGCCAGGGCCGTCAGACCGATCGGGAACCCGGTGAAATGGTGGAGCACGATCGAGATGCCGTAAACCCCTCCCGGTACGATATTATGCGGTGTGATGAAAAGCACGAACCCGCTAGCCATAATGAAAGCCCCGATAAGGATCAGGCTGTATGCCTTGAACCAGCGGGCTGAAAACAATTTTTCCTTGGAAACAAATGCCATTGCCAATAATTTTAATGTTAGAGCCAAAATTTCGGGCGGCAAAGGTAATACCTTTATGGCTGAGGAAAAATCAAGATGATATTAATTTTATATTATTTAATAAAGTTTTGATTGATAACAGGTTATAAGAACAAAGCATGGAAGGCATGCACCGGCGGCACAATAGGCCGGAAGTTTTTACCTTTATTGATATGCAGAGATACAGGACGACTTGAAAAAAGCCATTGCATATATCAGCCTCGCTTTATTTTTGCTTGGCCATTCAGCCACCTCGCAAACCCTTAGCAATCTGCGGTCGAAACAGATGCTGCTCGACAGGGATACCATCAGGATCGACACGCTCAGCATTGTACCCGGCTCCCTGATGCTTCGCGATCCGGGCGGCACCCTTGTGGATACCAGCCTGTACCGTACCGACGAGGCAGGCGCGCTGATCTTCCCGTCTCCCCCACTGATCGGCGACAGCCTCGTATACGGCATCTCATACCGCGTATTCCCTTTCAGTTTCGTAAAACGATACAGCCACAAGAAGCTCAGCCTGCTGGAACCCGGACAGCAGGGCCGGACCGATCCCTTTGTTTACCGGCCCGGGAAACAGGGAACCGATATCTTCAGGACGGAGGGGCTGAACAAGAGTGGCAGCATTTCCAGGGGTGTATCCTTCGGCAATAACCAGGATGTAGTGGTCAACTCCAGTTTCAACCTGCAGTTATCAGGAAAGCTGAGCAGTGAGATCGAAGTGCTGGCGGCCATCACCGACAACAACATCCCCATCCAGCCGGAAGGGAATACCCAGCAGATACAGGAGTTCGACAAGGTGTTCATTCAGCTCAAATACAAAAGTTCCAGGCTGATCGCCGGCGACTTTGAGCTCAGCAGGCCGAAAAGCTATTTCATGAACTTTTACAAAAAAGCCCAGGGCGGTGATTTCCTGACCAGCTTCGGCTTAGGGAAAAGAAAGGGCGACCGGCAGCCATGGACCATGGAAGTGAGGGCTGCCGGGGCCGTGGCCAAAGGAAAGTTCGCGCGGAACAGGATACAGGGAGAGGAAGGGAACCAGGGGCCCTATAAGCTGAAGGGCAACGATGGCGAAACCTTCATCGTGGTGCTGGCAGCATCCGAGAAAGTATTCATCGACGGGCTGCTCATGACCAGGGGTGAGGATTTCGATTACGTGATCAACTACAATAACGGAGAGATCACCTTTACCCCGAATGTACTCATTACGAAAGAAAAGCGCATCGTGGTGGAATTCGAGTATGCCGAAAGGGATTATGCAAGGTCGATGTTCTTCGTATCGACCGATATCTCAAACGAAAAGCTCAGCCTCAGGGTCAACGCCTTTTCTGAACAGGACATGAAGAACCAGCCCCTGCAGCAAGAACTCAGCGGTGAACAGAAGGAATTCCTTTCGAATGTGGGCGACAGTCTTAATGATGCCATCTGGCCGAACATCGACAGCGTCGGATTCTCAGGCGAAGAGGTGCGATACATGATGACCGACACCCTGGTCAGCAACATCCTTTACGATTCGGTCTTCGTCAGGTCGGTCGATCCCGAAAAAGCAGTCTACAAACTCGGGTTCAGCCTGGTGGGCGAAAACAGGGGTAATTACAAACTGGTAAGCAGCGATGCCAATGGCCGGGTATTCGCCTGGGTGGCACCTGAAAACGGAGTGCCGGCAGGAAACTATGAACCGGTAGTGTTGCTGGTTACGCCCAAGAAGTCGCAGATGCTGACCCTGGGGGCAGATTACCGTTTCAATACCAATTCGGTTCTCAGGTCAGAAATCAGCGTGAGCAATTACGACATCAACACATTTTCTTCCCTCGACAAGGCCGACAATACCAGTTTTGCCGGCCTGCTGGCCTACGACGGGAAAACAAGCCTCGGAGGCATGGAGGAGAATCCCTGGTACCTGAACGGAGGGGCACGCTATGAATGGGTCAGGAAGGATTTTACCCCCATTGAGCCTTACAGGAAAGTGGAATTCAACCGCGACTGGAACATCGACCATCTGGAAAGCGACAAGGACCAGCACCAGGGCGAGCTGACCATCGGTGTGGAAAACGCGAAACACGGCACGGCAGCCTATAGTTTCAGTCTCCTCGACAACGGCAGCGTATACCGGGGTAACATGAACAGCCTGGCTGCCAGCCTTAATGCATATGGGTTTTACCTGAAATACAACGGAAGTCTCCTGAATACCCGGCAGGCATCGTATAACACATATTTTCTCAGGAACAAGGCCGACCTGGCGAAAAAAATGAAATGGCTCACCCTGGGCCTGCGGCAGGAATCCGAATACAACACCTTCAGGGACGCCGTAACCGATTCCCTTACGCCCTCGAGTTTCAGTTATAATTCATGGGAAGCCTACGTCAGCAACAACGATTCCTCCGAAAACAAATACGCAGTCTTTTACAGGCAGAGGCTCGATAAAAGAGCCAACGAAAACAGCCTTACCGCATCCACCTTCGCCAGGGAAGCAGGGGCCTCCGCCACACTGAAAAAGAACCCGTCGAACCGCCTGGGAGTTACCCTGACATACAGGAACCTCCGGATCCTCGACAGCCTGCTCTCCGATGCGGAACCTGAAGAGGTGATCGTGGGCAGGGTCGAGTATTTCCTGAAACTTTTCAAGGGTGCGGTCACCTTCAATACTTTTTATGAAGTAGGCTCGGGACTGGAGCAGAAACAGAGTTTTTCCTATCTCAAGGTACCGGGCGGGGAAGGCATTTACACCTGGATCGACTACAACGGCGACGGTATTGAACAGCTGAACGAGTTCGAAGTGGCCGCATTCAAGGACCAGGCCAATTACATCAGGGTTTTCGCCCCGAGCAACGAATATATCAAGACCTACACCAACCAGTTCAGGGAGGCCCTCAACCTCATGCCGGCTGCCATATGGAACAGCAGGAAGGGGTTCCTGAAGTTTCTGTCGCGATTCCAGAACCAGACCATGTTCCGCATCGAACACAAGACCTCTTCCGATGACCTCAATGTTGCCTACAATCCTTTTATCCGCCAGGAAAACATCCGGGATACCACGCTGATCTCGATGAACTCATCCCTGCGGAACACCTTGTTTTTCAACAAGACCAATACAAAGTACGGGATCGACCTCAATATGACGCGTAACCGGGGCAAAGTTTACCTTGTGAACGGTTTCGAGACCCGGACATTTTCGCAGGCCGACCTTAACCTGAGATGGAACTTCTATTCATCCTTCACCCTGCAGTTTAAGGCCGAGGAAGGACAGAAGGCCAGTATTTCGGATTACTTTGATGCAAGGTCGTTCGACATCGATTATTTCGAGATTCTGCCCGAACTGACATATCAGCCGGGCCCCGTACTGCGGGCCGCCATCCATTTCCGTTACCGCGACAACAGGAATACGCTTGGCGGAGAACGTTCACTGGTCCGCGACCTGGGAGCGGAGATCAACTACCGACTGGTAAACCGGGGCACCCTGCTGGTAAAGGCCAGTTATGTCGGGATCAGTTTCAGCGGTGAAGAAAACAGCCCGCTCGGGTTTGAAATGCTCGAAGGCCTCCGTACAGGCGAAAACGGGACCTGGAGCGTCACATACCAGCAGAATATTTCGGAGCACCTGCAACTGAGCATGATCTATGACGGAAGGAAATCCCCGGAAACCCCAACGGTGCATGTGGGCAGCATACAGCTGAGGGCATACTTCTGATCCCCGCCCCAAAAAATGCATCCTGAAAATAATAGGGAACATTATACGTTATCACTTCCGGATTTGGCATCACGATAGGTAAATGTACTGACCATACGACCTGTCACATTTTAGAAGAATTACGTAGAATGATTAATAAGTATTTTTGTACATTTGGACGGATGATTTACCGATGACCGGGCCATGTCAGATCCCGTGTCATATCCAAAGCAGTAAATATTTGTTGTTTTTTTTATACTTTAGCTGCGCCTTAAGCAGGCAAACCGAAAACCGATAACATGAGGCATTTTGCATTCACCGTATTATTGTTAGCGCTAACAATCGTGGGTACAGGACTGCAAGCACAGCAGGAGCCTCAGTTCACACAGAACATGTTCAACAAGGTGTTTACCAATCCGGGCTTTGCCGGCATTGGTGAAGGCATATGTGTTACCGGCCTCGGCAGGCAGCAATGGGCAGGGTTCAAGGACAGCGAAGGCAACAGGGTTGCCCCTGAAACCTTCCTCATCAGCATCGATGCACCGGTGAGGGTGCTCAGGGGCGGGCTTTCCGCCCTGGTGATGCAGGATAAGATCGGTTTTACGAAGACCATTGCCCTGCGGCTGGGGTACACCTACATCAGGGAAATCGGCTTCGGCAAGCTCGGTGTCGGGGCCCATGCAGGGTTCAACAACCGCACCATTGATTTCGGCAAGTTCATTGCGGTCGATCCCAACGACCAGTTGCTGCAGCAACTCTCCGGTGAAGAAAGTGAGATCCTCATTGATGCTGCCCTGGGTATCGTTTACGAAGTGCCCGACCTTTATTTTATCGGGTTTTCGGTGAACCAGGTGCTGCAAACCAGGGGGCAGGAACTGGCCAACTGGACGACCAATGTCGACAGCACGACCAGCGGAAGCTTCCTGTACAGGATGACACTCGACCGAACATTTTACCTGCAGGGGGGGTATGAATACGTATTCAGGAACAAACCTGATTTTGCCCTGCTGCCCTATGCCATGGTGAAACTCGACCAAGCTGCCGTGCAACTGGATGTTGCCGCACTGCTTGAATACAAGAACATGTTCTGGGGAGGCCTGAACTACCGGCTCCAGGATGCCGTTTCGGTGATCCTCGGCCTGCAGTACAAGAATTTCAGGATCGGGTATTCATATGATATCACGACTTCCCGCCTGGGCCTGGGCCGCACGGCAGGAAGCCACGAAGTAATGCTGAAGTATTGCTTCAAAATTGAAGCTGAAAAGGGGAGAAAAAGCTACAGGAATACGAGGTTTCTGTAATTTTTCAAAAAAAACTGCGTTATGTGGTTTTTATGGTTATTTTTGGGCGTTTTTTATAATAATTGTAATACGAGACCGTTAGCTACTTAATCAATATCTAAAACAGTATGAAAAAGTTTCCATTCTACCTGGCACTACTCACAGCGCTGATCATCCTTGACAGTTGCAGCAACTCAGGCAATGGCGAACTCGTTGGGGTCAGGAGAGGTGCAAAGCATTTCTACCAGCCCGATCCCTATGGAATGGTATTTATCCCGCAGGGAAGCTATACCATGGGTACCGGCGATGAAGACTTCAACTACAGCCAGCTGCACCAGCCAAAAACCGTTTCGGTCGCTGCCTACTACATGGATGAAACAGAGATCACCAATAACGAGTACCGGCAGTTTGTATACTGGGTGAGGGATTCCATTGCCCGCTGGATGCTTTATGACAATGGCATCACCGACCCGCCGTACATCCGTACCGAGACCAAGAGGGGTGAGATCATCGATCCCCCGGTAGTCAACTGGAGAGAAGAGGTACCCTGGGATTCCGACGACCAGGCTGTCAGGGACGCCCTGGAAGACATGTTCCTTCCGGAGCATGAAAGGTATTTCAGGAGGAAGGAGATCGACACGCGGAAACTGTTCTACGAATATTATTGGGTCGACCTGAATGCTGCGGCCAAGAAAGACTGGTCGGAGGACGGCAACTACGAAAATGCCGGCTTCGCCAACCGCCCGCAGGGGATGAGAGACCGCTCTGTATACGTGCGCAAGGAGATCATCAATGTTTACCCCGACACCCTTTGCTGGATCCACGACTACACCTATTCATTCAACGATCCCATGACGGAAAAGTACTTCTGGCACCAGGCTTTCGACCACTATCCGGTTGTTGGCGTCAACTGGCTGCAGGCAAGGGCATTCTGCGTGTGGAGGACAGAATTGCGGAATGCCTACCTGCGCAACGAAAAGAACGAGACCAGCGTAGCTGAATTCCGCCTGCCCACGGAAACAGAATGGGAATGGGCCGCAAGGGGCGGTTACGAGAACAGCCCGTACCCCTGGGGAGGGCCGTATACCCGCAACGACCAGGGATGCTTCCTTGCCAACTTCAAACCCATCAGGGGTAACTACATCGACGATGGTGGCCTGAGGACGGTGATCGTGGGCCATTACCCGCCAAACGAATGGGGACTTTACGATATGTCCGGTAACGTTGCCGAATGGACCATCAGCGCCTTCGATCCCGTATCATACAACTTTACGTGGGATATGAACCCCAACTACACCTATAACGCAAAAGAAGACGATCCGCCTGACATGAAAAGAAAGGTGGTGAAAGGCGGCTCATGGAAAGATGTAGCCTATTACCTTCAGGTACAGACCAGGGCCTACGAATACCAGGATACTGCGAAATCCTATATTGGATTCCGCACCATGCAACCTTTCCTTGGCAGGAGCAAAGACGACAATCCCGCCAGGGCATCACGGGTGTACAACTAACTTAATCTAAAATAAACAGGCTAAATCAGAGTCATTAATTAACAATTAAATCAAATCATCATGGGTTTAAATAACATTGTTCGGACCAGAGGCTTTAGAAACTTCATGGCAAAACTTTACGGGCTGGGTGCATCAGTTGTGATCCTGGGTGCCCTCTTTAAGATCAATCACTACGCCGGTGCTGATATTATGCTAATCATTGGTCTGGGGACTGAATCCATTATCTTTTTCTTCTCGGCATTTGAACCTCCCCACGTTGAACCCGACTGGAGCCTCGTATATCCCGAGCTGGCCGGCATGTACCATGGCGGGGAAATAAGGAAAAAGCCCACCGAAGAACTCGACGACCTGCTTTCGGAAGCCAAGATCGGACCTGAACTCATCGACAGCCTCGGGGCAGGACTTCGAAAGATGAGCGACAGCGCTTCCAAACTCGCCGACATCACCGATGCGACACATGTTACCAATGAATATGTTGGCAACGTGAAAAATGCTTCCGCATCGGTATCCGAGCTCAACCACTCCTATAAGGCCACAGCCGAAGCATTGAAAAAAGATGCCAGCTCCTCGGAAGAATACCTGAAGAGCATCAAGTCGGCCGCCGAAGGCGCCAACAGCCTTTCGTCATCTTACCATAAGGCCGCCGAAAGCCTTGTGAAGGAGATGAATGTAACCAATGAATTCACAGAAGGGATCAAAGCCGCCACCAGTTCGGCGCATGCCCTGGCAGAAAAATACAACCAGTCGGCCAAAACCCTTGCTGAATCGGCCAAGGCCCTTGACTTTACCTCGAGCGACAGCGCCGCTTATACCGAAGAACTGAAGCGTATTTCCGGCAACCTGTCCGCCCTGAATGCAGCATATGAACTGCAGCTCCAGGCCACCAATAAGCAGGTGGAATCCGCTGCCAAGATCCAGAAAACCTTCGAGGCCTTCATGGAAAGCCTGGGTGCCTCCAACGAAAAAACAATGGTATACAAGCAGGAACTGGATACCCTTACCGACAGGGTTGCCGCACTCAACAAAGTATACGGCAACATGCTGAACGCCATGAAGCCAAACGCATAGCATCATTAATGCCACCATTAATTAACTATTGAGCTAAACAAAACTTAAAACTTTAACAAATATGGCTGGATATAAGGAAACCCCGCGGCAGAAAATGATTGCGATGATGTACCTTGTACTGACAGCGCTGCTGGCCCTGAACGTTTCCAAGCAGATCCTGGATGCCTTCCTCGTGGTGAATGAAAGTATGCTGACCACAAACCAGATCGTGCATAACAAGATCGAAACCGTTTACGACCAGTTCGCGAACCAGTACAGGCTGAACCCTGCCAAGGTGGGTGAGCATTATGATAAGGCAAAGCAGGCAAGGGAATACAGTAACGACCTGATCACATACATTCAGGACCTCATGCTCGACCTCGTTGCCTATTCCGAACGCGACAGCAAGGAGGAAGTCCTTGAGAAATACTATACCATAGAACAGATCCGTGACCCCATCAACCCGCAAAGGATGATCGAAAAACGGACCCTTGACCTTCGAAGCGTCCCCACAAAGGACAAGTTTGACAGGCCGACATCCTTTTTCATCACCGTGGAGGGCAAAGCATCAGAGCTTAAGGGCAAGCTCGACGAATACAGGGTCAGGATGGAAGAACTGATCCCCGAAGCATACAGGGGCAGGGTGAAGATAGGGTTAAAAACCGATGGCACTTACTATAACGCCGACGGGAAGTCGGAAAGTTGGGAGTACCATCATTTTTACCACACGATCCTGGCCGCCGAGGTCACGATCCTGAACAAGATCATCGCCGAAGTTCAAACCACCGAGTTTGACGTGGTATCAGAACTCTTCAGCGAGATCACCCTCTCCGACTACAAATTCGATGATGTAACGGCAAAGATCATCCCCAAGACATCCTACGTGATCCAGGGGCAGAAGTATGAAGCAGAAGTACTCGTTGCGGCATACGACACCAAGCAGAATCCCGACGTTTACGTGCTCCAGGGCGCCGATGCCATTACGGATGCCAACCGCTCCCGTGCCGAAAAATGGGAAGGCAGGGACGGCATCGTCAAGCTGGAATGGAATGCCAACCGGGAAGGTATTCACAAATTTGCCGGTGTGATCGAGATCAAGAACCCCGAAGGGGAAACGGAACGTTATCCTTTCGTGCACGAGTATATCGTTGCCCCGCCATCACTGACCGTTGCAGCCAAGAAGATGAACGTGTTCTACCGCGGTGTCGACAACCCTGTATCCATCTCCGTTCCGGGCATCGCCAAGGAAAAGATCAGGCCTTCGATCTCCGTCGGAACCATCACCCCCGACCCCGTGGATAGAGGCGACTGGATCGTGCGCGTACCCAAGGAAGCCACTGAAGCCGTGGTGAGCGCTTCGGCCGAATACGAAGGCCAGATGATGAACATGGGCGCCTTCAACTTCAGGGTGAAAAGGGTGCCCGACCCGGTAGCCGAGATCGCCGGCATCAACGAAGGTAACATTAACAAGAACACCCTGCTGGCTGCAGGTGCCATCATCCCCCAGATGAAAGACTTTGACTTCGACCTCAACTTCGTGGTCACCTCCTTTATCATGGGTACCATCATCAACGGCGACTGGATCCCGAAGCGTACCAGCGGTAACCGCTTCAGCGGAGAGATGATGGATATCATCAGGAATGCCAAGAGGGGACAGAAGTTCTTTTTTGAAAACATCCAGGCCGAGGGCCCTGACGGTTCGCTCCGCACCCTCGGATCAATCAACTTAACCATTGAATAAACGCGTAATACCAGTATAATGAAAAAGCTAATCATCATCCTAGGAGCAGTGGCATTACTGGCTGGCTTTGGCGGCAGCGACGCCCGTGGCCAGATCCTCGACAGCCCGCCTGTCGACGGCTTGTTCGAAGAAGGTAGCGGCTTCATCAACATGAGGCCCGTGCCATACCCTCCTTTACGGAAAGCTGATGTAATGTGGCAGAAAAGGCTCTGGCGCGAGATCGACTTTCGCGAAAAGATCAACCAGTACTTCTATTATCCCATCGAGCCCCATAACCATTGGAGAAGTTTCATGCAGATCATCATGGACGGGCTGAAGGAAGGCTCTATCACCGCCTACGACATCTCGGCCACCGACGAATTCCTCGTGCCCCTGGTCTACCAGGAGGTGATCGCCCGGCAGGTGGACACTATTCACCAGGTGTTGCAGCGTCCCTACCCGCCCTACGAGGAATATGATACGGTGATCTACACCGAGTTCGACCCCACGAGGGTGAAGCGGATCAGGGTGAAGGAAGACTGGTACTTCGACAAGCAAAGGTCGCAGATGATGGTCAGGATCATTGGTGTCTGCCCCGTGATGATCAAGGAGCGTGACAATGAAGAGGTGAGCGAACCGCTGTTCTGGATCTATTTCCCGGAAGCCAGGCCCATCCTGGCCAAGGCGCTCATCTACAACCGTCATAACGATGCCATGCGGCTCACCTACGACGATGCCTTCTGGAAAAGGATGTTCAACAGCTATATCTACAAGGAATCCAACGTCTACGACAGGCGTATCTCGGAATACGCCACCGGGCTGGATGCCCTGTACGAATCAGAGCGTATAAAGAACGAGCTCTTCGAGTTCGAACACGACCTCTGGGAATTCTAAAAAAAAGAGGCTGTCTCAAAAGGGGCAGCTTCTTTTTTTTAATTGATTTTCTATTGGATTGTTAATAAGAATGTTAAAAAGAAGGGGGATGCCTCCCCCTCCAAAGCCATCAAGTTTAGTAACTTGAGGCATGCATTCAAGTAA
>JAXGTH010000088.1:0-11166 GCA_040775045.1 Bacteroidales bacterium
CGGGGAGGTAAAACGGTCGATGCCGTTTTGCAGTTCAAGGATCAGCCTGCTGGCCTTTCCTTCCACCGCAGGAATGATGGCCATGCCCTCACTGTTGCTAGTATAGGTGCCCGTTTGGGCAAGCACATATTCCCTGTTCCGGTAAGCTTCTTCGTAGGCGGTCAGTTTTACACCGGGGATGCGTTTGCCGTTTGCCCGGTCGAGGATGTATAGCTGCAGGTCGCCGGTCTCGGTATTATTGCTGATGTAGCTGAGGCCCGTAACCCAGAACCGGTCGATGCTGATCACCCCCTTCTTATCGTCAAAGGCGGGGTTGTCGGAGATCATCAGCCCGTAAAACCCTTCCGTAAGCGGTGGTATCGCGATCTCGGTGCGGTGCTCCTGGTAATCGATCTCTACCGGCAGGTTGACCGCCCATTGCTTCACGGGCCTGAGGCCGCGGTAATGCGAAAGCATTTCTTCATTGTCCCAGCTCATCTTTTGCCTTCGGTATGCTTCGGGATCCAGTGGAACGATCCTCAGGTAGATGTCCTTCACATTGCGAAAGGCCAGGGAGGAGAGGATATGTTTTCCGGGTAATCCGGCATACCCTGTCTCTGCATCCAGTTTCTTTTCTTTTATCTGTTTAAGGAGCACCCTGCAGCGTGCTGCACCATAAGATGAGGGGAACTCAGTGATGGCATTTTCACAGTATTGCACAGCTATGATCCTGTCGCGCCTGTGCTCGTCCGACACTTTGGGGTCGTAGTTGTTTCCTGAATCATTATAGAGCAGGGCGATCTGGTAATAAACTTCCGTTACCGGTTCTGTGCCCATATACAACGACTCCATCTGTTCCAGGGTATGAAGCAGGAGTTTGTCCCTTTCGTGGAACACGGCATGGTCATAAACAAACCGGAGCCTGTCCAGGTCAAGGTCGACCAGGGCCGCCGGGTCGGGATCATCCATGTGGAATGCGATCAGGTCCTGGTACAACTTCAGGGCATGGAACTTCATGGAGAAGGCTTCCTTTTCCTTAAGGTTAAGCCTGACAAAGGCTTCCGCGATGTCAATCATCCGGGGATCATCCACCTCGAAACGGATGGCCGGTTTACCGGCCATGAACTCATCGTTACGATAAAAGTCAAGTGCCTGATGGGCGAGAATGTCATAAAGTGTCGGCCGGAAGGTATCGAGCGAATCGCCCTCTTCCAGTATGGCCTGGTATTCCGATGCAGGTGTGCCCTTAAGTATGCCGGGGTTGCTGAGCGACTGCCGGTATTCGTCAAAGATCCTCTCTTCAAAGCGTTGCTGGTCCCAGGTGCCCATGTCGCCGGGTTCATTCCCGGCAACCGATGTACGGCCAAGGATGAGGTGGCGGTTTGACTGGTAGTAGGCCATGTAAAGGTCGGCAAGCAGTGAATGCAGCACCTGCGTGGAAGGGGAGGTGAACGATGGCATTTCGCCCCTGATCCTGTCGATGCCTTTCCGAAGGTAGTCTTCTTCAAATGCTGCGCTCATCCGGATCTGATATTCCAGGGCCTTGATCATCTGTACCTCAACCCGGTCTTTCTTTGCCTGTTCAAATATGCTGTCGATGATCCCAATGGCAGAACGGGGCTGGCCTTTCTTTTCCAGCTCGTAAACGGCCTGCCATTGCTTTTCGTAGTCATTGGCCCGGGCAGCACCCTGGGCCAGCAGTCCCTGCATGGGGATACCGGGGATAAAATATATACCGGTGATGAAAAGGATATTAAGAATATAAGGTTTCATGGCGACGAGGTTGTTAAGGTTGTTTATCAATGATGCCCGAAGGGAAGCGATTCCACAAACAAAATTACACAATTGAGACTGTAAAATCCAGTATCAGGGTTGAGGTTCAGGAGAATGTTGCCAATCGGGGGAGCCGAATAATTCAGTCGAGCCTGGCTTCCATGGGATATTTCAGGCCGGTGATCTTAACCAGTTCGATCTTTACGGATCCAACGATGACCTTTGACTTTCCGAGTATGGGAGCCTTGTTCCTGTCGTCAGTAACCCAAAGCGTCATGGGGTAGGGTTCCTGGAAGATCTCACCCTGTGCCACCATGGGCCTGAATTTGTGGCAGCGGAACTTTCCCAGCCGGGTTTCCACGATCTCCTTCCCTTCATAGATGATCTTGCTGACATATGCCGAATCGTCGAGGTAGAAGTCGAGAAAGAACTCATCACCGGCTTTTGCATCCGTAAAGTCGATGGTCCGCATATAATAGAAAGCCGAAACGATATCCTTTACCCCGGGAGGTACCGGCTTGACCTTACGGCGGCTGGTGGCGATGTGGTTTTCCTGGTCAAAGTCGACATCATCCTCATAGTGGAACGATCCTTCCTGTGTTCGCCTGATGAAATGATATGGCACAATGGTCTCTTCATCGGCATAGGATTCGAAACGGTCGTCCACCTTGAAGAACCAGTTGAAGAGACCCACCGATTTCCCGATCACTTCGAAGTGGAAGGTCTTCCTCCCGTTGAATACCCTTTCCTGGTCGGTAATGCTGATAAGGCCGATCCCGGCCGAGATGCCCGAGGTAAGCCATGAGTCGTAATAGACCCTGTATTTTCCGGATTCACCCCGCTGGAAAGGGATCTCATCCACATACTTCACTGCGTCCTGGGCTTTCAGGCCGGATAATCCCAGGAATAGAATGAGACAATATGGTGCAATGGCTTTGATCATATTTTTCCTTTTCTCCAACAGTTTCAAAAAGTATTCCAAAAAAACCGGCCGGGAGTTCAGAACAATTAAACAACGATGTTGATGATCCGTTTCGGGACCACGATAACTTTCTTTGGCTGTTTCCCTTCAAGCCACTTCTGTGCCTCTTCGGCCCCGAGGGCTGCTTTTTCTATTTCTTCCTTACCCATGTCGAGGGGCAGTACCAGTTTGAACCTCAATTTCCCGTTAAAGGAAACAGGGTATTCGAAGGTATCTTCTACCAGGTAACGTTCTTCCCATTCCGGATATTTTTCGTAGGCAATGGTATCGTGGTGCCCGAGCCTCGACCATAGTTCTTCCGCGATATGGGGGGCATAAGGCGAGATCAGTATGCTGAGGGGTTCCAGCACCCTGCGTTTCCCGCAACCCAGGTCAGAAAGTTCGTTCACGCAGATCATAAAGCTGCTCACCGCTGTGTTGAAAGAGAATCGCTCAATGTCGTCGCTGATCTTCCTGATGGTCTTATGGAGTACTTTGAGCTCTTCATCGCCGGGCTCATCGTCGGTAACCATAAAATTCCCGTCCTGGTCGTGATAAAGGCGCCACAGTTTCCTGATAAAGCGAAATACTCCTTCAATTCCTTTGGTATCCCAGGGTTTGTGATGTTCGAGCGGACCAAGGAACATTTCATACAGCCTGAGGGTGTCGGCACCATATTTTTCGATGAGTTCGTCAGGGTTCTGCACGTTATGCTTGGATTTCGACATCTTCTCGATCTCCCATCCGCACACGTATTTCCCGTCTTCAAGGATGAACTTCGCGTCCCTGAACTCGGGGCGCCAGTTTTTAAAGGCCTCGATGTCGAGAATGTCATTGTCGACCATGCTGATGTCGACGTGCATGGGCACGGCGTCATACTTCCCGAGCAGGCCCTTCGAAACGAAGGTGTTATTTCCTTTCAACCTGTAAACAAAACTTGATCTGCCCTGTATCTTTCCCTGGTTGATGAGTTTCTTAAAGGGTTCTGCCTTGCAGGCGAGGCCGATGTCGTAGAGGAACATGCTCCAGAAGCGGGCATAGATCAGGTGCCCGGCGGCGTGCTCGTCGCCACCGATATAAAGGTCGACATCCTGCCAGTAATCATTGGCTTCCTTCGAGAAATAAGCATGGTCGTTATGGGGGTCCATGTAGCGGTAATAGTAGCCGCTCGAACCGGCAAAGCCGGGCATGGTATTGGTTTCAAGCGGATAACCGTCGCTGTTGACCCAGTTCTTTGCCCTGGCCAGCGGGGGCTCACCATCTTCGGTGGGCAGGTATTTGTCCACTTCCGGCAGTTCCAGGGGCAACTCATCCTCTTCGAGGGGGTAGGGCATGCCATCCCTGTAAAAGATGGGGAAAGGCTCTCCCCAGTAACGTTGCCTGCTGAAGATGGCATCGCGGAGCCGGTAGTTTACCCTGCCGTAACCAATGCCTTCATCTTCAAGTTTCCTGATCACTGCATGTATGGCGTCCTTTACTTCCATTCCGGTAATAAAGCCCGAGTTGACCATCACGCCTTCCCTGGCATCGTACGAATCTTCCCAGCTGTCGGTGTTCCCGGCTGCTTCCCCGTGACCGGCCACCACCTGTATGATGGGGATGCTGAAGTGACGGGCAAAGGCGAAGTCGCGGCTGTCGTGGGCCGGAACGGCCATGATAGCCCCCGTGCCGTATCCCATCAATACATAGTCGGCTACCCATATGGGTATTTCCTTCCCGTTCATGGGGTTGATGCCATAAGCCCCGGTGAACACCCCCGTGATCTTCTTCACCTCCGACGAGCGTTCACGTTCGGAGCGGTTCTTTGCTTTTTCCACGTATTCCATCACTTCCGCTTTCCGTTCCGGGGCGGTGATGGCTTCCACCCATTCATGTTCCGGGGCCAGCACCATGAAGGTGGCCCCCCAGAGGGTGTCGGGGCGGGTGGTGAAGACTTCCAGCACCCTGTTGTGTCCCCTGATGCCGAATTTGACGGAGGCCCCTTCGGAGCGACCGATCCAGTTTTTCTGCATCTCCACCAGCGACTCGGTCCATTCAAGGGTTTCCAGCCCGTCGAGCAGGCGTTGTGCATAGGCTGTTATCCTGAGCGACCATTGCCGCATCAGCTTACGCTCTACCGGGTGGCCGCCGCGTTCCGAGACCCCGTCCTTCACCTCGTCGTTGGCCAGCACTGTGCCGAGATCAGAGCACCAGTTCACCCAGGTGTCGGAAAGGTAGGCCAGCCTGTAATGCATCAGCATTTCCTGCTGCTGCCTTTCGTTCATGGCCTTCCACTCCGTGGCCGTGAAAACCCTGCAATCGCTGCATGCGGCATCGATATCATGATTGCCATGTTTCCCGAAATGATCCACCAGCCCGGATATGGGCTCTGCCTTGTCGCTCTTCCTGTTGTACCAGTGCCTGAAGAGCTGGATGAAAGTCCACTGGGTCCACTTGTAATAATGCGGATCGCATGTGCGCACCTCGCGATCCCAGTCGTATGAAAATCCTATACGGTCGAGCTGGCTACGGTAACGGTCAATATTCTTATAAGTGGTCACCTGCGGGTGGGTGCCGGTCTGTATGGCATATTGCTCTGCCGGCAGGCCATAGGCATCGTAGCCCATGGGATGGAGCACGTTATAGTCCCTGTGCCGCATGTAGCGGGCATAGATGTCGGAAGCGATGTATCCCAGCGGATGCCCCACATGCAGGCCTGCCCCTGAAGGATAAGGGAACATGTCGAGAACGTAGAATTTTGGTTTCGTCGACTTGTTCGGGGCGGCAAATGTTTTCTGTTGCTGCCAGTATTTCTGCCATTTCTCTTCGGTTTCCTTGAAATTATATTCCATCACTGCTGCTTCCTGTAAATGTTTTCCTTAAAGCCTTCCGTCAGGGTGGACGGATGGCCGAATTCGTACGCGAAATTAGGAAAAAGATGCTTATCAGGCATGGTACAATAATAAATAGGGAATGACATGAGATTCATTTGGCTTCACTTACCGTAAAAATCATAACTTTGTGCAGGGTTATGGTCAATCCCTGTAATGCACCAGCCATGAGCACAGGAGAAGAACGTTACCAGCGACGTAAGCTGCAGTCATCGCGGATCACTGCCCTGATCAGCATCACCCTGGTGTTGTTCATGGTGGGCATGCTGGGCCTGGTGGTGCTGCATGCACAGAAGCTTTCCGAGTACGTGCGCGAGAATATCGGTTTCTCCATCATCATGAAGGAGGGTGTGCGCGAGGCCGGCATTGTTCAGCTTCAGAAGACCCTGGATGCCACCCCGTATGTGAAGTCCACGGAGTATATCACCCCGGAGCGGGCGGCCGAAGAGTTGCGCGAAGACCTGGGCGAGGACTTCATCGGTTTCCTCGGCTATAATCCCCTGCTGCCTTCCATCGAGCTCAGGCTCAAGGCTGCCTATACCAACATTGACAGCCTGGAGATGATCGAACAGGAGATCCTTGCCAATAACGATGTGAAAGAGGTCTATTACCAGAAGGACCTGGTGCACCTGATCAACAGGAACATCAGGCGGATCAGCATGGTGATCCTGGGATTCAGCATCCTGCTGCTCGTGATCGCAGTGGCCCTGATCAACAACACCATCCGCCTGTCGGTATATTCCAGGCGGTTTATCATCAGGACCATGCAGCTGGTGGGGGCCAGCGGCGCTTTCATCCGGAGGCCATTCCTGTGGCAGGGGGTGTTGCAGGGGATCTATGGTTCCTTTCTGGCGATCATCTTCCTGGGGGCGATCCTGTATTTCTCGCAGAAGCAGGTTCCCGAACTGGTCAACCTGCAGGACCTCACCCTGATCCTTACACTCTTCGGGCTGGTGATCGTTACAGGCATACTGCTGACTTTCCTTTCAACCTGGGTTTCGGTGAGGCGGTACCTCAGGGCCAGGGCCGACAGGCTTTATTATTAGTACATGCAATGGATATTTAACCTGCGAATAGGATCGCCGGGTTTTGATTTATAAGCCAAAACAACGTATTTTTGCCTCATCCTTGAGGCTTAAAATATGTTAAGCCGCGACCATATTAGGAATTTTAGTTTATTTTTGATCATCAACACACTTCATATGGCAAGCCCGAAAAAGCATATACCGACAAAGAACAAAGCGGGAAAAGAATCGCCGGCAGCTGAAAGTGCGCCGGTAAAAGGCAAGCCTGGCGCAGAAGCCGGTGCAGCTTTTGCCTTTGGCAGGGAAAACTATCGCCTGCTCGTCATCGGGCTGGTGGTGATCCTCGTCGGCTTCCTGCTGATGATCGGCGGAGGCTCTGACGATCCCAACGTATTCAGCGAAGACATCTTCATTTTCCGCAGGATGACCCTGGCCCCCATACTGGTGCTGGCCGGATATATCATCGAGATATATGCCATCATGAAGAAGCCCAAAGACTGATCCCTGAATCCGGCACATGGACTGGCTTGAAGCATTGATACTGGGGATCATCCAGGGCCTGACGGAGTTCCTGCCGGTGAGCAGCAGCGGCCACCTGGAGCTGGGCAAGGCCATCCTGGGCGTTAATGCAGAAAAAAGCCTCATTTTTACAGTCGTCGTGCACGGTGCCACCGTGCTCAGCACCATTGTCGTTTTCTACAAGGATATCCTGAACCTGCTCAGGGGGCTCCTGGCCTTTCGCTGGAATGAGGAAACCGCCTTTGTGGCAAAGATATTTCTCTCGATGGTGCCGGTGATCATCCTGGGTCTGTTCTTCAAGGAACAGGTTGAAAGCTTCTTTACCGGGAATGTGCTTTTCGTGGGTTCCATGCTGATCATCACCTCCCTCCTTCTGTTGTCTACCTATATCGTGAAACGCAACGAGCGCAAGATCAGTTTCCTTGATTCAATCGTTATCGGCATTGCCCAGGCTCTTGCGGTATTGCCGGGGATATCCCGCTCAGGCGCCACCATTTCAACGGGTTTGCTCCTTGGCAACAGGAGAACCAACGTGGCACGCTTTTCCTTTCTTATGGTGCTGATCCCCATCATCGGGGCTAACCTCAAGGACCTTTCGGAGGGAAGTATGAATGGTGCCGGTGGCGTTGGCGTGCTGCCCCTGCTGGTTGGTTTCCTTGCAGCATTCATTTCCGGCCTGCTGGCCTGCAAATGGATGATCGGGATCGTAAAAAAAGGAAAATTGTTGTATTTTGCCATCTATTGCTTCCTGATCGGGAGTGGAGCCATCATATTTTCAATATTGACACGGGGATAAACCTTGCCTCCTGCAAAAAAATATAATTTCACTGAAGGGGAAGTCCTGCTGATCGACAAGCCCTCCACCTGGACCTCTTTCGATGTGGTGAACAAGATCAGGTATATGATCCGCGACTATACCGGCATCAGGAAGATCAAGGTGGGGCATGCCGGAACCCTCGATCCGCTTGCCACAGGGCTGCTGATCGTTTGTGTGGGTAAGGCCACCAGGCGCATCCTTGAGTTTTCGGGCCTCGATAAGGAATATACCGGGACCCTGTACCTGGGGGCTACCACACCCTCCTACGACAAGGAAACGGAGGTCGACAGGGTCTTCGATACAACGCACCTGTCTCCCGAAGCCATCGTTGATGCTGCCCGGGCGTTCGTCGGAATTATCAGGCAGGTCCCCCCGGCCTATTCGGCCATCAAGGTTGAGGGTGTACGATCCTACAAGCGGGCCAGGGAACGGGAAAAGGTTGAACTTCCGCCGCGCGAGGTGCAGGTCCATGCCTTCGAGATCACACACCCGGGTATACCGGAAAGCGATTTCAGGGTATTGTGCAGCAAGGGCACCTATATCAGGTCCCTGATCCACGACCTTGGAAAAGCCCTGCATAGCGGTGCTTACATCCTGTCGCTCAGGCGCACACGCATAGGTGAGTTCAGTCTCGGCGAAGCCCTCACCATCGGCGAACTTGAGCAAACGCTTCGCGGGGAGGCATGAATTCCGGCTTTCCCCCGGAAAAATTCAGGTAGTGATTTACCAAAATGCCCCGTAAAGACCTAATTTGTAAGGGAAAGGTTTGACAAGCCCGCCGATTTTGTGTATCTTTGCAGATTCATTTCCTGAAGACCTAACTAAACACGTAAAATGAAATTATCGCAATTCAGATTTCATTTGCCTCCTGAACTCGTAGCCAATCACCCACCCGACAACAGGGATGAATCGAAGATGATTGTTCTGAACAGGAAAAAAGGTACCATTGAGCACAAATCCTTCATCGATATACTGGAATATTTCAACGATGGCGACGTGTTCGTTATCAACAACACCAAGGTGTTCCCAGCACGCCTTTATGGCACCAAAGAAAAGACGGGCGCACAGATCGAGGTTTTCCTGCTCCGCGAGCTGAACCGTGAAACGCGGCTATGGGATGTGCTGGTCGACCCGGCAAGGAAGATCCGCATCGGTAACAAACTTTATTTTGGCGAGGATGATGCCCTGGTGGCAGAAGTGATCGACAACACAACCTCACGCGGTCGGACGCTCAGGTTCCTGTTCGACGGACCATATGAGGATTTCAAGAAGACCATCTACAGCCTGGGCGAGACTCCGCTGCCCAAGATACACAAACGCAAGGTGATGCCTGAGGACGAAGAGCGTTATCAGACCATCTATGCCAAGCACGAAGGTGCCGTAGCCGCACCCACGGCAGGGCTGCATTTCAGCAGGGAGCTGATGAAGCGGCTGGAACTGTTGGGGGTATCGTTTGCCGAGATCACCCTCCATGCCGGGCTTGGCAACTTCCGTACCATAGAGGTGGAAGACCTGACCAAGCACAAAATGGATTCGGAGGAAGTGATCATCGACAGCGCCAATGCCGACGTGATCAACAGGGCTAAGGAAGGAAGGCATAAAGTATGTGCCATCGGCACCACATCGATGAAAGCCCTCGAGACCACCGTGTCGATCACCGGAAAGGTGAAGCCTTACAGCGGGTGGACGAACAAGTTCATCTTCCCTCCCTACGATTTCCAGGTGGCCGACGCCATGGTCACCAACCTGCACCTTCCGCAATCGTCGATGATGATGATGGTGGCAGCTTTCGCCGGCTACGAATTCCTTATGGAAGCTTACAAGGAAGCCGTCGACAAGAAATACAAATTTTTCACCTACGGGGATGCGATGTTGATAATTTAGGTACTGGGTTCTGGGTGCTGGGTTCTGGGTACTGGGTACTGGGTACTGGGTGCTGGGTGTCCAGAAAAACCAGAAATCTGGACTGGGTTCCGGGATAAAGTTTCTGATATGATATGCCTGACGAATACGTGATCATAACGGCCGGGGGAAAAGGTACACGGATGGTTTCTGATCTTCCCAAGCAATTTATGGAGCTTAACGGCCTGCCGGTGATCATGCATGCCATCAGGGCTTTTACCGATTACGCTGCCGATGTCAGTATCATCCTTGTCCTGCCGGTTGATGGTATGGACGAGTGGTTCCGTATCCGGGGAAAATATCCCCTTAAGGCAGCCATTCAAACATGCGGCGGCGGAGCGACCCGTTTCCAATCCGTGAAGAACGGCCTTGAGATGATCGCCGGCGAAGGCCTGGTGGCTATCCATGATGCAGCCCGCCCGCTGGTTTCAGCTGAGCTGATATCAAGGTGTTTTCGTGCCGCCGGCCGGCATGGCAATGCCATCCCGGTGATCCCCGTGCAGGATTCCATGCGGGAGCTGAACGGAAAAGACAGCCGTCCTGCCGACAGGGAGATGTTCAGGCTGGTGCAGACACCCCAGGTTTTTGATGTTTCCCTGATCAGAAAAGCATACGGGCAGGCATACCACCCGTCATTTACCGATGATGCCACGGTGGCCGAGGCCTATGGTGCCAAGATACATCTTGTTGAGGGGGAGAGGAAGAATATCAAGATTACGACAACGGAAGACCTGGCGGTTGCAGAAGCACTGGGACCTCACAGGTCCCCGGACCTGTGAGGTCTGCCTTTCCATCTGTAGGAAACCAGATTACCCAGAATCCCGCTCAGGCTGATGAAAATAAAATAGATGAACTGGAAGGGAAGATACCAGGCCATCAGCCTGTGTTGACCGAAAAATTTTGTGGCCTTATACAAAAAGGGAAGGTCGACAAGGCATTTAAAAAGGAAGAGGCTGGAAAAAATCCATAATCCCGCCAGGGAAATAAAGGCCCAGATAAGTGAAATCAGCAGTAACAGGTTAATTAAAAGGACAATAATGGCGGAGGCGATCAGGAAAGGATCTTTATATGATTTGCTCTTGGATACCCATCGAAAACGCTGGCTGAGGAATGATTTCAGCCCGGGCGACGGTGGTGTGAATACCAGGCCCTCCGGGCTGGTAATGAATCCGGTCGAGCCTTTGGGATAGTGCCGGTTTATTTTTTCCATCATAAAGATATCGTCCCCCCCGGGAATATGCTCATTCCCTTCGAATCCACCCACATCCACAAATACTGCTTTCTCATAGCTGAGGTTGGCCCCGTTGCACATGATGGGCC
>JAXGTH010000089.1:0-11155 GCA_040775045.1 Bacteroidales bacterium
GATACTTCGGAACCCAAACAATGTGATAATCACATTTATATACAACATGAGAAAGCTTCTTATATTTGCTCATATCACAAATATAGGCAAAGCCGAAAGAACATTACCACCGTCTAAGACGGTGGGTTATTAATTTAAACTAAAAACTGTATTTAAGGCTCGTAATACCTTGTACGCAGTACCTTGTACATTAGTTGTTCGTTATTCGCTCTTCAACGAAGGTTTAAACTGTATAAAAAGCAATGATGGCCGGTAAGATCGAATTAATACAGGGAGATATCACAAAGCTGGCGGTCGATGCCATTGTAAATGCCGCCAACAGCAGCCTGCTGGGCGGCGGTGGAGTCGACGGCGCCATACACAGGGCTGCTGGGCCGGAACTGCTGGAGGAATGCCGTACGCTGAACGGATGTGAGACTGGCGAAGCCAAGATCACCGGGGCATACCACCTGCCTGCCCGACATGTGATCCACACCGTGGGCCCGATATGGAGAGGAGGCAACAGGGATGAGGAAGAATTGCTCAGAAACTGTTATATGAACAGCCTGATGCTGGCAGGGGAATACGGGCTGAAAACCGTTGCCTTCCCGAACATCAGTACCGGCGTATACCACTTCCCCAAAGCGCTGGCCGCAGAGATCGCCATCCACTCCGTGAAGGAATTCCTGCAAAATCACGACCTCCCCCAAAAGGTGACCTTCGTTTGTTTTGATGAAGAGAATTACAGGATATATGCGGAGAAGATTTGATACTGAGGGGGTGTTTTATGTATTCATGGTTTCTTGGGTTCACTGTTTCACTGTTTCATTAGTGAGACTGTCTTGTTATGAGCATAGCGAAATGAAAAGACTTAGTCGAACTAATCCCGAGCACTCGGGATGGTTATAATGCGGTACGCGGTACGCGGAAATCCCACAGTCTCATAGTCTCACGTTCCCATGGTCTTAGTATCCGGGGATCAATATTCCTTAATTATACTGCATCCTTGCGGGGTGGAATAGCTCATGAATTTTGTATAAATTTGCGAATCAAAGCAGACCCGGGTATGACGAAGCGGATATTTCACGGCATTTTCCTGTTCATAACCTTTACGGTGCTGGCCGGTGCCATATATGGACAGGGTACGCGGAAAAATGTGGAGGCTGTGCGTACCCCTGAGGCCCCGAAGATCGATGGCATACTCGACGAGGGAGTATGGTCGCTGGCGATCGGTGCAAAGGATTTTTTCCAGTACAACCCATACAATGGCAGACCACCTTCACAACCTACAGAGGTTAGGCTGTTGTATGACGACCGTGCCCTGTACGTGGGGGCCATGATGTACGACAGTGCCCCCGACAGCATCCTGCGGGAGCTGGGCGAGCGCGACGACGACGATGTGAATGCCGATTTCTTTACCATTGACATCACGCCTTACGACGACGGGATGAATGCCTTCGAGTTCAAGGTGGCTGCCAGCGGCGTGGAGTCGGATGTGAAACATGCCGCCAATTATCGCGACAAGAACTGGGATCCGATCTGGAAAAGTGCCGTGCAGATCACCGACAGCGGTTGGATCGCCGAGATCGAGATCCCCTTTGCGGCCCTGCGTTTCCCGGAGAAAGAGATACAAAAGTGGGGCGTGAACATGTGGCGCAGCATCAGGAGGTACCGCGAATGGTCGACCTGGAACTACATCGACAACAAGAAGGACGGGGTGTTTAACCAGTCGGGCACCCTGAGTGGCATACACGATATCAAGCCACCCCTGCGGCTGTTTTTCATTCCATATGTGGCAGGGTACACTGAGCAGCTTCCGGGGAGTGAAACCTGGGGGTATTCCTACAATTACGGCATGGACATGAAGCTGGGGCTCAGCGAGAGTTTCACCCTCGACATGACCCTCATCCCCGACTTCGGGCAGGTACAGTCCGACGACAGGATCGTCAACCTATCCCCTTTCGAGGTCTATTACCAGGAGCGCCGGCCTTTCTTTACCGAAGGGACTGAACTGTTCGACCGGGGCGACATATTTTACAGCCGCAGGATCGGGGGAACACCCGACGGGTACCAGGAGGTCAGGGATGAATACGCTCCCGACAGTATCGTGGAAAATCCCGGTGAGATACAACTGCTCAATGCCACCAAGATCTCGGGGAGGAACAGGAAGGGCACGGCCATCGGCGTGTTCAATGCCGTGAATGCCAACACCCATGCACGGATCATCGATTCGACAGGGGCCGAACAGAAGATCCTCACCCATCCTGCCAGCAACTACAACATGCTGGTCTTCGACCAGAACCTGAAGAACAACTCATACGTAAGTGTTTATAATACCAATCTCTACCAGGGACGCAACCGTTACATTGCCAATGTAAGCGGTACGGAATTTGAGCTCAAGACCGCCAACGATACCTGGGCCGTGGGGGCACAGGCCAACGTCAGCCAGAAATACTACCCCGACAGCAATCCCGACCTGGGTTATGCATTTAACATGGAAGCCGGGAAGATCAGCGGGAACTTCAGGTTTGCCTATCAACAGCATACGCAGGACGAGAAATACGACATCAACGACATGGGGTTCAACACCCGCAACAACCGTTTCGAGCACCAGGTCGAATTCGAATACAATATTTATGACCCTGTAGGCAAGCTCATCGAGATGGACAATGAGCTCTCGCTGGAGTACAATATGCTTTATGACAATACGAAATTCGTTTCCTTCAATATCCTATCCGAAAACCGGACCACCTTTACCAATTACATCACCACCGGTTTCCACTGGGAGGTATCACCGCTGGAAAGCCACGATTATTATGAGCCACGGGTAGATGGATGGATGCTCAAATATCCGCCTGTCGGTTATTTCGGCGCTTTCTTCTCACCCGACTACCGTAAGCGCTTCGTGCTGGACCTGAGTGGGGGTTACTGGGCCGCTACCGCCAATGGATCGTCGGGCTACGATTTCTCCGTGAGGCCGCGCCTCAGGGTCAGCGACAGCTTCACCCTTAAGCTAAGCCTGAATTACGACCTGGACTGGAACAATCTCGGTTATGTCACTGATTCGCTCGACAACAACGGCGATGAAAGGATCATCATCGGCGCCCGCGACGTGCAGACGTTCGAGAGCGTGCTCGACATCAAGTACATCTTCACCAAGAACATATCCCTTTCGCTGCGCGCAAGGCATTACTGGATCACCGTGGATTACGACCGTTTCTACGACCTTCAGCGAGACGGCAGCCTTATCAGGAACAACTATTCGGGTGACCGCGACTTCCTGGTGAATGCCTTCAATGTCGACATGGTCTTCAGGTGGATCTTTGCCCCGGCCAGCGAACTGCTCTTCGTATGGAAAAACAACATCTTTGCCGAAAGCAATGATATTGCCAAAGATTATTTCGAGAACCTGCGATATACCTTCGACTCCCCCATGGGCAACAGCTTTTCGCTGAAAGTGCTCTATTACCTCGATTTCCAGAAATTGAAAAGGAAAAGGGAAATATAAATCCTGAACCGGCAGCCAGCAGCCAGATACCAGATATCAATTAAATGTTTCAGTCACCCGGGCCCGTTAACGATTCTTCTTTATCCCTGCAGCAAATTCCATGCTGATATAGTTCTCATAATGCGTACAGGCGTGCGAACCGAATGAGATGGCCGTCTTTACCATCTTTTCGTATTCATGCCGGCCCAAATCACAGGCCTTTTTCCCTGACCGGAACAGGCTGTAGATCAGTCCCGCGTTGAAACTGTCGCCGGCACCGATGGTACTCACCGTATGCACCGGGGGCACAGCAAGGGTGATCCTCCCCTCCGGGGAAAAGACATCCACCCCGTGGCTGCTCCGGGTATAGATCAATACCGACCCACCATGCCGCCTGATGATGTCGTAAGCTTCATCACCGGAACAGGCGTCGAAGATAGTCCGGAAATCCTCATCGGAACCCCGAACGATGTCTGACAGTGAAATGTTTTCATGCACCAGCCCCCTGAGTTCAGCGATCTCATCCTTGTGGGGAGAACGGATATTGGGATCGTAGACGATGCATGCCCCGTTCGCTGCGGCAGCCCTCACGAAAGCCATCATCTGGCTCCGCACCTCCTTCATGAGCGAGAAGAATGCACCGAAAAGCACGATATCACCCTTCACAAATTGCGGGATATCGATTTCAAGCCTTTTCGAAGGATAGATCTTGTAAAATGAATAAGCCGCCTCGTTCTTTTCGTTCAGGAACGCCAGGGCGATGGCAGTTTTTCCGGCATCATAGCGGTATACTCCATCTGTATCAACTCCGTTTTCCCCCAGGAAGCGATCGATCTCCTCCCCTGCCCTGTCCATGCCGTACTCGCTGATGAACCTGACCGGGAGACCCAGCCTGCCGAGCGACACGGCCGTGTTCAGCATGGCCCCGCCGGCTTTAGCAGCCACCGGCTGCCCATCCCGGAAGATGATGTCGTAAATGGTTTCGCCTATGGCGTAGATTGTTGGCATGGGACAAAGATAGGGGATTCAGGGATTCAGTGTTTCATGGTTTCAGTGTTTCATGGTTTCACTGTTTCAGTGTTTCATTAGTGAGACTGTCTTTTTATGAGCATAGCGAAATGAAAAGGCAGTCTCACTAACTTTAGTCACTTCTCCCCACTCCACCGCCCCAAAGTCACTTCACCCCGACGCAAATCATGCCGGGTTCCGGATACTTCAAATATCAGCTATCAGAAATCAAATATCAGATATCCGATACCCGTCCGCCTTACACAAAAAAAGGGACACCGGCCGGCGTCCCTTTCAACTGACAAAACAAAAGTCTTATTTGATGTGCTTGGAGAGGAATTGCTCCATGGCACGGTAGAAGTCGAAGCGGTTCTCCTCGTTGTAGAATCCATGGCCTTCATTGTCCTTCACCATGTATTCCACTTCAATGCCGCGGTCTTCGAGCGCCTTCACGATCTGGTCCGATTCGTCGATGTTCACCCTCGGATCGTTGGCACCCTGTGCCACGAAGAGGGGGGTCATGATCTTGTCGGCATTCAGCGCGGGTGAAGTAGCCTTGAACTGCACGCTGTCCTTCTCAGGATTGCCCACCATCTCATACATCATATCGAGCAAGGGTTTCCAGTATGGCGGGATGGTCTTCATGAAAGTGAAGAGGTTTGACACCCCCACATAGTCGACTGCTGCGGCATATAGCGTGGGGGTTACCACAATACCCTGCAGGGTGGCATAACCGCCATAGCTCCCGCCATAGATGGCCACCTTGTCCTTATGGGCGATACCCTCGTTGATCAGCCAGTAAACGCCATCGGTGATGTCGTTCTGCATATCGAGGCCCCATTCCTTGAAGGATTTTTCCCAGAATTCGCGGCCATAGCCGGTCGAGCCCCTGAAGTTCATCTGCAGCACGGCGAAGCCACGGTTGGCCAGGAACTGGACTTCCGGGTTGAATCCCCAGCTGTCGCGGGCCCAGGGACCGCCATGTACGTTCACCACTACGGGAAGGTTTTCGGCTGTTTCCATGGTCAGCCCGTTGGGCAGGGTGAGATAACCGTTGATCACCAGTCCGTCGCGAGCGGAATACTTTATCGGGTATACCCTGGCCATGTCGTTCTCATCGATCCACGGGCTCACATCATGGATCTTCTCCAGCATGTCATTTTTCAGGTCATAGATGTAATAAGAGCCCAGCGAGCGGTCGCTGAAGGTGCGGATGATGAACATGTCCTCGGCCTTGTTGTAACCGGTGATCCCCAGTTCATACTGTCCAAGGTCTTTCTCGAGCCTCGAGAAAAGGTCACGGGTCTGCTCATCAAAGAAATGACGTTCGCGCTTCCAGGAGACAAAAGATGCCGAAGTGACCACCTTGCGTTTGCGCGAATAGCTGATGCTGCTCACGTCGTAGTCGTCGTTCGCATAGAGCACTTCTATTTCCTTGCCGTTGGCGATATCGAAAAGGACCACGGCCGATTTATCGCGGCCCAGGTTGGAGGTGGCATAAACATGTTTGTTATCGAAATCAAAGAACGAAGGATCGATGCTTTCCTTGAAGCTCGTGGTGAGCACAGGCCTGAATTCCTCTTCTTCGGTATCCCTGTAAAGGATCTGGTTGTTGACTCCATCAACGATGGCAAAAGCCACACGGAGCTTACCTTCGTGATCGGTCATCCAGCCCATGATATTGCCGGGGTTCTCGGCCAGCATGGTCATCTCGCCCGTGACTATATTGAGGCGATACGGATCGAACACCTGGGCATTACGCTTGTTGAGCCCGATGATCACTTCGTTGGGGATATCCTCGAGTTCATCGATGATCTGTGTCCTCACATTCTCGAAGCAGGTAAGGCATTTCAGGTTCTTGCCGTCGCGGTCGACACCGTACAGGGCAAAGTTCTCATCACCACCGTTATCCTTGAGATAAAGGATGCGATCGGGATTGGCCCAGAAATAGCCCATGATGCTGCGGTCGGTCTCGCTGGTCAGCCTTTTGGCCTTGTCGCTGCCCACCTTCTGTACAAAGATGTTCATCCTGCTCTCGTAAGGGGCCGTGTAGGATATATACTTCCCGTCAGGGGAAATCTGGAAATAGGTCTTTTCGGGATTTTTGAAAAAATCCTCAAGTGGGATCTGCTTTTGTGCCATTACATCAGAATTTGCGAATACACCGGAGAGGAACAGCGCGACCACCACTCCGGACCGGAAACTTGTCAAAATTTTCTTCATAGCTGTAGTTTTCAGAATTTATGAGCCGCAAATGTATAACAATTCCCCCAAAGATTTGTTTCCCGTTAACGATCTCCGTATTTGCTTTGCAGAAGGACGGTTTCGCAATGCAAACTGCATTTTTGGGTGTTTCTGCTCATGCGGGCTCAGGATAATTCCCTAAATTTACCCGCAGATGATTAAAAAATAAGAACGTCTCTAACCCCAAAACATGATCACCCAAAACTGAATTAATCTTAAAATTATGAAAAACAAAGTTTTACTCACCTTATTGCTGGCAACGACCATGCTGGCAACGGCTACGGCACAGAAAGCCAAGCATGCAGAGATCGGTATCCAGGCTGGATATGCTTCCGTGTGGATCATCAACCAGAACAACTATGGTCTGGTGGAAATGGATTATGACTACCAGTGGGGCCCGGGCTTCAGTTTCCAGGCCGGTTATAATTTCAACGATAATATCGGGCTTTTCACAGAACTCGGATTTGCAAGGGGCGGACAGAAATACACTGACACCTGGAACAACAATGATGATGTCAAACGTGATATCGACCTGCGCTATCTCAACGTACCGTTGTTCTTCAAATATTCATACGGCGAGAGTACGGCACGGTTTCGTCTGCTTTTCGGGCCTCAGCTGAGTTTCCTTCAGAAAGCCGAGCAGGAATACACCATTAACGGGGAGCCGCTCAGCCGGATGATCACCGACCTCAACGGCAATGAATTCGATGCCGGCGCCAAGGACATCAAGGACCGGTATAACAGCACAGATATTGCCATCGTGCTCGACCTGGGTGCCGACATCTTCGTCATGGAGGATATGATGTACCTGTCGATAGGTGCCAGGGGGTATTACGGGCTTACCGACATCAATGCCGGGCCATACAAACTCGATAACATTGATGGCAACTACGACACGTCAAGGAATGCCGGTCTATTGTTCAACCTGGGCTTCCATTACATCATAGGCAGTAAATGAACAGACCTCACAGGTTGTACAACCTGTGAGGTCCTTCTTCTGGAGCGGAAAACGGGACTCGAACCCGCGACCCTCAGCTTGGGAAGCTGATGCTCTACCAACTGAGCTATTCCCGCATCGCGGCTGCAAAAATAATATCTTTATTGATCATTTGCAATACCGTTGATGAACTTCCCGGAGGGGCAGTTTTCAAATATAAATCCAAACCCGCTATCCATTGGACGAAAGCACTGTTCTGAAAGCTATTCCCTTAACGGGCAAGCCAGTTACCCTATCTTTGTTGGCAGGGGAGTCGGATTGAAAATAATTTCATACATTTAACAGGTTCCCCGGGAGCGGAAGATGGCCAAAAGCATAACAAATAGCGTAAAATGGATCTTTTGGATGTGCCTGCTGGCCTGCAGCACGGCCGAAACCATAGCACAAACCGACAGCCTGTATGCCGTACTCGCCCGAAATCCGTCCGACAGCGTCAGGGTGCAGTGTTACCAGGAACTTTCGAGGTATTACCTTAACCACCGCGGATATGATTCAGCCGTAATTATTGCCCGCAGGGGGATTGACCTTTCAGAAAAGGCAGGCTTCGGACCCAATACTGAGTTGCACCGCCTGCTGATCAACGCCCATGATGCGAAAATGGAGTACCGGGAATCGCGCGACCTGATCCCCCCATTGATCGAGAAACTTGAGAGCAGCAATGACCAGAAGGACAAAGCCTGGCTCAGCGTTTTCGAGGGATCTTATTACTACCGGTCGGGAGAGTTCACCAAAAGTATTGAAGCCTTTGAAAAAGCACGGTTGCTGGCAGGCGAACTGGAGATGCAGGATGCCGTGGCACAGGCCTACCTGGGTCTTGCAAGGGTTTACTATGGCCTGGGCGACTATGAACTGGAAAGCATCCATTACAAGCGTTACCTGGAGCTGGTCGACATGAAGCGGGAGAAATATGCAGTATATTTTGTCCTGACCCGCCTGGGCGACATTCAGCGGGAAAAAGGAAATATTAAGGAAGGCATAGAAACCTACTATACGCTCGCCAACCTGGCGAAGAAGGCGGGCGATACCCTCAGGGTCGCCAACACCCTGAACCGAATTGCCTGGGGATACTATCAACTGGGCGAGCTGGAAAAGTCGCTGGAAGTTTACCAGAAAGACCTTGAAATCTCCCGGCAGATCGGCAGCAAGGAACTCATAGCCAACTGCCTGGGCAACATAGGGAACATATACCGCGACTGGAATTATTTCGAAAAGGCCATCGAGTATTATAACCTCAGTATCGAAACATCAAAGGAGATCCGCGACATGTTCAACCTTTCGTGGCTCCACAAGGACATCAGCAAGATGTATGCGAACATGGGAAGGTTCGAGATGGCTTACGAAAACCAGGTATTGCATTCGGCATACAACGACACCCTGATGTCGGAAAACTATGGCCGGCAGCTTTTGCAGGCCCGTAATCAGTATGAGCAGGAGAAGAATGAACAGGAACTGGAACTCATGCAGCTCAGGCTTCAGCGCAACAACTATCTCCTTTACGGGTTTGGCGGCCTTTCGCTGCTGATCATCGTCATCGCCCTGCTGTTCATCAGGGCCGGCCGGCAGCGTACAAGGCAGCGCATCGAGGCCATGAACCACAAGGTATCTGACCTTACGCAGAAGAACCTGAGGGCACAGATGAACCCCCATTTCATCTTCAACACGCTCAACTCCATACAATACTATGTGTTCGAGAACGACAGGATCGCCTCGAACAACTACATGACGAAATTCGCGAAGCTGATCAGGAAGACCCTTGAAAACAGTGAGCATCCCGCCATCCCGATCCATGAGGAGGTCGACGCGCTCGAGCTTTACCTGGAACTTGAATCGCTGAGGTTTAAGAAAAAATTCGAGTGGAAGATCGACATCGACGAGGACATCGACACCTATATGTACAAGATCCCCACCATGCTGATCCAGCCTTTCGTGGAAAATTCGATCGGCCACGGTCTCATGCACAAGGAAGGGAAAGGGTACATCAGCATCAGCATGAAGCTTGAGGATGATTTTATCCGCTGCACCATCGAAGACAATGGCGTGGGAAGGGAAAAGGCCATGGAGATCAGGAACAGCAAGAACGAGAACCACCGTTCGCTGGGAACCAGCATCACGGAGTCGAGGCTCAGGCTGGTCAATTCCCTGTACGGCAAAAGCATGAAAGTGAAGTATACCGACCTGAAGGATGCCGATGGCAAGCCCGCCGGCACCAGGGTCGAACTCAGCATACCAATAATCACATAGGTTCAGGGTATTGGGTGCAGGATGCAAGGAGGTTACCGCCCTGTACCCGGAACCCTGAGCCCTGAACCAGGCAAGAAAGACCATGAAAAACATTCTACGTTCGGTGATCGTCGACGATGAACAGGATGCGGTGAGTTTCATCGAATCCATCGCCAGGGAGTACTGCCCTGAAATAGAGATCGTCGGGAAAGCCTTTTCGGCCATCGAAGGCATCGAGGTGATCGGGCGGGAAAAGCCCGACCTGGTGTTCCTCGATGTGGAGATGCCCCACGGCAGCGGTTTCGACCTGCTGGCAGCCTTCCCCGAAAAGGATTTCGACGTGATCTTCATCACGGCCTTCAACCACTATGCCATCAAGGCCATCAAGTTCTCGGCCGTAGACTATATCCTCAAGCCCATCAATATCAGCGAGTTCATCGAAGCCGTGAAACGCGTTCGGGAGGCCAGGGCCAACCGGAAGCAACGCCATTTCAGCTTTGACACCCTCTTCGAGAACCTGCGCTCCGGCATCCCCTCCAAGCTTGCCATTCCCACCTCCTCCGGGATGGAATACCTCAACACCAGGGAGATCATCCGCATCGAGGCCGACCGGAGCTATTCCTGGTTTTACATGGAAGACGGAACGAAGTTCCTGGTGTCGCGCAATCTCAAGGAATACCAGGAACTCCTTTCCGACCGCAACTTCTTCCGCACCCACAACTCCCATCTCATCAACCTCGAGCACGTGAAGAAGTTCATCCGGCACGAAGGCGGCTATATCGAGATGAGCGACGGCAGCACCGTGCCCATTTCAAGAGGCAAGAAGGATCTGTTTCTTGAGCATATGGGAAGGATTTCGAAATGAGTGATGAAATCCTAATGATTATTGATGAATGGAGATTGGTATTGAAGAATTTTGAGTGGAGTTGGAAGAAATAATTCAAAACTCAAAACCACTACTGTCCGGGATAATTTATTGCGAAACGATATAGTCCTTTATTGGAAGGGCTTTGGTGAGGGCAGACTGTTTAGAACCTGCTTTGATGTTTTATTGTCGGCAATGCCTCGACTACGCTCGGCATGACAAGGCACTGTTTTTTTAGGGAATACGGGCGCGGCACTCAATAACCTGATTTCATTGGTGTGCCGCGCCCTTCCTTCCCCCGGATAAATGGAAGCATTGTCACCCTGAGCGACAGTCGAAGGGTGTCACCGCGAGC
>JAXGTH010000090.1:0-11134 GCA_040775045.1 Bacteroidales bacterium
GATGTGCTTACCGAAGAATATATTGCAGCCCTGCCATCGGTCGAGGTACAGGAAGCCGCCCACCAGCTGAACAGAAGGACTGATTTCAGTGTCCTCAGGAAAGACTATGTTCCCAGGTCGGGGATCAGCGAGGAGCCGGGACAGGTCGACATCATGATCAATCCCGAAGACAATGTGGTTACCTACAAGACCCAGGACAAAACGGGGCTGTATATCATCCCCGTGATCCTGAACGGCTTTAACGATGAGTTCATCTATGAGGACAGGGCCACTGCACAGGTGTCGCTTGAAAAGGCACTGCAAATGCTGAATGACGGGATCATCGACAAGACCGATTTCTTTGGCGATGTGCAGCAGATCCTGGCCAATAACTCCATCCGTAACAACAGCACCTTCAATGTTGATGAACTCCGGATCGGCGCAAAGACCATCAAGGACATCACCTTTACCGTTTCGCACCGTCAGCAGAACCCCATCACCCTTGGTCGTGAAGTTATGGAACGCATCGGGAGATTCAGCATTGATGAAGAAGCAAAGACGGTCACATTCAAATACAGGGAAGAAGAATAAGTGGACGGGAAAAAGAGATATGAAGAAAGGGGGGTATCTGCTTCCAAGGAGGACGTTCACCATGCCATAAAAGACCTTGACAAGGGGCTTTACCCAAAAGCTTTCTGCAAGATCATCCCCGATATCCTGGAAGGCAGTGCCCGCCATTGCAACGTGATGCATGCCGACGGAGCCGGCACCAAATCATCGTTGGCCTACCTTTACTGGAAGGAAACTGGCGACCTTTCTGTCTGGAAAGGCATTGCACAGGATGCTATCGTGATGAACCTCGACGACCTGCTCTGTGTGGGGGTGAGCGACAATATCCTTCTTTCCTCCACCATCGGGCGCAACAAGAAACTCATACCCGCCGAAGTGGTGGCTGCCATCATCAACGGGACTGAAGAATTCCTTGCACTGATGCGTGATCTGGGTATCGGGATCTGGTCGACCGGTGGGGAAACCGCCGACGTGGGCGACCTTGTTAGGACCGTCATTGTCGACTCAACGGTAAGCGCACGTATCAAACGCAGCGAGGTGATCACCAATGAACATATCTCGGCAGGGGATGTAATCGTGGGGCTGGCTTCCTATGGCCAGGCAAAATATGAACAAGCATATAACGGGGGCATGGGGTCCAACGGGCTTACTTCCGCAAGGCATGATCTCCTGTCGAAAGCATATGCCGGAAAATATCCCGAAAGCTATGATCCCGCCATGCCCGGGGAACTGCTGTATTCAGGAAAGCTTTTGCTCACCGATCCTACAGATGTACCCGGGGTTGATGTCGGCAAACTCATATTATCGCCCACACGAACCTATGCACCGGTGATCAGGGAGGTACTGCATAGATTCAGTAAGGGGATCCACGGGATGGTTCATTGCAGCGGTGGCGCACAGACCAAGGTGCTGCATTTCATTGACCGGCTGCATGTGGTCAAGGACAATCTGTTCCCCATCCCCCCTCTTTTCAGGATGATCCATGAACAATCGGGAACCGGATGGAGAGAAATGTACCAGGTTTTCAATATGGGTCACCGGTTCGAACTTTATGTGCATCCATCCATTGCTGAAGAAATCATCGCGATCGCGGGCTCATTCGGCGTTGAGGCACGTATCGTGGGGCATGTCGCTGAAAGCGACACCAGGAAGCTGACCATCAGCAGTGAGTTCGGGAATTTCCATTATTAAGGATAAAGGTTGGCAACCCTATTAAGGTTGGCAACCCTTTGGCATTTAAATCTTACCTTTGCACCCTCAATCCAACCAAACATGATCGACAAACTGGAAGGCATATACAAGCGCTGGCAGGAGATCGGTAACCAGATGAACGACCCGGCCGTGATGGCCGACATGAAGAAGTTCATTAAGCTAAACAAGGACTACAAGGACCTTCAACCTATCGTTGATGCCTATAAGGAGTATGCCAACATCCTGGCAAATATCGATTCGGCCAAAAAAGTGCTGAAGACGGAGAAGGATGAGGAGTTCAGGGATATGGCCAAGCATGAACTGCAGGAACTCACGGAGAAGCGCGACGAGCTCGAAGAGGAGATCCGCTACATGTTCATTCCCCAGGATCCGCAGGACGAAAAGAATGCCATGGTAGAGATCAGGGCAGGCACCGGTGGTGATGAAGCCAGTATCTTTGCCGGCGACCTGTACCGCATGTACACGAAGTTCTGCGAGATGAAGCGCTGGAAGATCGAAGAGGTGAGCATGACCGAAGGGACTGTTGGGGGATTCAAGGAGATCATATTTGAAATTACCGGCGAGAATGTTTACGGCCAGATGAAATACGAGTCGGGCGTGCACAGGGTGCAGCGGGTCCCCAAGACCGAAACCCAGGGGCGGGTGCATACTTCAGCCGCTTCGGTGGTTGTATTGCCGGAGGCCGACGAATTCGATGTGGAGATCAGGCAGGAAGATATCCGCAAGGACACCTATTGTTCTTCAGGGCCCGGCGGGCAATCGGTAAATACAACATACTCTGCCGTCAGGCTCACGCATATCCCCACCAACACCGTGGTAACCTGCCAGGATCAGAAGTCGCAGATCAAGAATTTCGAGAAGGCCATGAAAGTATTGCGTACACGGCTCTACGAGATGGAATACAAGAAATACCTCGACAAGATAGCCTCTCAGCGCAAGACCATGGTGAGCACCGGCGACCGTTCTGCAAAGATCAGGACCTATAACTGGCCCCAGGGAAGGGTTACCGATCACCGGATCAATCTTACACTGTATAACCTGCATGAGATCATCAACGGCGATGTGCAGGAGCTGATCGACAAGCTTCAACTGGCTGAAAATGCCGAACGTCTGAAACAGGAACTTGAAAAATGATCCCATATGAACCGAAAAGAACTTATCGGACTGATCAAGGAAAAGCGCTCCTTTCTTTGCATAGGGCTTGATACCGACCTGGGCAAGATCCCGCAGCACCTGCTCAGGGAGGAAGACCCGCTTTTTGCCTTCAACAAGGCCATCATCGATGCCACACACGACCTTGCCGTTGCTTTTAAGCCAAACGTAGCCTTTTATGAGGCTTATGGGGCAAAAGGATGGATAAGTCTCGAAAGGACCATGGCCTACCTGAAGACAAAAAATGTATTTGCCATTGCCGATGCCAAGCGTGGCGATATCGGCAATACTTCAGGAAGGTATGCGAATGCCTTTTTCGGGGAGATGGATTTCGATGCCATCACGGTGGCACCATATATGGGTAAGGATTCGGTGAGCCCCTTCATGGAATTCCCGCAGAAATGGGTGATCCTGCTGGCCCTGACCTCCAACAAAGGCTCCGACGATTTCCAGATGATCACCGATGCCGGCGGGAAGAAGGTCTTCGAGCATGTGCTCACGCGATCGGCAGCCTGGGGGTCAGCAGAGAATATGATGTACGTGGTAGGTGCTACGAAAGCCGAAATGCTCACATCCGTCAGAAAGATCGTACCCGACCACTTTCTCCTGGTGCCGGGAGTAGGCGCACAGGGAGGCAGCCTGGAGGAGGTGGCCACCTATGGGCTCAACACCGACTGCGGACTGCTTGTCAATTCTTCGCGGGGCATCATCTACGCCGGCAATGGCAGCGACTTTGCAGGTAAAGCAAGGGCAGAAGCCGCCATGATGCAGCAGCAGATGGAGGTGATACTGAGAAAGGCAGGGATCTGCTGAAAGTCCTGAATCAGAGGATAACCTTCGTCCATCCGTAAGGATCGGGCTCTTCACCGTATTGTATGGCCCTCAGCTTATTGTAAAGGGCTGTGGATACCGGTCCGGCCTCTCCGTCACCATAGGTAAAGACCTTCCCCGTTTCACGGTCGTGGATCTCCCTGATAGGAGAAATAATGGCAGCCGTACCACATGCCCCGGCTTCATCAAATTCAGCCAGCTCCTCAATCGTAACATGCCTCATTTCAACTTCCAGTCCCATATCCTTTGCAAGCGTGCGAAGGCTCATGTTGGTAATGGAAGGAAGGATCGAATGGGAATCGGGCGTGATATACTTTTTCCCTTTGATGCCAAAGAAGTTGGCGGGCCCGGCTTCATCGATATATTTCTTTTCCTTGGCTTCCAGAAAGATCACGGAGGCAAAGCCTTCCTTCTTGGCCCGGGCTGCAGGCTTTAGGCTTGCAGCGTAGTTGCCGCCAACTTTGATATGCCCGGTCCCCAGCGGGGCACAACGATCATAGTCCCTGACGATCTGCATTTTTACCGGATGGAATCCTTCCTTGAAATACGGACCTACAGGGCCGACAAAGATCATGAACATATATTCCTCGGCAGGCTTGACCCCTACCTGGGGGCCGGTACCGAGTAACAGCGGCCGGAGGTAAAGGGCTGCACCGGTGCCGTATGGCGGAATGTATTCCTCGTTAAGCCTGACAACCTTCACCATCATCTCGTAAAATAATTCGAGCGGCACCTCGGCCATCATCACCCCTTCGGCAGAGCGCTGCATGCGCTTGGCATTCTCTTCCCACCTGAACACCCTGACCTTGCCGTCTGCCCCGCGGAAGACCTTCATCCCTTCAAAGGCTTCCTGGCCGTAATGCAGGCAGGTTGCAGCCATATGGATATTGATGTATTCGGAGGAAGATACCTCTATCTCGCCCCATGAACCCGAACGGTTGTAACACCGGACATTGTACCTGGTTTTAAAATAGCCGAAAGGCAGGCTTTCCCATTCAATATTCTGCATATCAAATTATTTTAAAATTAGTGAAAATTGACCGGGACTAAATTAGCAAATATCTTCAAGATACATGCATTCTTTCCATATAAAATACATATAAATAATGCTTGCTTCGCTGAAACTTTTTTGAAAAAACCGCTTCCGCCACCTGTGTACATTTTTCGAAAAACGGTATTAATAGATATGAGAGTACTCCAGACAAAAAAAACTCAACACTCAAACTCGAAAAACTGAAAAAACAAACATTATGAAACGATCCTTAACACTCTTTCTCTTAGGGTTGCTGAACATCATGTTCATGCAGCCAGGTAAGGTACTCGCCCAGTGCACGAATTGCCAGGGTGCATCCTCCAATCCCGAACTGGCCTCGAGCGCCATCGGGAACATGACCAAAGCCCTTGGCCTTGCGTCATTCGCCTCGGGCTCATACGCCATCGCTGGTGGGGACCATTCAACCAGCATGGGCAGTTACACCACTGCCGGTGGCAATTTTTCGGTGACTATCGGCAGCAATGCCGCCAGCAATGGCGACAAGTCGGTGACCATTGGACATGGCTTCGGGATGAACGGACAGGACCGGCTCGTCAATGCGGTGCCCAACAGCCTGATGGCGGGTTTCAACAGCATCTACCCCACCCTCTTCGTCAGTAAGTCCGATTCGAAATACCGGACCGGGAAGGTCGGGATCGGCAATGTTACCGAACCCCAGGCAAAGCTTCACATCCGTGCCGACCCTGGAGAACCCATTGCACTATTCCTCGACAAACATGATTTCAGGGTAGCTGATATCTTCCTGGGCGATGAGCAACATGGCATTCGCAGCAGCGACGACTACGGGCTGATCATGCGGACCGGCAAGGACTATATCTTCAACGACGGAATGATCGGGGTAGGCACCTTTGAGCCCCAATTCAGTCTTGACGTCAGGGGAAACATTTTCACCAATGAACTCACGCTTTACGACAGGGATCTCTATAACGAAAATATTTCCGGCTGGATACTCCGCTCCGATGCTGCCGGCAATGCTTTCTGGACCGACCCTTCCCTGCTTGACGACGGAGACTGGACAGTGAAAGAAAACAATGTTTACCTGTTGAGCGGCATGGTGGGAATCGGCACTTCACAACCCGTGGCGCAGCTCGACCTGGCCGATATTTATGAGGCAGGCGGTCAGAACCTCAGGGTAGGCAATGATGCCTATCTTACGGATGTCGACAAAAGCCATACCCTGGGCATTTTCAGCCAGAGCAGGCCCGAACGCGGCAGTGTCATGCTCGGGAATGGGGGGCCCGTTCTTTCCGGGGCCGATGGCAAGCTCGGAATAGGCACCCCCGAGCCCGTTGCCAGCCTTGAACTGAGCAGCAACCTGGGCAATGGAAATCATACGGGATTATGCCTGTCCGATGCAGACCTGCACCGCTGGTTCATCGGCATGAAGGGTGGCGGAAGCAGCGAGCACGATCTCCTCATCGGCAATTTCAGCAAACTCAACAGCGGATACGATGAATTCCTCGTGCTGAAGCCGGCCGGGCAACTCGGTATCGGGACCAAAGAAACCTATGGATACAGGCTGGCTGTGAATGGAGCCATCATCACCGAAGAAGTAACGGTGAAGGTAAGCGAAAACTGGCCCGACTATGTGTTTGAGCCCGGGTATGTGCCCCTGCCGATCAGCGAACTGAATGCGTTCATCGAAAAGAACAGGCACCTTCCCGGTATCCCTTCCAAAGCCTCACTTGATGATCAAGGCCTGAGGTTGGGAGAAATGGAATGTTTGCTCCTTAAAAAGATCGAAGAACTGACATTATATATCATCAGGCAGGAAGACAGGATAGAAGAACTGGAAACCCGGGTAGACCTCTTCTCGCACCTGAAAGAATTCAGGTAGGACAAAAAGTAACAAAACTAAATACATAAGCCATGAAAAAGTTTTCGACCATCATCATTACGGCCATTTTCTCGCTGCATGTCCTGACATTGTCAGGGCAAGCGGAGAGCGCAAAACCAGGTTTCACGGCCTGGTACGACCTGATGAGCCTGCTGGGCGACCAGGTAAGCAACAGCACGGGTATTGGCATCGGTGCAGAAGTGGCGACATGGCCCGGCCAGGGCCTGGAGGCAGGACTCATGTACATATTTCACTGTGCATCATGCGGTAAGCCATATACATCGATTACCACAGATGATATGAGGGGATACAGGATCTCGGCTGCATACCGCTTTTATGTTTTTCAGTCGAAAACCCCCATGAGCGGCTTCCACCTTGGCCCGGCGGCAGAATACCAGCATACGGCTTATGAGATGGATGAAACCTATGGCGGGGGCATTCCCAACACTTACCGGGTTTACCGCAACCTTGTGGCGGCTCATGCAATGGCCGGCTACCGGATCAGGGTGGCCGGTCCCCTTTATTTCGACCCTGAACTGGGACTGGGCATACGATACATCAGCAGCAGGAACGAGGGGAAAATGGGGGCCGGTCCCGGCCAGCATGAGTTCTTGTATAACAAGGACTTTGAATCGGGAGCCCAATGGTTCCCAAGCATACAGGCAAGCATCAAAATCGGATTTAAACTTTAAAGATCATGAAACTACAAATACTATATTTACTGCCAGCACTATTCATTACGTTTTATCCGCAGGGCCGGGGGACGCAGGCACAGATCTGCGACGACTGGAAAGCACAATCTACGGCTTACGTTGTTACAGGTTCCACACCTGCCGACCCGGCTTTTTACCAGTGGGAAGAAAAGGGAAATAATATCCAGGGCGTACACCTTTGTGTGCTGAACGCCGACGTCATCCCTGTATATATCCAGAAAGGGAACAACTATATCAATTTCACCAGCCGGTTTGGCCCGTCAACGGCACTGCTGTATATGGTACAGGTCGAAGTAAATATCAACGGCAACGGTTACACCGAGATCTATAGCGGCTCCGCAAAACAGGATGTGGTATGGTATTCCTCCTCCGACAGTTTTCCGGAAACCGGGGAATACGACCTGAAGGTAAGAGTCGTCTTTTTCGATGGCACCATCCGTTACCGGCAGTTTAAGGTAAAAGTCATCCCCCCTTCTCAGAAACTCTATAAGGACAATGCCGGCAACACATTGCGGAAATGGGAAGGCAATGATCCCAGCGCGCTCAATGCCATCGTATTTTCCGAAGGGTTCGATGCCTATAATACCAACCCCCAGGAGATGTATTACAGTGCTGCGGCCGAACTCATCGCTTGTTTGCGGGAGAATGGTTATGATGTTTTCCTTCTCGACAATTATTTCGGCACGCAGGACATCAGGAACAATGCAGCCGTCTTTGCCTCGGCAGTCAACTTCATCTCATCCGTCTATGGCAATGAGCTGATCGTTGCCGGCGGGGTGAGCATGGGTGGGATCATCTCGCGTTATGCCCTTGCCCGTGCCGAACAGGAAGGGGCACCGTTACCGGTACATACCTTCATCGCTATCGATTCACCGCACCAGGGAGCCGTGGTTTCCGAGCCATTGCAAAACTTCAAGAAAGACAATGAAGAGGATGACGAATTCGCAAAGCATGCCTTAAGCAACACGGCGGCAAGGCAACTCCTGGTCTACAATGCCTATGATCCCGGGGGAGCCATCCACCATGCCTTTTACGATGAACTGAACTCCCTGAATGGTGACGGCTACCCGCACCTGACCAGGAATATCGGGGTTTCGTTTTCCACACCCGATCCCAATCCCAATGCAGGGGGATGGTATAAGATCACCTACCATACCGGCCCCCTGAACGGCACGGTAAAGACCTTCGACCTTACCGAAGCGGAAATGCAGTCAGGCTCGTGGCTGCCCCGGGACCTCACCACCATGTCGCCCATCATCAAGCAGGCCAGTTACTGGTGGCTGCAGTTGCTGGTGCCGGGGATCACACCTTTATACTATCCCACGATAGCCTTCGAGCGATTCACCGATCCGGCCTATATCCCTTATTACAGCGCCATGGACCTCAGGAACGGCAACTCCATGTTTGACGTATGCATTGAGCCGGCCAGCACCACCTGGCATGATGTACTGCCCGGCGACATACTCGACGAAATCGTGAACGAGGTGATCCTTACCAACATATATTTCCAGAACAAGCATGTGGTGGGCAACTGGAATTTACGGGGGCTCAAAGTGGCTGCAGGTAACTATGTCACTGCCCTTCTCCCTCCTGGCGACGTCATCGTTCACCCTGGAGGCAAACTCTCTGTCAATGCTTCGGGAACGGTCATGCTCAGGCCGGGGTTCCGGGCCCTCTCGGGATCCAGCTTCCACGCAACCGCTGATCCCGGCCTGACCTATGCATGCGGACCGGAAAAGCAACCTGAACAAGACCCGTCAATACCCACGATAGAGAAGGTGATCACTAAAAGTGAGTTTTCAGCGGCACCAAAAGCCATCATATACCCCAATCCGGCAAGGGATCATATCATGATCCGGCTCGACGGAATGGCCGGCGAAGCGCTAACGGTCGATATCTACAATCAGTTGTCGGAACCCGTGTTGTCGGCATTTTTTCCTGCAGGCAGCGATCCCCGGATGAATATCAGCCATCTCCCGAACGGAACCTATCTGATGAGGATATCGAACGGAAAATCATCCGCAAATTGCAAGCTTGTAAAGATCTAATATTTATCAGTAAAGAAGATAGGAAATAATCACAACGATTACCAGGGCAGGGACCATGTTGAGGATCCTCAGGTGCTTGATCTCAAGGATGTTGATCCCAAGACCGATAAGCAAGATACCCCCTGTTGCACTAAGGTCATTGATGATCACTTCGGTGAAACGGTCGCCGATGAATGAGGAGAACAATGTGAGTCCCCCCTGGTATACCAGCAATGGAACAACAGAAAACATCACCCCGATGCCAAGCCCTGATGCCAGTGCGATAGAAGAAACCCCGTCCATGAGGGATTTCATGAGCAGGATCTCATATGAACCCTCCACACCTTCCTCCACCGCGCCAAGTATGGTCATGGCACCCATGCAGTAAAGCAGGAATGCGGTGATCATCCCATCAGAAAATTTATCATTCCCTATCCTGATCCGCCTCTTCAGGCTTTCGCTCCACCGGTTCATATATTTTTCGAGGTTGATCCATTCGCCGATCACTGCCCCGGCAACCAGGCTGCCGATGATCACGATATAATGCTCTGTCTTCAGAGCCATGCTGATGCCCAGTACGAGCGTGAATATTCCCATCACCTGGAAGATAATGGTAATGATCCTGGGAGGGAGTTTGCGGTTGATCAGAAGGCCGATCAGGCTTCCCGCGATCACAGCTGCCACGTTGATGAGGGTTCCCATTAAGATATATCTTAGCCGGCAAAGATAATGAATACGTCAAAATGTCAGACGGCACCCATTGGCACAGGCTTTGATTTCCGGAATTCGTAATCAATACCTGAGTACATATGCAAAAAGGAAAGATTAACGTACAGACTGAAAACATTTTCCCCATCATCAAGAAGTTCCTCTATTCAGACCATGAGATCTTTTTGAGGGAACTTGTATCCAATGCCGTTGATGCCACCCAGAAACTGAAAACCCTTGCCTCGGCAGGGAAGTTTTCAGGTGAGCTCGGCGACCTGACCATCAGGGTCGAAATCGACAGGAAAGCCCGTACGCTTACCGTGCGCGACAGGGGCATCGGGATGAATGCAGAAGAGATCGAGAAGTACATTAACCAGATCGCTTTCTCCAGCGCGGAAGAATTCGTCAAGAAATTCAAGACCAAAACGGAAGCAGAAAAGAATGCCATTATCGGGCATTTCGGCCTGGGATTCTACTCTGCCTTCATGGTGGCCGACAAGGTTGTGCTGAGGACCAAGACCTATAAAAAAGGCGGGCAAACCAGGGCCATGCAATGGGAATGCGACGGGAGCCCCGAATACACCATGACCGAAACCGATAAGGAAGACCGCGGCACAGAGGTGATCGTATACCTCGACGACGACTCCAGGGAATTCCTCGACGAGGGTCAGATCTACCGGCTGCTGACCAAATACAGCAAGTTTCTGCCCGTACCGATACAGTTTGGTACCGAGAAGGTTACTGAAACCGTTGAAGGAGAAAAGGATGAAAAAGGCAATCCCAAAACAGTACAGGTCGAGAAACCGAGGATCATCAACAATACCGACCCCTTGTGGAAAAAGAAGCCTGCCGACTGCACCGAGGAGGAATACAAGAAATTCTATCGCGAACTGTACCCTTTCACCTTTGAGGAACCGCTGTTCCAGATCCACCTCAATGTCGACTACCCGTTCAACCTCACGGGCATCTTATACTTCCCCAGGGTTAAACGGAATGTGGAATTACAGAAAGACAAGATCCAGCTGTATTGCAACCAGGTATTCGTTACCGA
>JAXGTH010000091.1:0-11098 GCA_040775045.1 Bacteroidales bacterium
GGATGGCCGTGGGTGTGCGGAAGATGCGCGACCGTATCGCCGACAGGCTCAAGAAAATGTCGGCCGGCGCCGATGCACCAACGAAGGAGGCCATCAACGAATGGCTCGACGGCAGGAATGATGCCAAAGCCTCGAAGATCGCCTCGGCCAAACTCCTTCCCTTGCTGAAGAAGAGCAAGGACCCGCTGGCAAAGGAACTCCTTGAACTGGAACAGTATTTCGTTAAAAAGTCGGTATGGGTGTTCGGTGGCGACGGCTGGGCCTACGACATCGGTTACGGCGGCCTCGACCATGTGATCGCCAGTGGTGAAGATGTGAACATCCTCGTGCTCGACACCGAGGTTTATTCCAACACCGGCGGACAGTCTTCAAAGTCAACACCGGTGGCTGCGGTTGCAAAGTTTGCTGCTTCAGGCAAGAAGGTCCGCAAAAAGGACCTTGGGATGATGGCCATGACCTATGGCTATGTCTATGTAGCGCAAGTGGCCATGGGCGCCAGCCAGTCACAGTTCTTCAAGGCGCTGAAAGAGGCAGAGGCTTATCCCGGCCCCAGCGTGATCATCGCCTATTCACCCTGCATCAACCACGGTCTGCGCCGCGGCATGGGCAAATCACAGGAGGAGATGAAGCATGCCGTTGACAGCGGTTACTGGCAACTGTATCGCTACAATCCGTTGCTCGAGGAAGAAGGCAAAAATCCCTTCGTGCTTGATTCAAAGGAACCCGACTGGAACCTCTTCAAGACCTTCCTCAACGGAGAAGTCCGGTATACCTCGCTCAAGGCTGCCTTCCCGGATGAAGCCAAGCGTTTGCAGGCACTGGCGGAGAAAAATGCCCGCTGGCGCTATAACAGCTACAAGCGCCTGGCCGAAATGGATTATTCGAACCAATAATACATTGCACCAATGTTTATCAGAGGTTGTCTTCATGCAGGAAGGCAACCTCTTTTTTATTTGAATTCGTATATTAGCGGATCACTTAACCCGAAAACCATGAAAAAGATCATTTCCATTATGATGTTACTGGCCTTCTTCGGCCTGCAGGCAATCCATGCCCAAACCATTTACCCCGACATTTATTTCGATGATGAGCCGGGTCCCCACAACATGAGCATCACCTCCGACGGCAACTATTATTACAGCTGTAACGGAGGTAAGACATACGAGGGTAAGATCAGTAAATTCAGCCTCAACGGGAATTTCATGAAAAGCTATGATATCGATCTCGATATGAGGAGCATCATGTACAACCCGTCCGATAAGCATTTTTATGTGAACTGTTACGACAACAACATTTACATGATCACCGACCTTGAGTCGGGGGCCTATAAGCTCGTTTACAGCAAACTCTATTCAAACGAGCAGGCTTCCCTTGCCCTGGGGCCCAAAGGTAAATATCTGTATTGCCTCGACGAAGGAATACTCAAAGTCTACGATTTCGCCACCGGCAGTGTGGATGAGACCTATTACGGATTCAGGTGCGGGTCAGAACTGGGCACGGGCAATGCCTCGGTCGCTGTTAGCAAGAAATATATCATTACTACCGATGCAGCCGACAAAGTATTCTATGTCTACGACAAGAAAGGCAAGCTGAAAGAGAGCGTCCGGTATGCCGAGGGAGACTATGGATTTTCGCTTTCCTATGCCAACGGGCACATCTTCATGGCCACCGATGGCAATTACGGTATGGGGAAATGGTATGGTTATGAATTTAAATGACAGGCCATAAAGGGAGCCTGAACCTTGCAATGGGCGGGCCCGCAGTGATCTTCCGCGGGCCCGCCCACTGTGTCGACATATCAGGAATAACCTTTACTCAATCGTTACCTGGCAGGGAAGGATGGCCTGCACGCCTTCCCATTTCATGACTGACAGCAACTGCATGTATTCATCATAGAATGGTCCCAGCCTGTTCTTCATAATGTTTGACGAGGCATTTGCTGAGAGGTCTTCGAGCATCTGCTCGACAGGATCTTTCAACACGGGGAGTTCCAGCACCCTGTATTTCTCCAGCCCCGCAATTTCAGCTGCCAGGCCGATGGCATCATGCAGTCCGCCCAGGTCATCCACAAGGCCAAGCCGCTGAGCATCCACGCCGCTCCAGACCCGTCCTTCCCCTATCCTGTCAACATTTTCCATGCTCATATCCCTGTTCTCCGATACCCGGAGAAGGAACAGATCGTAGACATTTTCCACCTTCCGCTGCAGCACTTCCCTTTCATATTCTGAAAGTGGCCTCATCAACGAGGGAAAGCCCGCATTCTGGTTGGTGCTGACATTGTCGTAGGTAATTCCCAGCTTATTCTCCATAAAATCACCAAAATTCGGCACTACACCGAATACGCCGATCGAACCGGTAAGCGTGGTGGGGTTGGCCACGATACGCTCGGAGGCGGAGGATATCCAGTAGCCACCGGACGCAGCCACATCGCCCATGGACACGATCACCGGCTTGGCAGCCTGGCACATGTCGAGTTCACGCCAGATGATGTCAGAGGCCAGCGCATCGCCACCCGGCGAGTTGACCCTCAACACGACAGCCTTGACGTCGTCGTCGGTACGGACCTTCGAGATCGTCTCGGCAAACTTATCGGCACCAACTTCATCATTGGCCCCTGTTCCCTTTCCGATCTGACCGGTGGCATAGATCACGGCAATGCGTTCGTCGATAAGGTTTAAGGATTTGAATACCCTGTCGTACTGGCTCAGGGAAACCACATTGATATCGCTGGGATCCTCAAGGCCCAGATGCCTTGCCACCACATGCCGGTATTCGTCGCGATGTAATGCCCCGTCGATCAGTTTGGCATCTACAGCCTTTTCAGCGTCGTATGCCAGCAGCCCGTCGGCAATATCATTTAAGTTTGCCTTATCAAGCCCCCGCGAGGCAGCAATATCATCGAGCATGGTACCCCAGATCGCATTGATAAAAGCATCGTACTGCTCCCGGTTCTCAGGGCTCATCTCTTTCTGGATCAGAGGTTCCACGGCACTCTTAAACTTGCCGTGCCTGACGATCTGCATGTCGATATCCAGTTTGTCGAGGGTACCCTTGATGAACATCAGCTGGGCATTGAGGCCCTTGAAATCAACGAATCCCTGGGGATGGACATAGATCTCGTCGGCCACAGAGGCCAGGTAATAAGCCCCCTGCGACATATACTCCCCGTAGCACAGGATAAACTTACCGCTTTCCTTGAAATCGAGCAGGGCATCCCTGATCTCCTCCATGGTGCTGACGCCTGACATCACGATGTCGAAGTTGAGGATGATGCCGCTGATCCTGTCATCGTCCCTGGCATCTTCAATATTTCGCAATATATCGTTAAGGCCCAGTACAGGCTTGAAAGAGCCTGAAAACAGGCCGCTGAGGATCTCATTCTTTGGTGTACGTTCCGGGATGGGCTCATCAAGATCGATCCTGATCACCGTATTCTCTTCGATAGTCACCTCCTGCTTCTCGGCCAGTGACATCAGGCCTGCAAAGAGCCCGAAAAAGATGAAGAAGATGATGGCACCAACCAGGATAATGCCGAGCATCGAAGCAAACATGTATTTAATAAAGTCTTTCATTGTCAAAATGTTTTATGGGATTCATATTTCATGTAAAGCGTATATAAAAGTAGGGTTTTCAAAAATACTATCCAAAATCTATTTTGTATTTTTGGTCGAAAATTACATGAGCGGTGTCGGCTAAGGCATATTTACTAACGGGCAGTAACCTGGGAAACAGGGCGGCCATGCTGCATGAGGCAGCTGATCGTATCGGATCCCTGGCCGGCGATATCCTGAAGCGTTCGCCGGTATACGAATCGCCTCCCTGGGGATTCGACCATCCGGTGGCCTTCCTGAACCAGGCCCTTGAGGTGAAGACCGACCATTCGCCTCAAGAGCTGCTTACGATCCTGCTTGATATCGAAAGGTCGCTCGGCAGGACAGGAAATAAAGGGACTTATGAAGCGCGGACGATCGATATTGACATCCTGCTTTATGACGATATCATCCTCAGTACCAAAGACCTGATCATCCCCCATCCGAGGATGCACCTGCGGCGGTTCACAATGAAACCGATAGCGGATATTGCCCCCGGAATGATCCATCCCGTGCTTGGGAAAAGTATGGAGGAATTGCTCCGCACCTGCAAAGACAAGGATACGATCAGGAAACCTGGTGAAAGTGAATACAGGCTCATCGATAAGGAGGCGGGTGATGCGGTATAACTACATAGCAATAGAAGGTAACATCGGAGCGGGCAAAACATCCCTGGCCAGCCTGCTGGCCGAAGAGTTCAACGGGAAGCTGATCCTTGAACAGTTCGAAGACAATTCCTTCCTGCCCAAGTTTTACCGGGAACCGGAAAAATATGCATTCCCGCTCGAAATGTCATTCCTGGCCGAACGTTACCAGCAACTAAGGGAACAGCTTACCAAGCAGGACCTGTTCAGGAATTTCACGATCTCGGACTATCTCTTCAACAAGTCGCTGATATTTGCCAGGAACAACCTTCAGGCCGACGAGTTCGCCCTCTTTTCCCGCATATTCAATATCATCAACGAATTTCTCCCCAAGCCGGAACTCCTGGTATACCTGTACCTCGACATTCCTAAGTTACAGCATAACATCAGGCAAAGGGGAAGGACTTACGAGCAGGAGATCAAGGATTCATACCTTACCGATATACAATCGGGATATTTTGACCACATCCGCAAGCTGCAGAACCTGCGAATATTGATCATCGACACCAATCATATCGACTTCGTCAACAAACAGGATGATTATAAAGCCATCCTTGAACTGATCGACAGGGATTATCCAACAGGCATACACCGGATTACCCTTTGACCCTGTCGTGGGTGATCCCTGCAAAACAGCATATCATCATTTCGGTTTTCTTTCCCCGTCAAAGGAATGATCCTGCCCTGCCATCCCGTTATCATCCGTATTTACAGCACAAAAAAAAGGCCGCTCCCCCGTGGGAACGGCCTTCTCAAGATATAGGATTATGACATTTATTTACTGTACGATGGCCAGGAATTCAGGAAGTGAATTGTACTTCAGGAATTCACGGTCGTACCTGGCTTCGTCCTTGAGTTCAGGATCCATATCAACTGCCTTCATAAGGTTTTCGAGCATGACCTCGGTATTATCCTGCCTTGCGCCGGTGATGGCGAGGAGGTAATAGGTCAGTGCATCGGCAGGGGCACATTCAAAAGTTTTCTGTGCTGCTGCATAGTCCTTGTTCAGGAGCTGGATAAGACCGGTATTGTGGTTACATTCCTTACCACTGGTCAGGTTCTGTGCCTGGGCATAATCGCCATCGAGGATGGCCAGTGTGCCGAGGTTGTAATCCACGTTTTCGCCAAGTTTACGGGCTTCGAGGAAGTGTTTTTCAGCTTCATCGTAGTTCCCGAGCTGGCATTCAAGCACACCAAGGTTGTTATGGATGCCACCATATTCGGGCTTCAGCTCCTTGGCCATGGTCAGCATGTCGCCGGCTTCATCGTATTCGCCCATTTCGATCAGTGCGACACCGGCATTGTTATATGCGGTGAAGCATTTGGGGAAATACTCGATGGTGCTCTTGTAGATAGCAAGTCTATCCTCGGGATTGTCATAGAAGGTGGCTGCATAAAGCAGTTCGTTGACCTTCAGTGAATCGGGATGCGACAGGCCGTAAGCCATGATCTGTTCATCCGGACGCTTGGGCTCATAGCAATTCACACTGATCTCGGCCCTCCTGAGCGGTGGGAGCAGGTCTTCTTCAATTTCGGGATAGATGAGGATCATGTTCCTGATCTCTTCTTCCCTCTTGGCCTGGTCGGCTGATTTGATCACATTGAGGATGGCCCTCTTGTCGGTAAGCGAAGAATTTTCGACCGCCGTCATGAATCCGTCCCAGTCAGGTCCCTGCCAGGTGATATCCCAGTTCACTTCAGTCTTGGGATCCGTAACTTTCAGCAGTGATCCTTTCTTTTTGGCAAGCTTCTTCATCTCGTTCACCATATAGTTGTAAGCTGTGGTAGAACGGTTTTCGGAGAGGTCCCTGTTGAACTGTTCTTCCCCTTCGGGGGATGCCCAGCCTACGATCTCAACATCCTTGATCTTCCAGCCCTGGGCCAGGAATTCGTTCACGGCAGCAAGCTTCTCCTTGTTGGCATCCAGCTTGTTGAGCGGGACGTTCCAGTTGAGGTTATACCTGTTGATCAGGAAGAAGATCTTTGCTGATTCGGTGACGATGGTTTCCTTCTGGTACCCGTGATAGGCAATGATGGGAAGCTGGTCGTTGAGGATATACTTGGAGGTATGGATCACACCGTCGTCGACCTTCACGTCGGGAACGATGTAATATTTACCGCTGTTAAGCACTTCTTCTTCCGTTGCCAGCGTACCTTCCTTGGCAGGATAGATGATGGGCACGAGGAAAAGTTCCGAAACATTCAGTTCAGGTGAATAGGGGATCTTCCCGGTATAGGTAACGGTTCCGCCATTCTTATAGTTGACTACCATGCCGTCGCCGGCAACGTCTTCGCCCTTAACGGTGAAAGGTTCGTAGGCAACCGCACCACCTTCATACCTCAGCACAGGGGTGACGAACATGGCCGCACCACTCTGGAAATATTTTGGCGGGAAGTTCCCTTCGATGGTCACCTCAACATAGTCGCCATGTACTTCGAGCGGGTTCGGTGTGGCCTTCCAGGTCACATCGTCGAAATCCTTCACCATGTTCTTCACACCACCCTGGCCGAACTTATAGGTAAGGCCAATGCCGGTATAGTGCCAGAAATCCTTTTTAACGGCGGCAACGGCATGCTGGTAATGGTCGATGTAGTCTGAGTCGGTGAACTTAAGCGATGAGTTCACATTGATATTGAAATGATCGCTGATCGCGAAATCAAAATCAACACCTACCGGGTAAAGGGTAGCCTGCCCGCTGGTTTCAGGGACTTCCTGTACGGATGGAACGTTCTGGCGAAGGTCGGTGCTGTAATGCGTGCGACCGATACCACCCCAGACGGTCATGTCGAACCAGCGGTCGGGATTATAGCCAAAGATCATATTGATCAGGCTGATCGTCGCATTGGCGGAGTAGTCGAAGGCAGTGCCTTTGAAGGCCTTGTTCACATCACCAACCCTTTCGCCTGAAAGGTTGGCATAGCCTAAGGTAGCCCTCACACCCAGTACCGGATGGAACTGCCACCCGCCTATGGCGCCGAAGCCCCAGTTATAATGCCTCCACTGAGGAAGGACAGGGGTGCGGTAAACATCGCCATGGTAGGCAATACCGCCCAGGCTGGCACCCACGTATCCGTATTTGGAGAAATATGCCCTGTTGTTGGTTGGCTTGTCGGCAGGTTCCTCCTCTTCCGTCTGACCGAAGAAAAGGATGGGCATCACCGCAAAAATTAAAACTGCCAGCAGTTTTAAAATTGAACTGTAATCTTTTTTCATAATCCGGGATCTTAATAATTAGTAAATAAAATTCAAAAATTTACGTTTCAGGTTTGTTAAACAAAACAGCCCGCAGCAGATGCTGACCCGCTACAGAACCATTATGCAAATATAGTAATTTCAATAAATATACGCAGTTTAGTGATGTTTTGCAAGATTTATTCTAAACGAAAGTTTTTACGACTTGTTCAAATATAAGTTACATTTTCTTAAAAAACAAATCTATCGGGTTGATTTTCATCAATCTCACTTCGCAAAATATTGCTACCACTCCATATTCATGAACAATGACCAGAGGATGATGCCCGCACTCACCGCGACGTTGAGGGAGTGTTTGGTGCCCATTTGCGGGATCTCGACGGAAAGATCAGCCATGTCAACCACCGACTGCTGAACCCCTTTGATCTCGTTTCCGAAAACTACTGCCGTTTTTTTATCAGGCACCAGTTCGAGCTCATCCAATCGCAGGCTCTCGTCGGTCTGTTCGATCACCAGGATATTGTATCCGGCCTCCCTCAGCATACTGATGGATTCGTCAGTGTTGTGATAATACTCCCAGCTTACTGATTCGGTAGCCCCCAGGGCCGTTTTATGGATCTCCCGGTGGGGAGGCCTGCCCGTGATGCCACACAGGTGGATGCATTCCACGCGAAAAGCATCGGCGGTGCGGAATACGGATCCGATATTGTTCAGGCTCCTGATGTTGTCGAGTACCACGGTGACGGGCATCTTTTTCGAGCGGACAAATTCCTCAGTGGTCATCCGCCCGAGTTCGTCCATACCAAGCTTTCTCATACCACGGTTTTTCACGCAAAAATAAGCCTTTACACAGGAATGCAACAGTGCATTCAAAGATTTTCACATCAGGCATTAATTGATTACCTTTGTGAGGCAGGAGCGAAACCGCCTGGAAAGAATCAATTTACCGCCAACATCTGTGTCGAAGGAGAACAAAATAGTTGAAACGCCCCTGATGAAGCAGTACAACGCGATCAAGGCCAAACATCCTGATGCACTGCTGCTTTTCCGTGTGGGTGATTTCTATGAAACCTTCAGCGAGGATGCCATCAAGGCATCGCGTATCCTGGGTATTGTGCTCACCAGGAGGGCCAACGGGGCGGCATCCTATGTTGAACTTGCCGGTTTCCCACACCATGCGCTCGACACCTACCTCCCCAAGCTGGTGAAGGCAGGCCAGCGCGTGGCCATCTGCGAGCAGCTGGAAGATCCCAAAACGACTAAAAAGATCGTGAAAAGGGGCGTTACGGAAATGGTCACTCCGGGTGTGGCACTGAACGAGAATGTGCTGGAGCAGAAACAAAACAATTTCCTGGCCGCTATTCAACTTAACGACAAAATATCGGGGATCTCATTCCTCGATATTTCGACCGGTGAATTCTATGTAAGCCAGGGCAACCTCGACTATATCGACAAGCTTCTGCAGGGTTTCAAACCATCGGAAGTGATCCTCCAGCGGAACAAGCTGGCCAGGTTCAGGGAAATATTCGGCGAAAAATATTATCACACCACTTTCGACGACTGGGTGTTCACCACCGAGTTCGGTTATGAGCACCTGACACGCCATTTCGGGACCATGTCGCTGAAGGGCTTCGGGATAGAGGACCTGGAACATGCCATCATCGCTGCAGGTGCTGCATTGCATTACCTGTCGGAGACCCATCACGATAAGCTGGAACATATCAGCGGAATTTCACGCATCGAGGAAGACCGTTACGTGTGGCTCGACAGGTTCACGGCACGAAATCTCGAACTGCTGCATTCCTATAACGAGGATGCCCCTACCCTGCTTACCGTGCTCGACCATACGGTCACACCGATGGGCAGCCGCATGATGAGGCGCTGGATCGTATTGCCCCTGAAGGAGAAAGGGCCGGTGAATGAACGGCTCGACATGGTTGAGCTTTTTATCAGGGATGATACCCTCGCAGAAAAACTGCGCAGCCATTTCAGGCAGATGGGCGATATGGAGCGGCTGATCTCCAAGGTGGCCGTTGGCCGGGTCAATCCCCGCGAGGTGGTACAGATAAAGAAAGCGCTCAACGCCACAGAATCCGTATCCACTTTGCTGAAAGCCTCGGGACACCCGGCACTACATAAGTATGCTGAACAACTCAATCCCTGCCCCAGCATCAGGGACCGCATCGACCGGGAGGTCCATGAAGACCCGCCGCTACAGCTTGCAAAAGGGAACATCATCAGGGAGGGAGTGTCGGAAGAACTCGACGAGCTGAGGCATATCGCCCATTCAGGGAAGGATTTCCTCGAGCAGATCCGCGACAGGGAACATGAAAGGACGGGCATCCCTTCGCTGAAGATAGGATACAACAATGTTTTCGGCTATTACCTGGAGGTGACCAACACGCATAAAGCGAAGGTGCCCGACGACTGGCACCGGAAGCAGACGCTTGTGAACTCCGAACGATACATCACGGAAGAACTCAAGGAATACGAGCAGAAGATCCTCGGGGCAGAGGAAAAGATCATGGCCCTTGAAAGCCGCCTGTTCAATGAACTGGTGGTGGCTATGACCGATTATATCAAGCCCGTGCAGCTCAATGCCTCGCTGGTGGCCAGGCTCGATTGCCTGCTTTCCTTTGCCGCTGTTTCGGAACAGAACAATTACACCCGCCCGGAGATCAACGACTCGCTCACCCTCGACATCACCGACGGGCGACATCCCGTGATCGAACAGCACCTGCCCCCTGGCGAGGCCTATATCCCCAACAATACCTTCCTGGATAACGAGAAGCAACAGATCATCATCCTCACCGGGCCTAATATGTCGGGCAAATCTGCCCTGCTCAGGCAAACAGCACTGATCACGCTCATGGCACAGATGGGATGCTTCGTCCCGGCCAAGAAGGCATCCATAGGCCTCGTCGACAAGATATTTACCAGAGTGGGAGCTTCCGACAATATCGCCTCCGGCGAGTCCACCTTCATGGTGGAGATGAACGAAACCGCGAGCATCCTGAACAACATTTCCAACCGCAGCCTGATCCTGCTCGATGAAATCGGCCGTGGAACGAGCACCTATGACGGCATCTCGATTGCCTGGGCCATCACCGAATTCATCCACAACCATCCCCAGCACCGCGCCAAAGTGATGTTCGCCACCCACTACCATGAGCTGAACGAAATGGCAGCCAGCATGCCACGGATCAGGAACTTCCACATTTCGATCAAGGAGGTCGGCAAGGAGGTCATTTTCCTCAGAAAGATCGAGCAGGGAGGGTCGGAGCACAGTTTTGGCATTCATGTGGCCCGTATGGCCGGTATGCCGTCATCGGTGCTCCGGCGCGCCGACGACCTGCTGAAACAGCTTGAGCAATCGCACAGCGGGGAGAAACTGGCGTACAGGCCTGCCCCCGGAAAGAAGGAAGGCGACTACCAGCTCAGCTTCATCCAGCTGGATGACCCGCTGCTGCTGCAGATCAAGGAAGACATCCTGAACACCGACATCAACACCCTTACCCCGGTGGAAGCGCTGATGAAACTGAATGAGATCAAGCGGCTGCTGGGGAAGTAGGGACTAGAGATGTGAGATATGAGATATGAGACATGAGATATGAGACATTGAGGGTGACAGGTTCATAGCGTGGCTGAATCGAGTCAGACTGTCAACCTGA
>JAXGTH010000092.1:0-10554 GCA_040775045.1 Bacteroidales bacterium
AGAGGTCGATGTCGTCGAGGGCGAGGGACGCAATGGGCTCCATCCCCTGATCATCGCATCTCAGGCGGCGAACCAGCCGAACACATCAGCAACCAGATCCGTCGTCCCCGCACTGTTGAACAACGACACCACACCACCCGCACCAACCCGACACACCACCAGATTCGGCGACACGATCCCCGGCGTCAGATTCAAATTCGCCGTCCCAGGACGCTCAGAACCCCCCGGCCACACCGTCACGAACGACTTCTCCGACGCCCCCACACCCGTCACGTTCAACACCACCGAACCCACACCCGACGACGGCACACCCCCACGCCCCACCACCGGCAAATCCACCCACTCACCAGCAGACACCTTGCCCGCACGCACCCCAACACCCGACCGCGTATCCAACACCCGCGCCGGGGCGAGCGCCTGCAGCGAGTACAGCCCGCCGCCCGCGCCGCCGCCCCCACCGCCGGTCCCGCCTCCCCCGCCGCCCCCGGCGCCGGGGTCGTTTATCCTCCTTGCACGCCAGGTGGGTGTACCCAAGATCGTGGTTTTTATGAACAAGGTTGACATGGTCGACGACGAAGAGCTTCTCGACCTGGTTGAAATGGAAGTCAGGGAACTGCTGTCATTCTATGAATTCGACGGCGACAACACCCCAGTGATCAGGGGTTCGGCCCTCGGCGCCCTCAACAAGGAAGAAAAATGGGTAACCAAGGTAATGGAACTCATGGATGCATGCGACGAATGGATCCCGCTGCCTCCGCGCGACATTGACAAACCTTTCCTGATGCCCGTTGAAGACGTTTTCTCCATCACCGGTCGTGGTACAGTTGCAACCGGAAGGATCGAAACCGGAGTGATCAATACCGGCGACCCTGTGGATATCGTTGGAATGGGTGCGCACAAACTGAAATCGGTAGTTACCGGGGTTGAAATGTTCCGCAAGATCCTCGAGCGTGGTGAAGCCGGCGACAACGCAGGTCTGCTCCTTCGTGGGATCGACAAGAAGGAAATCTCCCGTGGTATGGTTATTTCCACGCCGGGATCCATCACTCCGCACACCAAGTTCAAGGGCGAAGTGTATATCCTGAAAAAGGAAGAAGGCGGACGTCACACTCCGTTCCACAATAAGTATCGCCCGCAGTTCTATTTCAGGACCACTGACGTTACCGGTGAGATCATTCTCCCCGACGGTGTTGAAATGGTAATGCCCGGCGACAACCTCACCGTGACGGTTCACCTGATCGCCGAGGTTGCCATGGACAAGGGTCTGCGTTTTGCTATCCGCGAAGGCGGCAGGACGGTAGGTGCCGGCCAGGTTACAGATATCATTGAATAACAACATAATAACGGATAAGGTAAGGCACCCCTTTGACAGGGGTGCTTCACCATATCCTGTAATACGGGTGTAGCTCAACTGGTAGAGTAGTGGTCTCCAAAACCATTGGTTGTGGGTTCGAGTCCTACCACCCGTGCAAAACACGAAAACAAATGGCTAAGTTCAAATTACAAGCGTACATTGAAGATAGCTATGATGAATTGGTTCACAAGGTATCATGGCCATCCTGGAATGAATTGCAGAGCAGCGCAATCGTTGTATCCATTGCTTCCCTAATAATCGCATTTGTCGTTTATCTGATGGATATCTCATTTCAGACATTACTCGAGCAGTTCTACACGCTCTTTTAGTGTGGAATTCTCGCGCGTAACGTAATCAGTTGTCGTTTGATAATAACCAATCCCACTGACACGAATGAGTGAGCAAGTTAAAAAGTGGTATGTAGTGCGGGCGATTAGTGGCAAGGAGAAAAAAGTTAAGGAATACCTTGAACACGAGATCGACCGCCTCAAACTACAGGATTATATCTCCCAGGTGCTGATCCCTACGGAAAAGGTTTACCAGGTCCGTAAGGGGAAAAAGATCAGCAAGGAAAGGAATTATTTTCCTGGCTATGTGCTCATTGAAGCCGTGCTTACAGGGGAAATTCCGCATATGATCAGGAATATCCCCAACGTAATGGGATTCCTGGGTACCAAAGGTGAACCGGACCCGCTCCGGCCGTCGGAAGTGAACAGGATACTCGGTAAAGTTGATGAACTTGCTGAACAGGGTGAAGAGGTCAATGTACCTTTCATCGTTGGCGAAACCGTGAAGGTGATCGACGGCCCGTTCAACAGCTTTAGCGGTATCATAGAGGAGATCAATGAGGAGAAGAAGAAACTGAAGGTGATGGTGAAGATATTCGGACGGAAAACACCGCTGGAACTCGGTTTTATGCAGGTTGAAAAAGAGTAGGCCTGTTTTATTAATCCATTAAGAGTACATTCAAAATGGCAAAAGAAGTTAGCGGACTTATCAAGCTACAGATCAGAGGAGGAGCAGCAAATCCTTCACCTCCCATTGGTCCTGCGCTCGGTGCCAAAGGCATCAACATCATGGAGTTCTGCAAGCAGTTCAACGCTAGGACCCAGGACCAGGCAGGGAAGGTATTGCCGGTGATCATTTCGGTGTATAAGGATAAATCATTTGATTTTATCATCAAGACACCTCCCGTTGCCGTTCAGTTACTCGAAGCAGCCAAGATCAAAAAGGGTTCACCTGAACCCAACCGTAATAAGATCGCATCCGTCACCTGGGACCAGGTGAAGGCTATTGCAGAAGCGAAAATGGTTGATCTCAATGCATTCGAACTTGAATCGGCAATGCGAATGGTCGCAGGTACCGCCCGCAGTATGGGGATAAGGATAAAGGGCACCTCCCCTTTTGTTAATCAAAAGTAGCTGGCTTGCTTAGGTCAAGTCTTAGTAAAAACTATTAAATGAGTTAAGCAAAAATGGCTAAACTAACCAAGAAACAGAAAACAGCATACGAAAAATTCGACAGGAACGGGATCTACCCGCTCGACGAAGCTGTAAAGCTCGTGAAGGAGATCACGGACGTCAAGTTCGATGCTTCTGTTGATGTAAGTGTAAGACTTGGTGTCGATCCCAGAAAGGCCAATCAGATGGTCAGGGGATCAGTTACCTTGCCCCATGGTACAGGGAAAGAGGTCAGGGTGCTTGTGCTTTGTACTCCCGACAAGGAAGAAGAAGCAAAGGCTGCCGGTGCCGACCATGTTGGTCTCGACGATTATATCGACAAGATCAAGGGCGGCTGGACCGATATCGACGTGGTGATCACCATGCCGAGCGTTATGGGTAAGGTAGGTCCACTGGGTAAGATCCTTGGCCCAAGGGGTTTGATGCCAAATCCGAAAACAGGAACAGTGACGATGGATATTGCCAAAGCCATTAATGATGTGAAGGCCGGTAAGATCGATTTTAAGGTCGACAAATACGGCATCATCAGTGCAGCGATCGGGAAAGTTTCTTTTGAAGAGGGAAAGCTGCTTGATAATGCCAGGGAGATCCTTTCAACCATCATTAAGCTGAAGCCCGCCGCAGCAAAAGGTACATACATGAAAAGCATTTTCCTGTCGAGTACCATGAGCCCCGGTGTGCAGGTCGAACCAAAATCCGTCACCACTTAATCGCTTTTGCAGAGGAGCATAGCACTATGAGAAAAGAAGAAAAAAACCAAGTAGTTGAAGCACTGGCAGATAAACTGAACAACAACAATATCATTTATATTGCTGACATTTCAGATTTAAATGCGGAAGATACTTCAGCGCTTCGTAGATTATGCTATAAGCGTGAAGTGACCCTCACGGTCGTGAAAAATACATTGCTCAAAAAAGCAATGGAAAAGGCCGACAAGGACCTGGCCCCCCTTTATGATATTCTTAAAGGCCCCACGTCTATCTTATTTGCAGAAGCCGGAAATGCCCCCGCAAGGCTGATCAAGGAATTCAGAAAGAGTTCCGACAAACCGGTCCTCAAGGGAGCATATATCGAGGAAATGACCTTTATCGGTGATGACCAGCTCGACTTCCTGGTTGCACTGAAGTCCAAGAACGAGCTTATCGGCGACGTTATCGGACTGCTGCAATCGCCAGTCAACAATGTTGTATCGGCACTCAAGTCGGGAGGACATATCCTCTCCGGTGTTGTAAAAACACTTTCAGAGCGTTCTGAATAAATGTTAAGAATCAGTATTTAATAAAAATCAATTAAAAGTATATTGAAATGGCAGATCTGAAAAAATTTGCAGAAGAATTAGTGAATTTAACTGTAAAAGAAGTAAACGAGCTGGCACAGATCCTGAAGGACGAATATGGTATCGAGCCTGCAGCAGCTGCAGCTGTGGTTGCTGCTCCATCCGGTGGTGGTGAAGGCGCTGCAGGGGCTGAAGAGAAAACGTCGTTCGATGTGATCATTAAATCGGCCGGCCAGTCGAAACTCGCAGTTGTGAAACTGGTTAAAGAACTCACCAGCCTTGGCCTCAAGGAAGCCAAGGAACTCGTAGACGCAGCTCCCAAGGCCATCAAGGAAGGTGTGACCAAGGATGAAGCTGAAGCTTTACAGAAACAGTTGGAAGAAGCCGGAGCAGAGGTTGAAGTTAAATAAGGTTTCTTCTTAATAACGAAATTGACCTGTTCCGGAACCTGTTCCAGGAAGCAGGTCAATTTCGCATTTTTGTTCTTTAAAATATTTTCTTGACTTCATCCCGAGCAATCGGGACTAAATCCTTACAACCTTGGCTGTAGAAAAATTTAAAAAAATCAATTTCGGAAGTTCGAGGATCCAGACTGAATATCCCGACCTCCTTGAGATCCAACTCAAGTCGTTCCAGGATTTTTTCCAGTTGGACACCAACCCTGAAAACCGTGTTAATGAAGGATTATACAAGGTTTTTAGCGAAAACTTCCCCATCTCAGATGCCAGGAACAATTTTGTTTTAGAGTTTCTCGATTATTTTATCGACCCTCCCAGGTACGACATCGAAGAATGTATTGCCCGCGGACTAACATACAGCGTGCCCCTTAAGGCAAAGCTGAAACTCTATTGCACCGATCCTGAGCATGAGGATTTTGAGACCATCGTCCAGGATGTTTATCTGGGCATGATCCCTTACCTCACCCCGAAAGGCACCTTTGTGATCAACGGTGCCGAACGAGTGGTCGTTTCCCAGCTTCACCGTTCGCCCGGTGTGTTTTTCGGCACGACCGTGCATGCCAATGGCAGCCAGCTCTATTCTGCCAGGATCATCCCGTTTAAGGGCTCCTGGATGGAATTCACCACCGACATCAACAATGTGATGTACGCCTACATCGACAGGAAGAAAAAGTTGCCCGTGACTACTTTGCTGCGTGCCATCGGATTTGAGAGCGACAAGGATATCCTGGAGATCTTCAACCTTGCCGAAGAGGTAAAGGTGAGCAAGGCAGCCCTGAAAAGGGTGCTTGGCCGGAAACTTGCTGCAAGGGTGCTCAGGTCGTGGATCGAGGACTTTGTGGATGAAGATACCGGTGAGGTGGTTTCCATTGAAAGGACCGAGGTGATCATCGACCGTGAGACGGACCTGGAGAACGAGCATATCGATATGATCATTGATGCCGGCATCAAGACCATCCTGCTGCATCGTGAAGATATCAATACTGGCGACTATTCCATCATTTTCAATACCTTACAGAAGGATACGGCCAACTCTGAAAAGGAGGCCGTTGAATTCATCTACAGGCAGCTGAGAAATGCCGAACCTCCCGATGAAGAAACGGCACGCGGGATCATTGAGAAGCTGTTTTTCTCTGACAAGCGTTACGACCTCGGCGATGTCGGGCGGTACAGGATCAATAAGAAACTCAATCTCGAAACCCCGGAGGATACCAGGGTATTGACCAAGGAGGATATCATCTCCATCATCAAGTACCTGATCATGCTGGCCAATGCTAAAACCGACGTTGACGACATTGACCACCTGAGCAACCGAAGGGTCAGGACAGTCGGGGAACAGCTTTACGCACAATTCGGCGTTGGGCTTGCCCGTATGGCACGGACCATCCGTGAACGAATGAATGTGAGGGATAATGAAGTCTTTACGCCTACCGACCTCATCAATGCCAAGACCCTTTCGTCGGTGATCAACTCATTTTTTGGCACCAACCAGCTTTCGCAGTTCATGGACCAGACCAACCCGCTTTCGGAGATCACCCACAAGCGCAGGGTTTCTGCCCTTGGCCCCGGAGGTCTTTCCAGGGAGAGGGCCGGTTTTGAGGTCAGGGATGTGCACTATACCCATTACGGAAGGCTCTGTACGATCGAAACGCCCGAAGGTCCCAATATCGGGTTGATCTCATCACTCTGTGTGTATGCCAAGATCAACAAGCTGGGGTTCATCGAAACCCCGTACCGCAAGGTTGTCGATGGCAAGGTGAGCCTCAGCGAGCCCCCCATTTACCTTTCGGCGGAAGAAGAGGAGGACAAGATCATTGCCCAGGCCAGCACCCCGCTCGACAAGGACGGTTCTTTCGTCAGGGATAAGATCAAGGTACGATTTCAGGCCGATTATCCGATCATTGAAAGGACACAGGTCGACCTTATCGACAGTGCCCCTAACCAGATTGCATCCATCGCTGCATCCCTGATCCCATTCCTCGAGCACGACGATGCCAACAGGGCCCTCATGGGATCGAACATGATGCGCCAGGCCGTGCCCCTGATGAATCCGGAAGTGCCGCTTGTAGGCACAGGGATCGAAGAAGGTGTTGCACGTGATTCTCGTGTCCTGATCAACGCCGAAGGCGACGGCATCGTGGAATTTGTTGATGCCGATGAGATCGTGATCAGGTATTCCAGGATGGAGGAGGAAAAGCTTGTGAGTTTCGACGACGACGTGAAGAAATACCGCCTGACCAAGTTCATGAGGACCAACCAGAATACCAGCATCAACCTAAGCCCTATCGTCAAAAAAGGCGACAAGGTGAAGAAAGGTCAGGTGCTGTGCGAAGGCTATGCCACCCAGCATGGTGAACTTGCACTGGGCCGTAATATGATGGTGGCCTTCATGCCCTGGAAAGGATACAACTTCGAGGATGCCATCGTGATCTCCGAAAAGGTTGTGAGGGAAGACATTTTCACCTCTATCCACATAGAGGAGTTCACACTTGAAGTGAGGGATACCAAGCGTGGTGTTGAAGAGCTGACCAACGACATCCCCAATGTAAGTGCAGAGGCCACCAAGGACCTCGATGAGAACGGACTGATCAGGATCGGAGCTGAAGTTGAAGAGGGCGACATCCTAATCGGCAAGATAACCCCAAAAGGCGAGAGCGACCCGACTCCTGAGGAGAAACTCCTGAGGGCCATCTTCGGCGACAAGGCGGGCGATGTGAAGAATGCCTCGCTCAAAGCCCCGCCAGCCATGCAGGGTGTAGTGATCGACAACAAGTTGTTCTCCCGTTCGGTCAAGGACCGCAAATCGAAAGCAAAGGAAAAGGATGTGCTTGATGCGCTCGACGAAGCTTTCAGGAAGGAATCGGAAGAACTCAAGGCCAAGCTTGTCGACAAGCTGACTGTCCTTCTCAGCGGTAAGACCTCACAGGGTGTGACCAACAACTACAAGGAAGTGCTCATTCCCAAGAAGGCCAAGTTCACCCAAAAAGGGCTCATGGCCATAGACTATACCGGTGTGAACCCGAGCAAATGGACGACCGATAAGGGAAAAAACGAGCTTATCAAGAAGGTCATCAACAACTTCAATATCAAGTACAAGGAGATCCTGGGCGAATATAACCGTAAAAAGTTCGTTGCCACCGTAGGTGATGAACTTCCCAATGGCATCGTGCAAATGGCTAAAGTCTTTGTTGCCAAAAAGCGCAAGCTCAAGGTTGGCGACAAGATGTCGGGCCGTCACGGGAACAAGGGTATCGTTGCGAAGATCGTAAGGCAGGAGGATATGCCTTTCCTCGAAGACGGAACACCTGTCGACATCGTACTCAACCCTCTCGGTGTGCCATCGCGTATGAACCTCGGTCAGATCTATGAAACTGTCCTTGGCTGGGCCGGCATGAGGCTTGGCCAGCGTTATGTTTCACCGATCTTCGACGGTGCCAGCATCGAGCAGATCACTGACCTGATCAGGCAAGCCGGGCTCCCCGATAACGGCAAGGTTTACCTTTACGACGGGGAAACGGGCGAACGTTTCGACCAGCCCACAACGGTTGGCTACATTTACATGCTCAAGTTGCACCATATGGTCGACGACAAGATGCATGCAAGGTCGATCGGGCCATACTCCCTCATCACGCAGCAGCCGCTCGGCGGTAAAGCCCAGTTTGGCGGACAGCGTTTCGGAGAAATGGAAGTCTGGGCGCTTGAAGCATTCGGTGCCGCCAACGTGCTGCAGGAGATCCTTACCGTGAAATCGGACGACGTCCAGGGAAGGGCCAAGGCATACGAGGCCATTGTGAAGGGTGAGAACATGCCTGTACCCGGCATACCGGAGTCCTTCAATGTGCTCATCCACGAACTCAGGGGCCTTGGCCTCAATGTAACCTTCGAATAGCAGTATTCGTTGTGGTGCCAATTTATTTTGTGATCAAATAATATCTGTTATATATGGCTTTCAGAAAAGACAGTAAAATTTCAAGTGATTTTTCGAAGATACTGGTCAGTCTTGCTTCACCTGAATCCATTCTCGAACGCTCCTTCGGAGAGGTCCTGAAACCGGAAACGATCAACTACAGGACCTACAAGCCTGAGCGCGACGGCTTGTTTTGCGAGCGGATCTTCGGGCCGGTAAAAGACTGGGAATGTCACTGCGGAAAATATAAGCGCATCCGCTATAAGGGTATCATCTGCGACCGTTGTGGTGTAGAAGTTACCGAAAAGAAGGTCAGAAGGGAACGTACCGGACATATCCAGCTGGTTGTCCCGGTTGCCCACATCTGGTTCTTCAAATCATTGCCCAACAAGATCGGTGCCCTGCTTGGCCTGCAAACCAAGAAGCTCGATGCCATCATTTACTACGAGCGCTATGTGGTTATCCAGCCCGGCATCAAGGAGGCTGACGGGATCAGCTATATGGATTTCCTGACGGAAGAGGAGTATTTCGACATCATGGAAAGCATTCCCGCCGACAATCAGTACCTCGACGACAGTGATCCGAATAAGTTCATTGCCAAGATGGGTGCAGAAGCGATCCACGACCTGCTGGCAAGGCTCGATCTCGACAAGGAATCCTATGAGTTGAGGCATAAGGCCAACACGGAAACTTCGCAGCAACGCAAGCAGGATGCCCTCAAGAGGCTGCAGGTTTTCGAAGCATTCAGGGATGCCCGCGAAAGGCTGGAGAACAGGCCGGAATGGATGATCGTTAAGGTTGTTCCCGTAATCCCTCCGGAACTCAGGCCACTGGTACCGCTGGATGGTGGCAGGTTTGCCACTTCCGACCTCAACGACCTGTACCGCAGGGTCATTATCAGGAACAACAGGCTGAAGCGCCTTATCGAGATCAAGGCTCCCGATGTGATCATGCGTAATGAAAAGCGCATGCTGCAGGAGGCCGTAGACTCTTTGTTCGACAATTCAAGGAAAGCCAATGCCGTTAAGACGGATTCCAACAGGGCCCTGAAATCCCTTTCCGACAGCCTCAAAGGCAAACAGGGACGTTTCAGGCAGAACCTGCTGGGTAAGCGTGTCGACTATTCGGGACGATCGGTGATTGTTGTGGGACCCGAACTTAACCTTAATGAGTGCGGCATCCCCAAAGCCATGGCTGCCGAGCTCTTCAAGCCGTTTATTATCCGAAAGCTTCTGGAAAGGGGTATCGTTAAGACCGTAAAATCGGCCAAGAAGATCGTCGACAGGAAAGATCCTGTCGTATGGGACATCCTCGAAAATATCATGAAGGGCCATCCCGTTCTGCTGAACCGTGCCCCTACCCTGCACCGACTGGGTATCCAGGCTTTCCAGCCAAAACTTATCGAGGGTAAGGCCATACAACTGCACCCTTTGGTGTGTACGGCTTTCAACGCCGACTTCGACGGTGACCAGATGGCCGTGCATGTGCCGCTGGGCAATGCCGCCATCCTGGAAGCACAGATCCTGATGCTTGCCTCACACAATATCCTCAACCCTGCCAACGGGGCACCGATCACCGTTCCCTCCCAGGACATGGTGCTCGGGCTTTATTATCTCACCAAGGCTCGTAAAATCACCAAGGAAAAACCTGTGAAGGGCGAAGGCTTCAGGTTCTACTCACCCGAAGAGGTTATCATTGCCTACAATGAGAAGAAGGTCGACCTGCATGCCATCATCAAGGTGAACATTGATAACTACAAGGACGGCAAGAAATTCAAGGAAACCATCGAGACTACCGTCGGAAGGATACTTTTCAACCAGGTGGTGCCCGAAGGTTATCCCTATATCAACCAACTGCTGACCAAGAAGGCCCTCAGGGACATCATCGGCGACGTGCTTACCGTTACGGGGACTGCGGCTACGGCCAGGTTCCTCGACGATATCAAGAATACAGGATTCCGCATGGCATTCAGGGGCGGGCTGTCGTTCAACCTGGGCGATGTGCTCATACCCGATGCAAAGACCGAGCTGATCACCAGTGCCAATGAAGAGGTTGATGAGGTGATGAACAACTATAATATGGGCTTCATCACGAACAAT
>JAXGTH010000093.1:0-10545 GCA_040775045.1 Bacteroidales bacterium
ATATAAGGTTGAAACAAGCGGGATAGTATAGGTCGAGATCTTCTTGATATCCCCTTTGGGGTGGTGGATGCCCACGCCCGAAGGGCTGGGGGTTTCGCTTCGCGACCAGCCGGCGAAATAGGGATTGTATTGATCAGGTATCTTCTGTCCCAGCAATAACAGTTTGAAATCCGATCCTGCGACAGTGCCATCGGGTGCTTCGGCAAGCAGTGAGGAACCAGTGATGGTATTCGAAGGCGGGTTTTCGGGCGGATTCTCGCACCACAGACCCTCATAATTGAAATGGAACACCCATTGGGAATAATCAGTCAATGACGCAGTTGCACCACAATGCCTCGCCGTAAGCAGGTAGGGTGTGCTGTCCTGCCTGGTGTTATTGACAAGCGAACCTGTACAGAGGTACGTACCCAATCCGGCTTTCAGCACGATCTTGGCCACGCTTCTTTTCTCATTCTGCCAGGAAGCGCCTTCCGGGCAGTTTACATTGACCTCGCAGGGTCCCGACTCCCCGACCAGGCTCCCCGAAATGTCACGATATACATAGTGAACCTGGTATATATCAATTTCAGGTTCACCGGTGATGCCATTCGGGGCATCATATTCGATCACCAGGCCGTCGCCATAGATCATTTCCGTCGCGAAATATCCGCCGGAGGGATTGTTGCGGGAGGTGAAGGCACCCAGTACCTGCTTGCGGTCGGCTGAATAAATAAAGAGTTTTCCCCCTTCGGGGATGCTGAAACGCCTGTAATATAACACAAGGGCCTGTGCACCCTTTGAACTGATCCCAAGCCTGAGGATGCGTCCCTGCCTGCCGGCCTGCGACCATGCTCCCTGTTCGGCGAGCCTGATATCGACAGGTATGCCCACCCCTATCCTGTATGGCAGCGGCTGAGAGGCTTTATTATCCTCATCGAGCATTGCATTGACATCAGGAGGTGCAAGTGCGATGCCCGGATATTTTTCAGGATCATGATCAAGCGAAAATCCCAGTGGCAATCCGCCCTCGCTGACCTGGGCTGCCAGTGAAATATTGATCAATAAAAAGAGCAGTGCAGCAATCCTTTTCATAATCCAAAGATAAAGAATAGTCCGGATCATCCCCAAAATGTAAAATAAAAACTGCCATGGCCTGTCGGCCATGGCAGTAGAAGTTTCGTAAGAGAGCGAAGGATTACCTGTTCAGGGTGATCTTTTTCACAATTGTAGCTTCAGCAGAGGTCACCGTGAGCAGGTAGATACCCGCTGGCTGATCGCCGATCTGCAAGTTAACCTTTTCCGTGGGGCCGTCAAGGATCATGGACGATATCGTCTCACCCCTGACACTGGCAATAGTGATTATCGTCCCTTCCTTGCCAAGCTGTCCGGGTTCTACCACCAGGTTGCCCTGCGTGGGGTTGGGATAAGCCCTGACGATCTCCTCCGCGTCGGGTTCGTCGATGCCAACACCGCCAACCTGGATATAGCCTTCCTTCGTAATGAAGTGGCTCCCCAATTCATTGGTAACGGTAAGTTTAACATCGTAACTGCCTGCAGAAGCATAGGTGACAGGGGGTGGAACCTGCCCGTTATGGCTCCCGGGGCTGCCCCCGAAGAATTTCCATGACCATGAGGTCGGGTCGTTGATCGACATATCGGTGAAGGTCACGCTTTCGCCGGCAAGGATGTTGGTAAGATCGGCCTCAAATTCGGCAAATGGTCCGTCGACGACCACGAAGCCTTCCTTGGTGATCGAATCCGTACCGTATTGGTTCACCGCCACAAGTTTTACATCGTAGCTCCCCTGTGCATTGTACAATATGCCTGCAGGGTTCTGCCCGGTGGAGGTTTCGGGGATCCCGCCGTAAAAGGTCCAGGTCCATTCAATGGGGTCGCCACTGGTTTCATCGGTAAAATCGGTAGTTTCACCGGAGGTGAGATAGGTGTTCGATGCGGAGAAATCGGCCAGTGGTCCGCCCACAACGATCATGTCGATGCTGTCAAGGGTCACTGAACCAAGGGTATTGGAGGCTTCCAGTGTTACGGTATATTTGCCCGGATTGTTATAGGTGATCGCCGGAGGTGTCTGCCCATTGAAGCTGCCGGGCTGTCCGCCTTCGAAAGTCCATTGCCATTCGAGCGGGTTGCCCGTTGTCATGTCGGTATATGTGACCGTTTCGCCGGGCTGCAGGTTGGTTTCATCGGCAGCGAATTCCGGGTCAGGCAGTGTGCCGGCATAGGTACCTTCCCATTTTTCGGGACCGTAGTTGCCCGGGTCGAGCCATGGCTTCAGCCGCTGGCTGTTCGCCGTACCCATCTTATCCCACGACCAGTATACCTTCCCATAGAGGCTGTATGAAGGATTGTCGCAATCATCAGGAGGCCCGCCGGTCAGGTCACCCATCACCAGCCCGTCCTGGCTGAAAATAGGGGAACCGGAGGATCCGCCCTCCGTGATGGAAGTTCCGTGAACCGTTTCTGCCCAGTAGGCCTTCCAGTGTGAAAGCACCCCGTTGTTGTTCCATGGGGAAGATGTAAGCGGGTAATTATAGGTCGAGATCTTCTTGATATCCCCGGCAGGGTGATGGATATTCACCCCGCTGTCGGCACCTACATTGGTCCTGTCCCAGCCGTTGAAATAGACATTGTAACTGCCGGGAACATCGGATTTCAACTCAACGAGCAGAAAGTCGGATCCCGTGGTATAGCCTCCCTGTGCCCTGAGCGTGCAGCCGGTCATGGTCTGGTTTGTCGGGCCCCAGTTGCCCGAACAAGTTGCCGACTCATAGTTGAAATAGAAGATCCACTGGTTCATATCTGTTGCCGAAGCCCCTTCGCCGCAATGGTAAGCGGTAAGGATATACGGTGTGAGGTCCTGTTCCGTATTGTTGATGAGCGTGCCGGAGCAGAGGTAGTAGCCCCACCCGATCTTCATATACTGCTTTACGACACCTCGCTTTTCATCCTGCCAGTTATCGCCTTCGGGCGAACAGTTCACATTGATCATACACCACAGCGAACCTTTCTGGTCGGGATCGTCCTGGATATGCACACCGCGGTATGTGTATGCAACTTCCGAAATATTGATAAGGGGCTCGATGCTTTGTGAGGCCGGCTGATAATATTCTATCACCACTTCATCGCCCTCCACTAGCTGGTTGGCAAAAGTACAGTCGGGATTGTTGTTATCCTCGGTATAGGCTCCAAGCACCTGCGATTTGTCGTCGTTATACACATAAAGCTCGCCGCCGAAGGGCAACCAGAAATTATCATAATAAACGCCGAGGGCGAGGGCCCCTTCCACCTTGATCGCAAGGCGCCAGATCTTTCCGCCGTCGGGAAGGATGGTCCATTCACCGGCATTGTCGATGCCCAGGTTCACGGGCACTGCCACCCCTGCACGATATGGCATGGGGTTTTCGATATCTTCGGCCTCGATCACTGCCATGTCGGGAGCTTCGAACTGCCGGTAGTCGATCAGCGCCGGGAGGCCGTCATGGGCCGTGCTCTTCGGGATGCCCGGAACACTGCGCTGGGCCTGAAGGCCCTGCGATAGCATGAATGATAATGCCGCCGACATCATCATCAGGGTAATCAGTTTTTTCATTGCTGGAAATTTTGCCATAGAATTGTTTATCTGCCGCAAAGATAACCATAATTGTTTAGGGTGGAGTTATCGAAGTCATAGTTTTGCGGCAGCCGCTTCCCCGCTGACTTCAAGAATGCAACTTTTGATGCCGGTCTGCAGCCGCCGGCAGTGAACCCGGACATTGTTTTTTCTTGCATAGCCGGCCTTAAGGCACTACATTTGCAAAAAAACAGGCAGCCATGATCATCGTAACTGGAGCAGCAGGATTCATCGGAAGCGTGATGGTTGGCAAGCTCAACAACAAGGGCTATACCGACATTGTCATCGTTGATGACTTTTCGAGGCCGGATAAAGCCGATAACATCCTGAACAAGGCCATCAGGGAAAAAGTTGAAAGGGATGCCTTTTTCGACTGGCTCGTGAAGAACCACAGGGATGTTGAGTTCATTTTCCATCTCGGGGCCAGGACCGATACCACTGAATTCGATGTTTCCGTTTTCAACAGGCTCAACCTGAATTATTCCAAGGACATATGGAAGGCTTGCGTGGATTATGGCATACCGCTGGTTTATGCTTCCTCTGCAGCCACTTATGGGATGGGCGAACTGGGTTACGACGACAGGCACGACATCATCCCCAAACTTAAACCCCTCAATCCCTACGGTGAATCCAAGAACGAGTTCGACAAGTGGGTGCTGCAGCAAAAGGAAAAGCCGGAATTCTGGGCCGGGCTGAAATTCTTTAATGTTTACGGTCCGAACGAATATCATAAGGGCAGGATGGCCTCGGTGATCTTCCATGCATACAGGCAGATCATGGAAACGGGCAAGGTCAGGCTTTTCAGGTCACACCATCCCGATTATGAGGATGGCATGCAGCTTCGCGACTTTATCTATGTAAAGGATGTGGCCGATGTGATGTATTTCCTGATGACCTACCGCGAACGCCCGGGCATCTACAACCTGGGCACCGGCCGGGCACGGGCCTTCCTCGACCTCGCCCATGGAACCTTCAGGGCACTCAACATGGAACCTTTGATCGAATTCATCGACACACCCGAAGATATCCGCGACAAATACCAGTATTTCACCGAAGCCAGGATGGAAAAGCTCCGGTCGACTGGCTATACGCGCCCTTTTTACTCCCTTGAAGAGGGCATAGAAGAATATGTGCAGGGCTTCCTGGTGAAGAACAGGCATTTTTGAGCTTTTCGCAGGAAGACCCGTCAGCGTGATTTTCCTTACATTAATAATTGGTATTTAAGGAATATTATTCTATTTTTGCACCCTCAAAAATCCGAAGTAACCTAACTTAAATTTAAACACATGCAAAGTAGAGGAGCCATCATTGTTTTTGCAGTCGCATTTGCACTGGTTTGTTTATTCCAGCTTTCCTTCTCATTCTTTACCGCCAAGGTGGAAAGCGATGCCAATGCCTATGCATATGCCGAAGAGACATACGAAATTGCAAAACGACTGGCTGGTGGCGATGAACTGAAGGAAGCCTACCTGGTTGATTCCATTGCCAAGGCCAGGGAACAATATTACCTCGACAAGGAAGCCGGGGTATACAATATCCTCATCAGGAAATATACTTACCAGGAAGCCAAGGAGCGCGAACTCAACCTGGGTCTTGACCTTAAGGGCGGGATGAACGTAATCCTTGAAGTCAAGGTGGGCGACATCGTGAACGCTCTTTCGGGATACAACGAAGACCCCCTTTTCCAGTCGGTGATGCAGGAAACCTACGCCAGGCAGAGGTTTAGTTCGAAAGATTTCGTGACGCTTTTCGGCGAGACCTGGGAAGAGATGGCTCCCGGGCAAAACCTTTCCTCCTATTTCACTTCCGTTGACCTCAGGGACAAGATCACCTACAACTCCACCAATGAAGAAGTGATCAACGTGATCAGGGAAGAGACCAACGATGCCATCGACCGGGCTTTCAATATCCTCCGTACACGTATCGACCGTTTCGGGGTTACCCAGCCGAATATCTCCAAGCTGGCCACTGCCGGAAGGATCCTTGTGGAACTTCCGGGTATCAAGGATCCTGCCCGTATCCGCAAGCTGCTCCAGGGAACCGCCCAGCTCGAATTCTGGGAAACCTACCAGCTTCCCGACATCGTCGGCGACATCCTGGAAGCCGAGGAACTCATCAGGCAGCAGAATGCCAGGGAAGAAATGATCCTGAGCGGTGACACCACGGATGAGGGTGAACCGCTGAGAGAAACGCCTGCCGAAGGAGAGATGGCCGAAGGCGAAGTGGATCTTGTTGGTGAGCTTGGCGGTGACACCACAGATGCCGCCACCGCCCTCATCGATCAGCTCGAGTCTGATTCGATCATGGATATGCCCGATGCCACCATGGAAGACATGGAAAAGAACTATCCGCTGCGCGCCCTGCTGCAGCTCTCCGTCGACCAGGAAGGGAGACCCTTCAACTCTGCTACCGTAGGTTGTGCCCGCATACAGGATACTATGAGGATCAACAGCATGCTGAAGCGTGCAAAGGAAGTGTTCCCCGTGAACCTCAAGCTTGCATGGGTAAATAAACCCCGCGACCCCAACAGCGATATCCTTGACCTCGTCGCCCTGAAGATCACAACCCGCGACAGGCGTGCACCGCTCACCGGCGACGTGATCGTTGATGCACGGCAGGACTACAACCAGATGGGGCAGGTAGAGGTTTCCATGACCATGAACAGCGACGGGGCCAAGGTATGGCGCAGGCTCACCGCCGATAACGTTGGCAAACAGATCGCCATCGTCCTCGACGGATATGTGTACTCCTATCCCAACGTGAACAGTGAGATCCCGAACGGGATGTCGAGCATCACGGGTATCGGCGACCTCAATGAAGCCAAGGACCTTGCCAACATCCTCAAGGCAGGGAAACTCCCGGCCCCTGCCAGGATCGTGGAAGAAGAAGTGGTCGGGCCCTCACTGGGTGCCGAAGCCATCAATGCCGGTTTGTGGTCGTTCCTGATCGCCTTCGGCATGGTGCTGCTCTACATGATCCTCTTTTATAACCATGCCGGATGGATTGCCAACCTGGCATTGCTCACCAACATATTTTTCATCTTCGGGGTGCTGGCATCGCTGCAGGCCGTGCTCACCCTTCCCGGTATCGCCGGTATCGTGCTCACCCTCGGTATGGCGGTCGACGCCAACGTGATCATCTATGAACGTATCAAGGAAGAGGTAAGGGCAGGCAAAGGCATGAGGCTGGCCATCGCCGACGGGTATAAGAATGCCTATTCAGCCATCATCGATGGTAACGTTACAACGCTGTTGACAGGTATCGTGCTTTATGTGTTCGGCACAGGCCCCGTACAGGGGTTTGCCACTACCCTGATCATCGGTATCCTGTCATCACTGTTCTCAGCCATCTTCATCTCCAGGCTGATCTTCACCACCCTGCTGAACAAGAACAAGAAGATATATTTCGACAACAAGTTCACCAGGGACTGGCTGGCCAATGTTAATATCAACTTCCTCGGCATGAGGAAAAAGGCATACGTCTTCTCGGCACTGATCATCATTGCCGGCATTGTGTCGCTGTTCACCAGGGGACTGAACCCGGGAATCGATTTCAGCGGCGGGCGCAGCTTTGTGATCCGTTTCGACCAGCCCGTCACAACAGGTGATGTCAGGGATGCCCTCACGGCCGAGTTCGAGAATATCTCACCGGAGGTGAAAACCTTCGGGCCGACCTCACAGGTCAAGATCACGACCAAGTACCTTATCGAGGACAGTTCGCCGGAGGTGGACTCCATCATACAGACGAAACTCTTCACGAGCCTCAAGAAATTTTATGCAAACCAGGACCTGGAATACAGGGATTTCAGCACCGATGTGGACACGGAGAACAAACTCCTGGGGATACTCAGTTCGCAGAAGGTCGACCCGGTCATTGCAGATGATATCCTGGAAAGGGCCTGGCGTGCCATAGGAATCGCCCTGGTCGTGATATTCCTTTATATCGCCATACGTTTCAAGAAGTGGCAGTTCGGCCTTGCCGGCCTTGCCGCCCTTGTCCATGACACGCTGATCGTATTCGGTTTGTTCTCGATATTTTACAATGTCCTGCCGTTCAGCCTCGACATCGACCAGGCATTCATTGCGGCAATCCTGACCATCGTGGGTTATTCGATCAACGACACCGTGATCATCTTCGACAGGATCAGGGAATACACCGGACTTTACCCCAAGAGGGACATGCGCGACAATATCAACGGTGCTATCAACAGCACCCTGATGCGTACCATCAACACATCAGGGACAACGCTGCTCGTACTGCTTATCATCTTCATCTTCGGAGGTGAAGTGATCCGTGGATTTGCCTTCGCATTGCTGATGGGGATCATGGTAGGGACCTACTCCTCTGTTTTCACGGCCAGCCCCATAGCATACAATCTGCTGGGCGGTGACAAGAAGCTTGTCGGGGTTCCCACAAGAATGGTGAAACAGGTACAGAAGAAAAAGAAAAAAGAATAGCTATCATCACACCAAAGAAAGTCCTGAACCGCTCAGGACTTTTTTTTATTACTTTTGTTCTGGTTACCACAGCAATTCAAGAACCCATGGCCACCCTGTTGTTTCTGGATATCAGTTTTGGGGAGATCATCGTGATCGTAGCCGTGATCTTCATCATTTTCGGGCCTCAAAAGATACCTGAAATTGCAAGGAAATTCGGGAAAGGGCTCAGGGAGATCAAAAAAGCTTCCTCTGAGATCACGCGTGAGATCAACAAGGAAACTAACCGGTACAGGACTGACCTCGACATGGAACGCATGGTCAGGGAAAGCGGGAATCCTGCTGAAAAAGCCAAAGCTGAAGATATTGCTGCGGAAAAAAAGGAAAATGACAAGCCAGAATGAATAAATCCATTAGAAATTCGTTAGCATAACAGGTAAAACAAAACAGTCATCTATGTACCTGATCAAGAACATTTCATTCCTCCTCATATTGGGTCTGGTCCTGTCGGCCTCCGTTTACGGGCAGCGGCGCAACCCTGCACGTGCTGCCGACGAAGCCTTCGAAGACCGCAAGTATGTACTTGCCATCGAAAGGTATAAGAAAGCACAGGGCAAGATCAAGAAGAACAAGGCAGAGAAAGACAGGGTTTCTTTCAGGCTGGCCGAATGTTATCGCCTTACCGGTAACCCGAAGGGTGCAAAAGCCCAGTACAAAAGATTATACAGAACAGGATACGGCAAAAAGGAACCCGTGATCATGCTGTATTATGCCGACATCGTGAAGTCGGAAGGCTTCTATGAGGAAGCACTGGAATATTATAACCTTTATGCCGAAGCCGTCCCCGACGACCCCAGGGGGCCGGCGGGGGCCGAAGCCATTGCCCTGATCGAGGAATGGCTCGAATACCCCAGCAAGTACGAAGTTGAATACCTTAAAAAGATCAACAGCAGGCAATCGGATTTTTGTCCCACTTACGCCAGCGACAACTTCAATGAACTCATCTTCACCTCCACCAGGGAGGGTGCCACAGGCAAGAAGACCGACGAATGGACCGATATGGATTTCAGCGACCTGTTCACTACACGCATCGACAGGAAGGGGGAATGGGCTGAGCCCGTGCTGCTCGACAATAATGAAGAAGGAGTGAACACTGAAGCCAACGAGGGCGCGGCCGTGATGGACAGCCGGTACAGCACGCTGTATTTTACCCGCTGCCCGAACGAAGATAAAAAGGTGAATGGCTGCCAGATATATACATCAAGGAGAACAGGCAGGGTGTGGAGCAAACCCGAGATGGTGAAGCTGAGCAACGACTCCTCGGATGCTTTCGGTCATCCTGCGATCAGCGAAAACGAACTGATCATCTATTTCACTTCCGACCGGGAAGGAGGTTTCGGTGGTAACGACATCTGGGTGGCTTTTCGCGACAGCAAGAACGATGACTTCAGCCGCCCGTTCAACCTGGGGCCCGTCATCAATACCCCCGGCGACGAGATGTTCCCGTATCTCAGGTCGGATACTGTTTTGTATTTCGCGTCGGATGGCCATCCCGGCATGGGCGGGCTCGACATCTTTGTCACCACCATCGATACGAGCGGTAACTGGAGCAGGCCGGAGAATATCAAACCCCCGATGAACTCAGAGTTCAACGATTTTGGCATCGTATTTCATCCTGATGAGGAGAAAGGATTTTTCAGCAGCGACCGGCGGGGAAGGAAAGGGATGGAGGACATCTTCTATTTCATCGTGCCACCGCTCGAATTCACCATCACAGGGGTGGTGACCGACGAGATGACCCTGCAGTTCGTGATGGATGCCAATGTGAGCCTTACCGGTTCCGACGGGAGTTCTGTGTCGACGAGAACCACGGAGGAAGGCGTATTCAATTTCGGTAAAACACAGGTATTGCCTAACACCACCTATGAGATCGTGGTGAGCAAGCCCGACTATTTCAACAGCAGCGCCACGATCACCACAGTCGGCCACGAGAAGGGAAAGGACTTCACACAGGATTTCCTGCTCAGGCCCATACCCGAAGAACCCATTGTTTTGCCGGAGATCCTTTACGACCTGGCGAAATGGGACCTGAAACCGCAATATGAAGACTCGCTGCAGGGCCTTATCAGGACCCTCGATGATAACCCGCGCCTTGTGATCGAACTTGCATCGCATACGGATGCCCGCGACACCTATGAGCGGAACGATATCCTGAGCCAGAAAAGGGCACAGTCGGTGGTGGATTACCTCATCCTCAGAGGGATCGACGCCGAACGGCTTGTGGCCAAAGGCTATGGTGAAAGGGTGCCGCGCAAGATAATCAAGGACATAACGCGGGCAGGGTATACCTTTAAGGAAGGAGATGTGCTTACCGAAGAATATATTGCAGCCCTGCCATCGGTCGAGGTACAGGAAGCCGCCCACCAGCTGAACAGAAGGACTGATTTCAGTGTCCTCAGGAAAGACTATGTTCCCAGGTCGGGGATCAGCGAGGAGCCGGGA
>JAXGTH010000094.1:0-10507 GCA_040775045.1 Bacteroidales bacterium
ATGTCATAGGGCCTGAAAATATACGGAAAGAAGGGTTTGGCATTATATTACAATTACCCATAGCCTGTAGCCTATCGCCCACCGCCTATCGCCTATTACATGCCTGCCTTCCGGCACCCCTACCCTGCAATAAACCTGTGGCTTTGCACTTCGTGCGATTTAAAGGCGTTGTATTCATCCTGTTCAAGGGGATAATCCCAGCATCCCATACGGTGGTAAAGTTGTCCGCCAAAACCGCTTTTAAACCTGTAAAGGCCGTGCAGCGGATGCTGATGGCCTGGATTGGGCGCCGCACCGAACATGTCGTATTCCCGGCAACCTGCTTGCCGGGCCAGGCGGATGGCTTCCCATTGCAGGGCATGGCTGGCCATAAAGTTACGCTTCCTTGACGATGAAGCACCGTAAAGATAAGTTGCCCGCTGTCCCGATCTTGCCAGGAACAGACCGGCCAGGAATTCGCCATCATGGTCGGCCATCAACAGACGGATGCCCACATCTTCCGAATATCCGTTGCGATCAATAAACAGGGGGCGGAAGAAATCCCGGTCGTTCACGGCCAGGTCATTCCTTATGGCGGTTTCAAGATAAAGCGCGTACCAGTCGTCAAACTTCTCAATGCCATATTCCTTCACCCTGACCCCTTTTCGACAGGCAAGCCTTATGTTGTAACGCGTTTTGGGCTTCATGGCATCGAGGATCTGTTCTTCATCCTTTTCAAGGTCAATAAAGAAAGTGTTGGCGGGCAGGATGTTCCCCGGACTCTTTTGCAGGTTCCAGTTATGGGTGTTGAAATTGAGTCTCATCTCCTGTGTGCCCGGAGAAGGAGGGCCTTTCCAGAAGTTGTCGGGGCCGTATCTGTCGTTCTCCTGTGCCCACTGGTTTTCCCATGGGAGGTCGTAACGGATAAATAAACATTCATCGGGCAGGTGGGGCCTGAGCACTTCCGAGAGCTCCTCGAGGAATATCCCGTGATTCTCAAAATCAGGCTCTATCTTCGGCCCGTATGGCGTATAGGCGAAACACTGGTTTTCGTTGATATATTTAAGCAGTACCAGCATGTCATCTCCGGTTTTTCTGCTACCATCTCCGCCAGGAGATACCAGGTCGTCGGTGGCAATGACCCGGAAAGCCTGCGGCATAAACCCATGCCGGTTTTTTACCCTGGCCCAGAAAGATGTTTGCGGGAGAATATTGGTGGTATTGATCTCTTCTATCGCTTTTGTCTCAATCTCACAGTGCATGATCATCCGTTTGAGCATGCAAAGCTATACAAACGATCCTGACCTGCCAAGAGATCTGCGGTATTTGACATTAATCATCGAAGATGAAGACCTCCTCGATCGTTACGGAAAAGAGACGTGCGATGTCGTGGGCAAGCTTGAGCGAAGGATTATATTTGTTCTTTTCCAGAAACACGATCGTTTCCCGGCGTACATTCACTTTTCGGGCCAGTTCTTCCTGGGTGAGGTTATGGCGTGCCCGGTATTCCCTGATCCTGTTATCCATTTTTTATTCCCCTGAAATTCAAAACAAACCAGGATACGCCGAAAGTGACAGCCATGGCCAGGATGCCCGTGCCGAGCAGCTCCTCCGTGTCGAAGGTGACCCTGTCCTTCAGGAAGATCAGGAAAACCCAGATGTAAAGCGAAATGTAGTAGGAAATGGCCGCGGTCTTTTGCATCACATGCTTCGAAAGCTCATCTTCAGCCGGCTCTCCCCGCCTCACACTGCCAAGCCTTCTGATCCCAACAAACAAAGCAAATGCAACCAGCAGGATGATGATCCCGAATTGAACGGCTTCCACGGTCGAGATGCCAATTGACGTAGTGAAAAACCATATGCCGGTGCTGAATAACACCAGGGCGGATACGATAAAAATGATCAGCGTTCTTTTCATGACAAAAAAATTAGTTAGATAATTCTAACACAAAGTTAGAAATATATAACACTTAAAGCAAGAAAATTCTGAATTTTTTTTGATAAGACACCTGATGAGAGTTGAAGAGAGTTACTATACCAGGTGAACCAAAGTACCCATCGCCCATCGCCCATCGCCTATAGCCCATCGCCCAACGCCTATCGCCCAACGCCTTACATGATCTCCGAAATATCGAAAAGGATCGGCATGTTGCGCTCAAAGTCGAAGAGGGTCTCCCTGCGGATCTGGTAATAGTTGCGCCAGTAAGCACGAAGGGCCTGGTAATAGCCCTTGAGGGCATTGTCGTTGTCGATCTGTGCATTGTTGAGTTCCAGCACGTCGTTCACCTGCCCGATCATATATCTTTTCTGCGTCACTTCAAATCGTTTCTGCGCCACGGTATCGGCTTTGGCAGCGATCCTGAGCTGGTTTTCCTGCATATTGAATTGCATCACTTCCAGGAAGATATTCTGTTCAAAGTCGATCTCCTCCTGCTCCACTGAAGTGAAGACCAGCTCTTCCTGCGATTCGGCAAGCCTGATCCTTCCTTTTGCCGAGCCCCAGTCGAGGATGGGCAGCCTGAATCCCAGGCGGACCACCTGCTGGTCGTCGGGTTGTGTGTAGGCTTCGGGAATGCTGTTCCCCTGGGCGGCAAGCCCGAAATTGGCCGTAAGGTCTGCATCGAAACGCCCGTTCATCTTGGCAAGGTTTACGGCACTTTGTGCTTCAAGGCGACGCTGCTCAAAATCAAGTGCCGAAGAGGAGTTATACCTGGCTTCTTCAATGGCTTTATCGGCACTGATGGTAAAGAAATTTTCAACTGTGGGCGGAACCAGTTCTATGGGATCGTCGCTCTTGATCCTGAGGTAGGAACGCAGCCTGAAAAGGTTGTTCTCCAGTTCAAGCTCGGCCTGCTCCACCGCTGCCTCGGCCTTGAGATAATTCAACTCGAGCTGGAGCAGATCATTTTCAGCGATCTTGCCCAACTGGTAACGGCCCTTGGCTATGCGGTAAAGCGTGTCGTAGTTGTACATGTTCTTCTCGGCGATCTGCATGTCGATCTGTGCCTGCATCAGGTTGAAGAAATAGTTAGTGGCCGTAATGGCGACCTGCTCAACATCTTCAAGGTAGGTGCGTTTGGCAAGCTCATATTTCATGGGCTCGATATGGCGGTCCCACTTGAAGGGATTGTACTGGAAGATGGGCTGCACATACTCCACATTGATAATATCGGCAGCAAACGGGTTCTGTTGTGGCGTCCCGGTAAAATTGTCATTCCACCTGAGCCTGCTGAACAGGGATATGCTGCCCCCGGTAGGTCCTATTTCCTGGGTTAGGGAGAGCCTGGCATCGGCAGCACCCTGGTCGAGCGGCTTGAATTCGTAGCTGCCGTCGGGCTGCTGTACCGGAGCGATCGAACGGTTATATTCGGGCGCAGTACCGTTCAGGACCAGGCCTGGCAGGTAGTCGGCCCTGAATGAACGGTATTCCCAGTAACTTGAACGGAAGCGGTGCTTGGCGATCAGGGCGTCGGGCGACTGCTGTTGGGCTATGTATATCACGTCGTCGAGCGTGAGGTAATTGGTGTTGTCGTCCTGGGCTTTTGCAGTGTCCATGATAAGAAGTGCCCCAGCGGCAATCAACATGTATCGGAGGCTCGTAGATATATTTTTCTTCATGGGTCTGAAACTATTCATGACGGAGTGATTCAACGGGATTCTGGTTGGCGGCCTTTCGGGCGGGCATGTATCCGAACATGATGCCGATGGCTGCGGAAACACCGAACGATACTATGATCGACAGCAGGGATATGATGGTGAGGATACCGGTGAACTCAGTGATCAGCTTGGCGAAGGTAACGCCGAGAACGATCCCTATAAACCCGCCGGTGATGCTGATCAGCGTGGCTTCGGAAAGGAACTGGGTGATGATGTCGCGCTTGGTGGCTCCCGTGGCGCGGCGTACGCCGATCTCCCTGATGCGTTCCATCACGGAAGCCAGCATGATATTCATGATGCCGATACCTCCCACGATGAGCGAGATGCTGGCAATTACCCCCAGCACGATGTTGAAGATATCCTTGGTCCGCTGTTCCTGCTTGAGCAACAGTTCCGGTACCGTGATCTCGAAATCGACGATCTCCGAGTGCCTCCTCAGCATCATGCGTTCCAGAAGGCTTGTGGTGACATTGAGGTTCTCGCTGTCGTTAACCTGCACCACGATCTTGTCGAGCTGGTTTTTATTGGTTTCATCGGTGGATGATGAGCTTGAAAACGTTGAGGAGATCATGGCTCCGCCAAAGAACACGACCTCGCTGGCGCCGCCACCCTGGATATCTCTCCTGTCGATCACCGAACGGTCCCTGTAACGGAGCAGTACCGTTTGCAGGGGAGCATAAATGTTGTTGTTGTAGTCGCTGATGCCCAGGTCCTCGGAAGTGCCTGTCGCCATCTTCATGCTTTCCAGTATGCCCACCACCTTGAGCCAGATGTTGCCGCACTTGATGTATTTTCCAAGGGGGTTCTCTGCAGGGAAGAACCTCGACTTGATGGTCGGGCCGATGATGCATACGGGGCTCCCGTTTTCCAGCTGAAAATCGTTGAACATCTCTCCTTCGGCCAGGGGCAGGTTATACACATGGAAAAAATCGGGGGTTACCCCCTTGAGGGTGGCCTTCTTCCTGATCCCGTCCTTGATGATGAAGGTTTCGTAGGTTACCTCGGGGCTGACACGTACAACAGTGGGAATGATATCCCTGATGCTCTCTGCATCCTTCAGGGTCAGGCCCGGGGAATATTTGCCCGTGAGGGTCTTGCCTTCTTCCTCGTCATCGCCCGAAGCGGCAGCGTTGTCGAGGATAGGGGTGATCTGGATGTTGTTCACACCCACCATCTTGATCTGTTCCAGGATCTCCTGCCTGGCCCCGTTGCCTATGGCCATCATGGCGATGACCGCCGCAACGCCAAAGATAATGCCCAAAGCCGTGAGGATGGATCGGAACTTGTTGGCCAGCACCGCATCGATGGCAATGTTCAGGGTGTGATAGAATCTTTCCAAAATGATTGCTTTTGTTATCTCTTTAACGGCCCGGGGTGCCGAAAATTTTCAGTTCCGGCAAAATTACTGATTTATTTCAATAATAGGGTATGATGTATAATCCCATCGGCAGGTTTGACATTAAATAAGGAGATAGGTTTAATAAGTTTTGAGTTTTGAGTTTTAAGTTTTAAGTTTTGAATTTGTTTAGGATTTAGAGTTTAGGATTTAGGATTTCCCGGCGCAGCCGGGCTTAGGATTTAGAATTTCCCGGCGCAGCCGGGCTTAGGCCCGGGTTTTAGAATGTCTTTTGCGGGTGGGATTGCTCAAGAAGAAAAAGATATGCTTCCGCCCTGTGGTGCCTGAAAATATCATCGGGTGCGGCAGGGACATATTCCCTGAAATAAGCATCGTTGGGGGGCAGGATCACGGGCAGGCCGGCAGGGGTGTAGTTCATCGAGTTATAATACTCCGGTTCGACCATGCCCGGCATGTATTGTTCAACGTAGTTGAAAAGTTTGAACCCGAGATATTTCATCAGCCGGTCGCGCGCTTTGTCGAGTGAACGCCAGGTTTTCCTGAATATCGACCTGATGATGACCTTTTCAAGCCAGGCCATACTGCCGGTGAAGGTTGCCATGTCCCTGAAAGGATTGATCTCGCTGAAATCATCGACCGTTTGAACGCTGATGGGTGTTTCGGGCACCCAGTCTACGGGATTCACTACCCGCAGGGCCCATCCGCCCCTGTTGATAAAATCATAATCGTAGGCATAGTAAAGGTTGCCCGGCTTGGGGGCCGCGCTGTTATAAGTCTTGAAAACGATATCGTCGGGAACAAGGCCCAGCGTATCGTAATGAAGGTATGAATCGAGCAGGAAAGCGATGGCACCGCCCTGGCTGTGGCCCATGATAATGTATTCATCAATTCCGATGGCATAATATTCGTTTATCTTTTCGATCAGGGCCGGGGCCATAGCGGCAAGGCCGGTAAGCCAGCCGGCATGGACAGCTGCATTGGGTTGTGCGGCAAGCTTGTAGCGGAAGGTCTCGTTTTGCCGTGTTTCAATGCTTCCCCGGGCGGGAACCATCCCGGCATAGTAGTTCTCGAGCCATGAAGCCGTGGTGGAGGTGGATCCCCTGATCTCGATGATCCCGGTATGATCGCTGCCGATCCAAACATCGAAGCGGTTGTCGAGCCCGCCTGGCTCTGAACGGTATACAAGGTTATATTGGCGATGACCATCTTCGGAAACAGCAACACTTCCCTTAAGCCTGAGCAGGAGGGCATATTCCTGCGGGTCGAAGCCGGGCTGCAGAACAGGCTGGGCAGTCATGGGTTGCCATGCCAATATTGTAAAAAGCAGGGGAATGAATATCAGGGCATTCGTTTTCATGCAAATGTGGTGTCAGGCATCCAGGGGTGATATCCTGGCGAAAGCTTCCATCACCCCGTGGATATATGTTTTAGTGACCAGCAGCGCCATGGGCGGATCGCAATCCAGCTCCAGGTGCAGACCGTTCTTCTCCTTGCGGATCACCTTCACCTTGTCGAGATTCACCATATACGAGCGGTGGCACCGGATGATGTTGCTGCCAAGAAACTGTTGCTCATAATTTTTCAATGCATTCCTTACCATGAATTTCTGCAGCTTGTCGCGGTGCAGGTAGTGAACCGTCACGTAATTGTCGGCGGCTTCGATATAGAGCAGATCGCCGGCATGGACCGATAGCCGCAGGCTTCCTTTTTCGTCCCTGAAAGGGATCATGCCCGGCCTGGACACGGGCAATTCCTTGTCTTCGAATTGCTGCAGCTTATCGGTCTTGTCCTGCCAGGCAAAATAGAGCCACAGGATGGTATAGGGCAGCAGGAGCACAAGTGATGTGTTTTTCATGCTTGCACTGAAGATCTCCATGAAGTCGCGGTCGTCGGCAAGGATGAATTTCACATAGATGGAGTAGACGAATGCCATCACCATGATCTCGATGAAAACCCAGAGCACATACCGCCAGTAATTAAGCGTCCTCCTGCGGCTGTATAGGAACATCACTACCCGGCTGACCACCACCACCAGCATTCCCGTAAGGATCACGAAGCTCGAATACAGGAAAAGCATGATCCCGCTGAGTTCAAGATACGAGTCCACACCGAAGGGATCGTAGATGTTAATGAAAGCCAGGGCAAATAAAGCCGTGAAGATCACCAGCCTGATAAGGTTTCCCTTGCGGGTAAGGTATTCGGGGATCGTCTTTTCGTAGAATTGCATAAAAACAAGGCTTTACCCGGACGTCAAACAACAAAGGTAAACAATTGACCGATGCATGTGATACAAAGGATGTGAAATTATGCAAGAAGAATTTCACCCCTCAATGGCAAATTTCACCCCTTCTTACGTGATTTAGTCACACCGCCCTGCTTCATATCCCTATTATTTGACTTATAATGAGGCTTTTGACGATTTTTGCTTCAAAGAAATATCAGAAGGACATGGGTTACACGGAATATCACAGATTAATGGAAGAAGCTTTCTCACTCGATGCCCGGGAATCGTCGATCAGGGAATGCGGCATTACCTATAAAACATATTCGTTCAGTTCAGGCTACAGCAGGCACCTGCCCGGAAACCTCAAGGCTTCCAAACAGGAGCTTGATTTACTCAGCAGTATCTCCGACAGTGAGATCCCTGAGAACAACAGGTTCCGGTATCCCGTGTTCCTGCCCGAGGGGGTGAAGACGGTCGACAGGGCCATCATCCTGCTGCACGGGTTGAACGAACGCAGCTGGGACAAGTATCTTCCCTGGGCCAGGGAACTGGTAGAGCGGACGGGATACGGGGTCGTGCTTTTCCCGATAAGTTTCCATATGAACCGTATGCCGGAGGCCTGGGCCGACCCGCGGGGGATGTCGGTGCTGAGCCGCGACAGGAACCGTCGCTACGACGGACAGGAATGTGCAAGTTTTGCGAATGCCGCCATCAGTGAGCGGCTTGATAATATGCCGGAACGTTTTGCGCTTTCAGGATATCAAAGCGTGATGGATCTCCTCAATTTGGTAAATCATATAAGCTCCGGTGAACATCCCGTATTTAAAGAAAGTACCGAGATCCACTTTTTCGGGTACTCAATCGGAGCTTTTTTAACACAGGTGCTGATGATCGCCAATCCCGGGCATATCTTCGACCGTTCGCGGGTTGTGCTTTTTGCCGGGGGCAGCGTGTTCAGCCACATCAACGGCATATCGAAATTCATCCTCGACCAGCATGCCTTTGAACAATTACGGACATATTACCTGAACGAAAGCAGCTGGCGTCGCAAAACCCTGAAAAGCTACGTGGAAGTGCTCGACGTGAAGAATATTGCAAGGGCCTTCATGGCCATGCTGTCGCCCGATTATTTCAGCGCCCTGCGCGAACGTACCTTCTCTGCCTTCAGAGACCGCTTGCTGGTTTTCGCCTTAAAGGACGACAAGGTATTCCCCGCCGAACATATCTTCGAGGCTTTCGACAGTTCGGGGGTCTGGGTCAATTACCTTGACTTTCCCTATCCATATACACACGAAATACCTTTTCCCGTGAGTGATGATCCGGTCACCGCAGCCAGGATCGATACCTGGTTCGACAATGTTTTTACCGAGGCAGGCAACTTCCTGCACGAATACAAGATATACGGCTTTGCCTGATAAAACTATGCCGACGAGCGCGTAGCATCCGCTCTTTTTGCTGCCAGTATCCTTAATCCGATAAAGATGAACATGAAGCCTGTCATCACCAATGGGGTGATGATCATCAGTGCTTCTGTTGAATTACCGGAAAATATATCAAGTCGTACTGCCATGAATATGCTGAAGGCGATGATAAGTAAACCTCCCGGTATCTCCCACTTCCAGGCTACGAACCATAACAAGGCGATTACCAGCCAGGGCAGGATGGCGTTGAAGGTTCCCGGACCGGTATTCAGTCCGGGCCCGTCAGCACCGCTAAAAATCGCAAAAAGGATCCAGAAAACCGTTACGATGGCCAGGGCCGTACGGGCAACACGCCTGCATCGTTTTACGCAATTCTGTACCGATTGGGTATATGTGCTTTCTGTCATGACAATTTGGGTTAGGATGTTAATTATTGCTCCTGATACAACGCATGTAGCTGAAACAATCGAAAACAGCTAAATGGTATTTCCATTATCGGGTAATGCAGATAGTGCATTTTCATGGATCCACTTCCAATTCAGGTGTAAATATACAAATATATGCATATTTGTCAGGGAAAAATCAATCTTCCTGGTCCACGATGAGATAGATGTCCTCATTATCTCGCTTCATGAGGTACTTTTCGCGGCCAAACTTTTCAAGGGTGAGGGTGTCGGTTTTCAGCTCGTAAGTGGCCTGCCGGTCTTTTTCGATCTCCGTGCGATAATATTCGCTTTCCTGCTCCATCTCGCTTAGCGTGCGGTGAAGGCGTACCTGGGCAATAAAACTGTTGTTGTCGAAGAAAAGCATCCACACCCCAAAGATCAGGAGGGTGTAAAAATACTTGTTTTTGAGCCGGTGAAGGATTTTTCGGAACATGCTTATGCAAATGTAAGCATTGCGGATATGTTATTTCAAGGAGGAAAAAATTTTGTTATGAAAAGGGATCTGTTGATAACATAACCCGGCATTGTATCAGCCTGCCACCACGAAATAATAATCCCTTCCCGGATAAAAGCCCCTTTCCACATGCCTGAAGCCTGCGTCGCGCAGTGCACTGCGGTATTGATCATATCCTGCCGGGAAGAAGTCGAATTCATAGCGCTTTGACTTATGGGCCCTTTCCTTTCTGATATCGACGAACATTTTGCTTTTCACGTTCCAGCCATTGATCAGGTAGCTATAGCGCACAAGGTAGTTGACATGTCCGTCGGTAACCCGGAACTCCTCCTCATGCAGGTTGTCTTCCTCAAATGTTTTCTCCCAGTTGCGGATATCGAAGTAAAAATGGCCACCCTCGCATGTGACCGACCGGAACGAGCGGGCCGACCTGCCGATCGAATACAGGTCGGGCAGGTGTGAAATGGAATTTCCCGGGCAGAGCACGAGTTCGTAGGTTCTGCCCGATTTCTGAGGTAACTCCTCCCAGCTGCTCCTGAAGCATCTTATATTGAGCCCTTGATCCAATGCTTTGTGCCTGGCCCTGTCGAGCATGCTTTCGCTGATATCGGAGGCGTCGACGCTGAACCCCTGCTTTGCCAGCCAGATGGCATGGTTACCCGTGCCGCAGGCACAGTCCAGCACGGATGCGCCGCGTTTGATCTCCCGCAGCAGTCTTTCGGCTTGCAAGCGGAAATACAGCATGCCGTCGTCGCCTTCGGCCAGAAGATCGTACAGCAATGCAATGGCATCATATTGTCGCTGAATGGTGGACAATGGCGTTTTAAGTTTTGAGTTTTGAGTTTTGAGTTTTAAGTTTTGAGTTTTAAGTTTTGAGTTTTAAGTTTTGAGTTTTAATTTTTGAGTTTTAATTTTCAGGCCATTGACAGCTATCATAGCTTACTTAATCTCATAGTCCCACAGTCTCAC
>JAXGTH010000095.1:0-10483 GCA_040775045.1 Bacteroidales bacterium
ATGGTCTGTACGGGATGCAGCAGGAAAAGCAGGGCAGCGAACAAAGCGGCTGCCGTGACCAGCCGCTTTTCGAGCCTGTTGTCGGGCAACACCAGCTGGACGGTATACCTGGTGAGATAAAAAACCAGGATGGAAGTAGCAATATGGAATAAAAAATTCACGAGGTGGAACGGCCAAACGACACTGCCTCCCGACTGCCAGTTTAAAAAAAACGTAAACATGGAAAGCGGCCTGAAGTTAATGTCGGCCCAGGTGGATAGTTGCGCAAAGGCATCACCGCTCCTTACCGCCTCATTATCCACAATGGCCGGGATATCATCCCAGTGGAAGGAACAATGGAAGCTGTTCGAATAGGCAATGTAACCGGCAGCCAGCAGTAATAAAGGGATCACGAGATTCCTTTTACGGCTGAGAAAAGTCTTTCCGGCAGGCGTCCGTTTCATGGGATTCATGTATAAGCACTTGGCATATCAAATATATCAAAAAATTATCCTCCCAAATAATTATATTTGCCTGTCAGTATGATTCGAAAAATGGAGGCAGGAAAAATCGGAAGGTTCAGTTTTACATTCCCTGTAAACAGGCGTACGGAAAGGATCTGGCTCCTGGCCAAGACCGACTTCAAGCTCAGGTACAGCACCAACATGCTTGGGATGGTATGGGCTTTTGTATTTCCGCTCATCCGCATCCTCATCTATTATATCGTATTCTCTTACGTCTTTGCCAAGGATATCCCGAACTACGGGATGTATATTTTTTCAGGGATCATCATCTGGATGTATTTCCAGGAGGCCACGAAAAAGGGCATCGCCGTGATCCGGAACAAGCGCTACCTCTTCGAAAACATCCGCTTCAACAAGCTTGATGTTTATTATGCGTCGGTTTTGACCAGCCTGATCGGTTTCATCGTAAACCTGGCCGTCTTCATGGTGATGATGATGGTTTTGGACATCCCTTTCTCCTGGCGCATCATCTATTATCCCATTTTCATCCTTAACCTCATCGTGCTTGCCCTGGGTGTAACCCTCATCCTTTCGACCATCAATGTGTACCTGAAGGATATCAGCCAGCTCTGGGATCTGTTCCTGCTGCTGATGTTCTGGATCAACCCGATATTCTTTGCCAAGCAGAAAGTTTTTGAGATCATCCCCCAGTTGCTGTACCTTAACCCGCTGGCAGGCATCATCATCAATTCCAGGGATGTGATCATGTACGGCAAGGAGCCCGACTGGTACATCGCGGCATACGATTACCTTTATGCATTCGTGGTACTTGGCATCGGGTTGCTGATCTTTCACAAGTTCTTTCACAAAGCCATAGAAAAACCGTAATGGGCAGGAACGACGACATAGCCATAAGGTTGACGAATGTGAGCAAGACCTTTACCATCAGGGACAAGCCCCGGGGGAACCTACTGCAAAAATCGGCGGCTTTCATCAGCGGGAAGAACAGGCGGGAGATCGAAGCCGTGAAGGATATCAACCTGGAAGTTAAAAAGGGAGAATTCCTTGGTATTGTGGGTGCCAATGGCAGCGGCAAGTCGACCCTCATACACCTGATGACCGGGGTTTATCGTCCCGACAAGGGTGGGAAGGCGGAGATATTCGGGAATTTCATCCGCCTGAGCCTGGGCCTGGGTTTCAATAATGAACTCACGGCCAGGGAGAACATCTTCCTCAACGGATCGGTGATGGGCCTCGGGGTAAAAGAGATCAGGGAAAATTTCGATAAGATCATTGAGTTCGCTGAACTGCAGAAGTTCGTCAATACCAAGATCAAGTATTATTCCAGGGGCATGCGCACAAGGCTTGCCTTTGCGGTCGCCGTCCATGCGAAAGCCGATATCTTCCTGATGGATGAATTCTTTGGCGGCGTGGGCGATGAAAGGTTCAGGGCCAGGTCGGATGAGGTGTTTGCCGAATCATTCGTTAAAGGAAGGACCATTGTGCATGTGAGTCACAACCTCAGCACGATCAAGCATTATGCCGACAGGGTGCTGCTGCTCCACGAGGGCAATTGCCTGGGCATCGGCCAGGCCGATGAGATTTTCGCCATCTACAAGCGGACCATCAACGTGAACAAACTCAGGTTCCAGGACGGTTATGAAGAAGACCTTGAACAATAAACCGGAAGTGGTGCTTGCCTCCTTTCCCCGTTCGGGGAATACTTTCCTGAGGAATATCCTCATGGATGTATTCGGCGTTTATTCGTGGAACAATATCGATGTATATCACAAAGCCCTGAAAAAATACCAGCGGCTTGACCGGCTGCGTTCCATCAGGACCCTGCCTCCGGGAAGGCTGAAGAAACTTCATGATCTTGAAACCCGCCTCGGTCAGCGTGTGATCAAGACACACGATATGCCTGACCGTATCCTTCCGAAGTGCGCCCCTGGGGCAAAGATCATTTACCTGGTCCGCGACGGGCGCGATGCCCTGGTATCCATGGCCCATCACAGGAAAGACATCATCGCTCCCGGCAGCGACTTCCAGGGGAACCTCCGGGATTCGATCAGGGCGGCGGGAGGATCCTTCTTCGGGGGCTGGGGAAAGAATGTTTCGGCCTGGTTGCAGGAGGATCCCCTGCTCATTTATTTTGAGATGCTCGTTGAGGACCCCGGGCGCGAGATCCTCAGGATACGTGACCACCTCAACCTTGCTGAACCAGACCTGTCGAAAATCCCGACCTTTGAGACACAACGGGCCGGCGGATCGCATTTCGGGGGAAAGAACCGCGACAAACTCTCAAAGCGGGAACAGGATGAATTCAACAGTAAATTTTTCAGGAGCGGAAAGTCCGGGACCTGGAAACAGGAAATGCCAACCGACATACAGGAAACCTTCTGGGAAAAATACGGAGATGTGATGCTCCTGATGGGATACCAGAAAGACGGAACCTTAAACCCATTATAAATGATCGATCTCGTATCTGTGCATATTCCAAAGACCGGAGGAAGCTCACTCTTTCGTGTGCTGAAAAAGGTTTATTCCCGTGACCACGTGTTAAGGCTCAACACCCTGAACCTCATGGGAGAAGCCCGAAAGGACATGGTCAGGCCTGAAGAGATACCGGCACAGACACTGGTCATCCATGGCCACCTGCGGGTGGCCCAGCTCGACCTGGTCATCAACAGGGAAGAAGCCCGGATCATCACCTGGATGAGGGATCCTGTCGACCGGGTAATCTCCAACTATTACCATTCCATGTACCGCATCAGGATGGGAAAGGCGGAAGAAAGGAAGATGGACAGGATCGATTACAGCCTCATGGAATATGCTTCGCTTGAAGAAAGCCGTAACATCGCATCTTTCCAGCTCGAAGGCTGCAGGCTGGAAGAGCTGTTCTTCATTGGTTTCTACGAAACCATAGATGAGGATTTCGAGATCCTGAAACATGAGATGCTGTGGTCGCCCTACCTCATCCTGCCCCATGCCAAGGATGGAAGCGAATTCAAGGCAGATAATGATTGTACAACGAAACCTGACGACATCACCCCGGCCATGAGGGATGAGATCGCTGCATTGAACAATGAGGATATTGAACTGTACCGGGAAGCCATTGCACTGAGAAAACGACCATGAAACTGATCAGCAACGGGAATAGCGGAAAAGTAAAGGTGGAATTTATTTCCATCCATATCCCGAAAACGGGTGGGAGATCATTCCATGCCGTGTTGCGGCAGGTTTACGGAGATTCGCTCGACCGGCGCTACGAAAAGGAGCATTTTTTCCTGAAAGGGAACAGGAAGGCCGCCGGGATCATCACGCTTCCCGAAGGCATCAGGGGCATTCACGGGCACCTGACGATAAAACAGGTCAGGCATATCATAGAAAGTGACGGGCCTAGGGTCGTAACCTGGGTGAGGGACCCGGTTGAGCGGGTCATATCCAACTACTATTATTTCATGAAAAGGATCAGGGAAGGCGATGTGAAGGAGAGACAAAGGGCGAAGGCAGACATGACCCTTCACGAGTATGCCTCCCAGCCGAAGCGGCAGAACAGGATGAGCATGATCCTGGATGGCATGCAGCCCGAAGATTTCTTCTTTATCGGGATCACCGAAAGGTTTGAAGAAGACCTCAGGGCCCTGTGCCTGATGATGGGATGGCCGGAAATGGAAGAGGTACCGCACATCAATGTGCTTGCTTCATTCAAGTTTAACAACGACTGCGCAACGCAGTACCCCGACATCGACGATTCCATGCGCAATGACATTGCCGCCCTGAACGCTGAAGACATGATCCTTTATGAAAAAATCAAGAAAATGAGGGGCATCCAATGAGTATCTTCCACAAAAAACCGCGCATCAGGGCGCCTCAGCTAAAGCTGGTATCGCTGCACATCCCAAAGACGGCCGGTACTTCTTTCCGAAATATCCTGAAAGAAGTGTATGGCGACGATCATGTGGTGAGGTTCGACATCAACCAGAGGATCTTCATCAACAATGAAGCATTCAACGGCCGAAAGATCGATGATGGGATCAGTGTGATACACGGGCATTTCCAGTACAGTGAACTGATAAAAACGGTGAGGCTGCCCGAAGGTGTTCCCGTGATTACCTGGCTGCGGCATCCCGTGGAACGGGTGATATCCAATTATTTCTACCTGGAAAAGATCCTGCGCGAGGAACTGGACGAAGAAAAGAAAGGACTGAATATCCTGGCCAAGATGCAGAAGACGCTGAGGGAATATGCCTCCACGGAAGCCAACCGCAACCGGATGAGCAAATTCCTTGACGGGGCCGACCTCTCAGCCTTGTTCTTTACCGGGATCGTGGAGCATTACGAAGAGGACCTGGCAGCCCTGGCCTCCATGCTCGGGTGGAAGGAATATGCCATACTAAAGCAGAACATTACCGGCAACAGACCCGATGTGGATAAGGAAACCATCGAATTCATCAGGTCGCTCAACGGCAAAGATTGCGAACTCTATCAAAGGGCCCTGGAGATCAGGGCTGAAAGGATAAACAAAGGAAAATGATCTGGCTGGCCTCCTATCCCCGATCCGGCAACACCCTCATGAGGAACATCCTCTACGAGGTTTACGGTTTGAGTTCATCTGAATTTCACCGGGAAGAAGGTCATCCCCTCGACAAGAACTATTTTGACCATCCTTTCGTCAAAACCCATCTGCTCCCCGAACAGCTCGATCCTGCCGACAGCAGCATCAGGGCCGTATACATTGTCAGGGACGGCAGGGATGCCCTGCTATCCATGGCCCATCAGCGCAGTGATATCGTCAGCCCGGGGTCCGATCTCAGGGAAAACCTCAGGGCTGCCATTTTTGCCGAAAAGGGCACCTTCTTCGGAGGCTGGTCACATAATGTGGAGGCATGGGCCGGCAGGGCCGATATCATCATCAGGTACGAAGACCTGATTGCGGATCCTGTCGGGCAGGCCGAACGAATTCGTGGTATCATGGACATGCCCGTTCCTGACCGCAACAGGATACCGGACTTCGGAACACTGAAAAGCGGCCAGGCCGCCTATGGGGCCCGTAAAAGCTGGGGTTATTCAGAAGCGCAATCGCGGGAACTGGCTGATAAGGCTTTCAGGAAAGGACGGTCGGGAGGCTGGAGAGAAGAAATGCCGGAGGACCTGCACGACATCTTCTGGACCTATCACGGTGAGACCATGCTCAGGCTGGGCTACACCAGGGAAGGGGATATCGTTGCGCCCGATACGGAACTGGATCATCATTTCTATCAAAAACTCGGTTACAGGCTCCCGGAACCCTCAGGGAGAAAGTACAGGGTGCTGATCGAGGCGGCCAAGCTCGATACACATGATAACGACGGGGTTAAAAGATACATTTCGACCCTCGTGGAAGGCCTCTCCCCTCTTGCGTTCAACCCCTCGGGCATGTGGCAATTCGACCTGCTGATCAACAAGGATATCATCGCCCTCCAGGATTATGTATCGCGTTCCGGTAATAGCTTCGATGGAGGCAACGAACATCCGAAGACAGTAATCACTGCAAAAAAAGATCTTTTCGGACGGCTGGAGTCCGGCCTGCTTGGATTGATTCCCGAAAGCTGGATCAAATGGCTGGTAAGGAACAACATCTATGTTTTTCACCGTGCATACGACCTCTTCAAGAAATCCATCCTGACCCTGCTATACTGGGTTAAGACTGCCATCCTTTTTCTACCCCGCATGATCTTCACCCTTTACACCAGGTACCGGCAAGACCTCGAGGTCAGGAGCATCACCCGCAGGATCTCCTCCTACGACCTGGTGCATGTACCGTTGCAGCAGCATTTCCGGCAATTCAAGTATACCAGGGTGCCGCTGGTCTTCACCATCCACGATTTCACCCACAAGCTGTTTCCCCGCTTTCACACCCGCATCAATCGCCAGAATGCCGAACAGGGGCTCCGGCTGATCGAAAAGAAAAACGCACATGTGATCAGTGTTTCCGTTTCCACGCGCAGTGATGCCGAAAGATACCTCAGGATCCCTGCCGATCATCATCACCTCGTGTATGAGTCGGTGGAAGAAAAAAAATTCGTCTACCGTGTGAACAGCATGGAACGAATGCAGGTAAGGGAAAAATACGGCATCCGCAGCGATATGCCGTTCATCCTCCTGCTGTCGACCATCGAGCCCCGCAAGAACCTGCACCATTCGATACAGGCCTTCCAGATGATGCATAAAAAGCATGAAGGTCTCAACCTTGCGCTGGTCATTGCAGGAAAGCAGGGCTGGAAAATGAAAAAATTCGTCGGGTACAGCAGCCTGATCCACTTCACGGGATTCGTCGATGATAAAGATCTGCCGGCGCTTTATTCAGAAGCACTGGCATTGAGCTATGTATCTTTCTACGAAGGTTTTGGCCTGCCCATCCTGGAAGCCATGCGCTGCGGGACACCTGTGATATACGGCAACAACAGCTCCATGCCGGAGGTGGCAGGTGATGGCGGGCTTGGCGCTGATCCCCGGGACCCGGCTGACATCTGCAGGAAGTATGAACAAATATACTTTGACGTTCCGCTTCGCGAAGCGCTTGGCAGAAAGGCATTCCGTCAATCCCTGAACTTCTCGACCCACCGGAGCACGCTGGAAATGCTCAGGGCCTATCGAAAGATCATCGATGGTGCCGAACAGGGATAAAAATCCGGGCCTGTCGGGATGTAGAATAAAAAAATAACTTTGCATTTGCCGCTGACAAGCGCCTGGAAAAACACATCCTAAGAATGAAAGACAGCATCAATATTCCTTTCGAAACCATTGAACAAAGCATCAGCGAGCGCTTTGAACTTATTGCCGGAAAGTTTCCGGACCACCAGGCCATCAGCGACCATGAAGGCACGCTCACTTACAGCGAATTAAACAGGATGGCCAACATCCTGGCCATGAAACTCTCGGATAAACCGGCACCACAGCGACAGGTGGCTGTCTTCCTTTCGTATGGGAAAAAGCAATTCATTGCGATCATGGGCATCCTGAAGGCTGGTTTTGCCTATGTGCCGATCGACACCGCATGGCCCGCACATCGTATTGCATACACACTTAAGGATTCCGGCGCTTCGGCCATCATCACCGATTACGAAAACCAAGGACAGGTGAGGGCCCTCGCAGGAGCTTCCCGGATCATCAACTTTGACGAGCCTGATCTTTCCGGTGATCCGGGTAACCCTGCCGTGAAACCGAAGCCCGATGATGTGATCCATATCCTTTACACCTCGGGCTCAACGGCTGATCCCAAGGGCGTGTATTCCAGTCACAGGAACCAGATGCATTTCGTTAAGCGGTTTACGGAATACCTCAACATAACCCCTGCCGACACCTTTGCCTATTACTTTTCCCTTGGCTTTTCGGCCCACGCCATGCCCTCGCTGGGGATCCTGCTGAACGGGGGTACCCTGGTCATGTACGACCTTAAGAAAAGAGGTTTCCCCGGCCTCGATGACTTTTTCCAGGAAAAAGGGGTCACCATCTGCCTGATGATCCCTTCGGTACTGCGACATTTCAGGTCCACCCTTAAAGAGGGATTCAAGTTCAGGAAACTGCGAACCCTGCTGATAGGAGGTGAAACCCTTTATTTCAGCGATATAAAGCAGATCCGGCCTTTTTTAAGGAAGAATACAGAGATCATCAACATCTATGCCAGCACTGAACTGTTCCTTGCCTGTGCATACAGGATCAGGCAGGAAACGATCCTTAAACAGAACATCATCCCGATTGGCTTCCCTGTTGATGGAATGCAAATTGATATCATGGATGGTAACGGGAATGTGTGTAAGACCGGTGAGATTGGCGAAATGTCCATAACCAGCCGATACACGGCCCTGGGTTACTGGAACAATCCTGAACTGACGATGCAGGATTACAGGAAAGATGGGGAGATCACTGTTTTCAGCAGCCGGGACCTGGCTTTCAGGCATGCCGACGGATCGGTTGTTCATGTCGGACGGAAGGACGCCATGGTGAAAATCCGCGGACAACGTGTCGACCTCGGCGAGATCGAGAACACCCTGCTGGCCAATGCCAATATTCAGGAGGTGGCTGTTGCACTCAAGGAGGACCCTACGGGCAATAAGGTACTGGTAGGTTATTTTGTCGGCGGGCCGGGTAAGGAAGTAAAGCTGGAGGAAGTCAGGAACTCCCTCGTCAGGAGGCTGCCCGACTACATGATCCCCCGTTTCCTGGTGAGCCTTGATTCCCTTCCATCAACCATAACAGGCAAGACCGACTACCGTTCCCTTCCTGATCCGGAATGGGAACAGATGAACGAAGCTCAGGACAAAGTGAAGCAAGCCGCTAACCCTGTTGAAGCGCAGTTGACCGCCATCTTCGAAAAACATCTTGAAACCCACCCGATAGGAACCGATGAGAACATTCTCCGGGCAGGCTATGACTCACTCAAACTCTTTGTTGCCTTCGATACGATTGAAAAACATTTCAAGATGAAGCTCGACCTGAACAGTTTTGTTGCAAATCCCACAATCGAAGAACTTGCGTCGATCATCACGAGGCATCAGAAAGCAAACTGAAACATGAAGAAAAAGAAGACCGTCGATCGTGTAAAAGCATACTTCGTCTCCCCTGCAGGTGGCAGAAGGATACCTTACCGTCTCGGGTCACACCTGATCTGGTGGTTCAGTGGGACAAAGTATGCCAGGGAAACCTATTTCAGGCGAAAGGTCCACCTGATCGAGACCTTTCTGCAGGAAACCGGTATCAGGCAGAGCAGCCCGGAACTGATCCGGGAAATGATCAACGTTTTTTCGCTCAAGAAATGGCGGGTCATGGCCGTTTCCCATCTCAGCGACAGGAAATTCAGAAAATATGTACGCTTTAAGAACCTTGACGTTTTCAAAAAATGTTATGACTCCGGCAAGGGCGTGATCATCCTCAGCAGCCATTTCGGCATTACCGAGGTGGCCATTTCGGCCTTCCCCAGGATAGGATATACCGATTTCCATACCGTTGTAGGGGCCCTGGGGGCAGATTCCGAAAAGTTTACGGGCATCAACCCCCGTATTGAAAGCAAAACACTGGTCTTCGACAATTTTTCCGATGCCGAACTTTTTAAGCTGATGATGAATGCCAAGCGAACCCTCAATGACGGGGGCATCATCCACCTCCTTGGCGACGGATACCACGGAAAATCGGGTATCTCATTCCCGTTTATCAACAAAGTCAGGGGATTCAGGCCAAGTTATGCAGAGCTTGCCCTGAGCACCGGTGCCAGTGTCCTCCCGATCTTCATCACGCTGGCGGACAGGCACCGGGTCAGCATTGAACTCTGCAACCCGCTCGATCCCGGGAATGACGGGATGGAGCGTGAGGACAGGTCACGGCATATGGTCAGCCAGTACGTCGACCTGCTGGAAAGGAGGTGGAAAGAACAGCCACAATACATCAACTGGGGACATATGGAGAAATACCTGCACCACGTATCCAAACTCTGACAGCAAAAAACCTTATGATCATCTCGCACCGGCACAGGTTCATCTTTATCAAGCTGCGAAAGACCGCAGGCACCTCGATGGAAATCGCATTGTCCGGCATCTGCGGGGATCAGGACGTGATCACCCCCATATCGGAAGAGGATGAAAAGGTTCGCCGTGAAATGGGGTTCCGCGGACCGCAGAACACCCTCATCCCCTTCCGGTATTACAGGCAGCAAGACTGGAAAAAACTGATTGCCGGCAGAAAAAGAAAGCACTTTTACAACCATATGACCGCCGGAGAGATCAAAGCCTGCCTGCCGGGGGACGTATGGAACGGCTATTTCAAGTTTTGTTTCGAAAGGAATCCCTGGGATAAAGTGATCTCACACTATTTTCACCGCAACAGGAATGAAAAGTTCAGGGACATCATGGATTACCTCAGACATGACCATGGTGATGACCTGCATGGGTCCAAGGCATATATGATCGACGGCAAGGTGGCTGTCGACAGGATATTCCGCTATGAGGATATGGAAGGGGCCCTCACAGAGCTGACCGATTTGCTGGCCCTGGATAAAAAATTGC
>JAXGTH010000096.1:0-10334 GCA_040775045.1 Bacteroidales bacterium
ATGAAACACTGAAGCACTCCCGAGTTCTCGGGATTAGTTCGACTGGGCCTTTTCATTTCGCTACGCTCATAAAAAGGCAGTCTCACTAATGAAACACTGAGGCACTGAAACCATCTGGCTCTCGGGATTTTTTAGACTATGCCTTTTCATTTCGCTCATTAAAAGGCAGTTCCACTAACTTTAGTCACTTTAGCTCACCTTAGTTCACTTTAGTCACTTTTAAAAGCTCATCGTCCCTGAGTCATTATTGCGCAGCCCGGCCACTGCCGATAATTCCTCCTGTTCATCAGGGGTTTGTTTTGTGCTATTTTGTAGCTTTGCAGAAGTTTATCAATATCGTTTATTCTTATGAAGCGTTTCAGGCATTGGGATTTCAGGGTTTATCTCCCCATCACGTTCGCGCTGGTGCTGCTGCTCGGGATGTGGGCCGGCATCAGGCTGGATCCCGGTTCCGATGCGCAGGGTGGCATGTTCTCCGCCCCGGCCGAGCGGTATAACAAGGTAACCGACCTGATCGGGTATATCGTTGGCAACTATGTTGATTCCGTTTCGAAAGAGGAGCTCACCGACGAAGCTATTCTCGGCATGCTCGACAACCTTGACCCGCACAGCCAGTACATCCCGCCGAACATGCTGCCCGAGGTGAATGAGGAACTGATGGGTAACTTCGAAGGTATCGGCATACAATTCAGGATAGAGAGCGACACCATAACGGTGATCCAGACCATCGCCGGCGGACCTTCGGAGAAGGTGGGCCTGCTGGCCGGCGACCGCATCGTGAAGGTCGGCGACAGCCTCGTGGCCGGCGTGGGCATCACCAATGAGGACGCCATCGGCATGCTGAAGGGCCCGAGGGGCACCACTGTCAGCATCAGCGTATACCGCAAGGGCATTACCGGCCTGCTCGACTTCAGCATCATCCGCGATGTGATCCCGACTTACAGTGTCGATGTGGCCTATATGGCGAACGACAGCACAGGCTATATCAAGGTGAGCAAGTTCTCGGCCACCACCTACGAAGAGTTCTCTGCTGCCCTCCGAACGCTCCTTGGCAAGGGCATGAACAGCCTTATCCTCGACCTGAGGGGCAATACCGGGGGATACCTGCAGGCCGCTACACAGATGGCTGATGAATTCCTTGCCGACGGACAACTGATCGTCTACACCGAAGGGAAGAACCGGCCACGCAGCTACGCCTATGCCACAAGGAAAGGAATGTTCGAGGAAGACCGGCTGGTTGTGCTGATCAACGAGGGCTCGGCCTCGGCCAGCGAGATCGTTGCCGGCGCCGTGCAGGACAACGACCGGGGCATGATCATCGGCAGGAGGTCGTTCGGCAAGGGCCTGGTGCAGGAACAGCTCAACATGCCCGACGGATCCGCCGTGAGGCTCACCATCGCCCGCTACTATACGCCCACCGGCAGGTGTATCCAGCGACCCTACGACAAAGGCAAGGAAGATTATTATATTGATTTCTACGAGCGCTTCCACAACGGGGAGATCCAGCATGCCGACAGCATCCACTTCGACGACTCGCTGAAATACATTACCCCGGGCGGCAGGACCGTATATGGCGGCGGGGGCATCATGCCCGACATCTACGTACCTTATAATGCGGAGGATTACCACGAATATTACAGCAGCCTGCTCGACAAGGGCCTGATCTTCCGCTTTGCCTTCCGGTATACCGACACCCACCGCCAGGAGCTGGGCTCTTACGGATCGTTCGACGAATTCGACCGCAGGTTCAGGATCAGCAATGCCCTCTTCAACGAGTTCACGGACTATACCGAAGAGATGGGGATCGCAAGGGATGCCGAAGGCATCAGGCTGTCGGAAAGCAGGATCAAAACACTGATGAAGGCCTTCATCGCCAGGAACCTTTACGACGATGCCGGCTTCTACCCGGTGTACAACCGTATCGATGAAACTTTCCAGAGGACGATGGAATACCTGCAGGAAGAAGATCGTTAGGGCAGGGGATGTTTATCTGATCCCGTTCCGTTTTAAGCAACAGCTTTATTTTAAATTGCTTATCTTTATGCTTATATTAACCCAAAAAACTATTTGACCATGTCTTTCACGTTACCCGAACTGCCGTATCCAATGGATGCGCTGGAACCTTACATTTCTAAACTGACATTGGAATACCATTACGGTAAGCATCATAAAGCTTATGTCGACAACCTGAACAAGCTCGTTCCTGGCACCCGATTCGAGAATGCGAGCCTGGAGGAGATCATACAGAAGGCCGAGGGCGGCATTTTCAACAATGGCGCCCAGGTGTGGAACCACACTTTTTACTGGAACTGCATGAGCCCCGACGGGGGCGGCGAACCCGAAGGCAAGCTGGCCGACGCCATCAAGGAGTTCTTCGGTTCCTTCGAAAAGTTCAAAGAAGAATTCTCAAAGGCCGCGGCCACCCTCTTCGGGTCGGGCTGGGCCTGGCTGGTGGAGGATGCCTATGGCAACCTCGAGATCGTGCAAACGAGCAATGCCGGCTGTCCGCTGCGCGAGGGCCTCACACCCCTGCTCACCTGCGACGTGTGGGAACACGCCTATTACCTCGACCGTCAGAACGCCCGCCCGAAATATATCGAGGATTTCTGGAACCTCGTCGACTGGAAAGCGGTCGAGGGGAGGTTTTGAGAAGGATATTGGATGCCGGATACTGGATACTGGCTACTGGCTGCGGGATCGTAATACGTAGTACGTAATACGTAATACGTAAAACATGGTACCTCTCTTGTAGTGTATTGAACGATTTTCTTACTCCACCGTCACCGATTTCGCAAGGTTCCTGGGCTGGTCCACGTTGCAGCCGCGCATGACGGCGATGTGGTACGACAGCAGCTGCAGCGGGATGGTGGCCAGCAGCGGGGTGAGCAGCTCTTCTGTGGCGGGGATCTCGATCACGTAATCGGCCAGGTCACGCACCACGGTGTCGCCTTCGGTAACGATGGCGATGATCTTTCCCTTGCGCGCCTTCACCTCCTGGATGTTGGTGATCACCTTTTCGTAGGTGCCCGTGTTCGGGGCAATGAACACCACCGGCATCTCCTCGTCGATGAGGGCGATGGGCCCGTGTTTCATCTCAGCGGCCGGGTAGCCTTCGGCATGAATGTAGGAAATCTCCTTTAGCTTCAGTGCACCTTCCAGTGCAACCGGGAAATTATAACCCCGGCCCAGGTAGAGGAAGTTGCGGGCATGGATGTATTTCTTCGCGATCTCCCTGATATAGTCGTTCACCTTGAGGGTCTTCTCGATCTTCGAGGGGATGAGCTCGATCTCGTGGAAATACTGGTGGAATTTCGATTGAGGGATCTTGCCCTTTTGCCGGGCAATGCGCAGTGCCAGCAGCATGAGGATGGTCACCTGGGCGGTGAAGGCCTTGGTGGAGGCCACCCCGATCTCCGGACCGGCATGGGTATACACCCCGGCATGGGTGGCCCTGGCGATGGATGAGCCTACCACGTTGCAGATCCCCAGGATGGTGGCGCCCTTCGACCTGGCCAGCTCGATGGCTGCCAGGGTATCGGCCGTTTCGCCCGACTGCGAGATGGCGATCACCACATCGTCTTCGGTGATGATGGGGTTGCGGTAGCGGAATTCCGACGCATATTCTACCTCTACGGGGATACGGGCAATGTCTTCGATCAGGTATTCGCCCACCAGCCCGGCATGCCATGAGGTGCCACAGGCCACGATGATGATCCTGCGTGCATTGAAGATCTTTTGCTCGTAATCGAGGATGCCGCCCAGCACGATCTCGCCGTTGGGGCGCAGCCTGCCGCGGAAGCTGTCCTGTATCGACCTCGGCTGCTCGTAGATCTCCTTGAGCATGAAATGATCGAACCCGCCCTTCTCGATGGCGCTGAGGTTCAGCTCCAGCTTCTGGATGTAAGGGGTCTGCTCCTGGTTCCGGATGGTCTTGATGCGGAAGTCACCGTTGCGGTGGATAATGGCCACCTCCTCATCGTTGAGGTAAACTACGTTCTTGGTATATTCCACGATGGGGGTGGCATCGGATGCCAGGAAAAATTCATCTTTACCGATGCCGAGCACCAGGGGCGAACCCTTGCGGGCGGCGTAGAGGGTGTCGGGGTCGTTCCGGGAGATGATCACGATGGCATAGGCACCCACCACCTGGCTGAGAGCGATGCGGATGGCCGCCTCCAGGTCGACCTGCTCGTTGTCGAGGATGTCCTCCACGAGCTGGATCAGCACTTCCGTGTCGGTGTCGCTGGAGAAGCCGTGCCCCCGGTTGATCAGCTCTTCCTTGAGGGTCTGGTAGTTCTCGATGATGCCGTTATGGATGATGGCCAGGTTCTCCGACTGGGAATAGTGCGGGTGGGCATTCACGTCGTTGGGTTCACCATGCGTGGCCCAGCGGGTATGGGCCATGCCCAGGGTACCGCTCAAATCCTTGTCGGAGATGAAACTTTCAAGTTCGGCCACCTTCCCGCGGCACTTGTAAACGTTGAGGTTATCGTTGAGCAGGGCGATGCCCGCACTGTCGTAGCCCCTGTATTCGAGCCGCTTCAAACCTTTGATCAGGATGGGGTGGGCATCCCTCGGACCTATATAGCCAACAATTCCGCACATGGGCAAGTGGATTTAATATTTCAATCTGCAAATATAATCAGATTAATGCTTGGTGAAAAGCCGCAACGAAAGAGATTTCGGTGTTACTGGCTCAGGCTGGTATAGATCACGTTCAACACCATGCGCCGGTCGCCGTTCACCAGCGAGTCGGGGCCATGGAGGATCACCCTGTTGGCCCTGAAGGAGGCACCGGTGATGAGCAGGGCCAGCGGGTAGTTGGGCGTATCGCCGTTGAGCACCTGCTGCACATGCCTGGAGATGCGGAAGAAATACTGCGTACCGGCATCGTTGAGGTATCCGCCGTAATAGGTGGCCGATTCACCGGCGTCGGGCAGGGGAACGTAGTCGCCGTCTTCATCGATCATGGCCAGGCCGAGCTGGGGCGGGGCCTCCAGCTCAGTGCCGTCGTCGTAGATGTTGAAGATCAGCCGGGCCTCGTTGATGGCCACCGTATCCTTATCCAGGAAATCCCTGATGTCGGGAAGCCTGATCTGGGCCTTCACGCCGCCCATGCTCTGCAGGTAGAAGAGGTTTTCACCGAGCGAAGTGTCGCCGTCGATAGTCTGTGCCCTGAACTCCGGCGAGGCCTCAAGGTAGTTGTTATGGTCGAAAGCGGTAAACCGCGCACAGTTGCTGTTGCTGAGGAAGGTGAACAGCAGGGTGTCCTGCGAATCCTCCGTGCGGTAGTAGATCGTGAGGGCGGTGTTGGAGGCCAGCATATCGAAAAGCATGATCCCCCCGGAGGAGGACACCGGATCGGTGGTGATCCTCAGCCCCTTCATGAATTCGAGCCAGTTTTCATTGTCTTCGAAAACCGTCCCATCCGCATCCACGATTTTCTGGGCAAAGTCGTCGGACAGCCTGATCCGCAATTGAGGCGTTTCAGCATCCCCTCCCACCGTCACGCTGTCAGTAGGGGCCGGTACGAAAGTCATGGAAGCCAGTTCAACCCCGTAATCACTCACCGTCTGGTTGGAATAATATGCCGAGTCGGGATCGAGGTCCTGATCGAGCTCAAATACCCTGATGGTCTGGCTGGTCATGGTGTCGCCGTAAAAACCCGAATAGGAGAGCGACAGCACCAGGCTGTCGATGACGGGGGCATCGCCGAAATCATGCCCGTTCTCCGAAAGCCTGAACTGGGAATAGATCTCTGCCGTGGTCTTCCCGAAAACGGGATCGAGCATGCTTCCCAGCATGGCCGTCTTGACCACGTTCACGTCGGTACGGACGGAGTCTTCGCGGAGCGAATGTGACAGCAGCCCGGCCGAATTGTCGAACACTACCGAGAGCCTTACACTGGTGGGTTGCAGGTCGAGACCCACCTGCTCGGGCTTCTTGTTACACGAAGCCATCAGCAAAGCCACCAGGAGGAAGGTCACTATGCCCGTATACGATCTTGTTGTTTTCAAATTGCGGGAGTTATGGTCAGCAATGTATGTTACAGGCGTATTGATCAGCCTTTGAGCAGTTCATCGTAGAAATCCGAATAGGCATCGATATATGCGCTTTCATCCTGGTATTTCAGCACCGGCTTCTTAACCGTTTTCAGGTGGCTGGCGATCCCGGGATGGATCTTCTCGCTGCCGATGATCACGGCATCCGCGTCTTCGATGGCTGCTTTCATGAGGTTAACGTAGTCGGGGTTCTTATAGTGTGCAAGATCCTTGTTTGTCATCCCCTCCACCTTCATTTTTTCTGCCAGGGCATTGCCCAGCACCCCTTCATATGCATCATCGTAAATTGAGAGCACCATTTTGGCATCCGTGAACAGGGGGTTCAGGCGATACGCTTTTTTCAGGTAAACGGGCAGGAGGGAGGTGAACCATCCGTGGCAATGCACGATATCGGGTCCCCAGCCAAGTTTTTTCACGGTCTCGAGCACACCCCTTGAGAAGAAGATGGCCCGTTCGTCGTTATCGTCGAAATATTTTCCGCTTTTGTCTTTCAGGGTGTATTTACGGTGGAAATAGTCTTCGTTGTCGATGAAGTAGATCTGCATCCTGGCCTGCTGTATGGAGGCCACCTTGATGATCAGGGGGTGGTCGGTGTCGTCGATGATCAGGTTCATGCCCGAAAGCCTGATGACCTCGTGAAGCTGGTTCCTTCTTTCGTTGATGTTGCCGTAGCGGGGCATGAAGGTGCGGATCTCTTTCCCCCTTTCCTGTATGCCCTGTGGGAGATGGCGGCCGATCTTTGCCATGGGTGATTCATCCAGGTAAGGAAGGATTTCCTGGGCCACAAATAATACCCTTGTTTTTTCCATAATATACGATGTTGTGGACTAAGAATTTGCAAAATTAGGAAAAAACCGGCAATTATTCAATTCGGCCATGCTAATGGTCAGTGAATTAATGTGGAGGATTGCCGATCCTGAAAAAAAACCGGCAATATGCTGTTGATCATCCCGTCAATTGGCGGGCAGTTTCGATTCGAGGCTCTGAAGCACGAAGAAGGTAGTCTGGTTTTTCCTGATCTCCACTTCGAGTTCATGGCTGCGGGCGGCCCCGGGCCCTGTGGTCTTCAGGCTGAGCTGTTGTTTTCCTGCCGGAAGGTTTATCCTGGCATAGTAGATCGAATGGGGCAGGGTTTGCCAGTTGCGTGTGTCGGCCTTTTCGGTGATGGCATTCATGATGGTGATGGCTGCCGGGGCAATGTCGCCGGCATCCAGCTTATTCTCTTTTGAACTTCCTTTGGTGGCTTCCCGGGCGGCCACTTCCAGGGCCCTCTTGGTGGCTACCCTCAGCAACGCGTTGCCGAGTTCGCGCAGCATACGGTCCTGCAGCGTTTTGAATGCGATGTCGTTAAGGTTTTCCGCAAGCTCGAGCGGGGTGTTGCTTCCTTCCCATACCAGCGATGCCCCGGTAAAGACCGGCTGGCGTTCCAGGTATTTGGGGAAGGCCACCCTCAGGATGCTGAGGTCGCGCAGCTGGGCCTGTTCACCCGGGCTGCGGTCGCCGATATAGAAGGGGAAAGTGAGGCCGTATTCCTCATTTACAAAGGTCACGAAACCCGCTTCCCCGGGAAGGATGGTGAAGTTGATGCTCCATTCGCTCTTCACCGGACCGAAGCCGTTCTGCCAGATGACCACCAGTTCACCTCCCTCCGGGTCCCGGTGCCTGTATTCCATGCCGAACAGCTTTTCGTAATGGGCCACCTCATCATAAAAGCCTGTGAGGTAGGCCGTACGGAGGATATCCTTCCTGAGTTGTTCCGGGGCCGAAAGTCCGAAATTGCCCTCATAAACCTCTTCGTAGGCCTTGAGGGCATTGCGGTAAGCAATGAAGGCATTGTTGTAGTCGCGGTCGGCATCGTACATCATCCCGATGATCACGTGGGCAAAGGCATCGTCGGAATAGCGGTTCTTGCGGTCCTTGTACTGGTCGTTGAGCTTCTGCAGCCTGATGATCATTCTCCTGGCCTCCACAATGGCATCCTCATGATTGCCCGTCTGTATGTAGTTAAGGGCCTTGAAATAGTTTACCATCACCTTTTCGAAATCTTCGGCCCTGTATGGTTTTACCCCCGGGTTGCTGATGAGGGAGAGGGCTTCGTAGCCGACCTGTTTATGCTCATCCTCGATCATCAGGTCGGCCACTTCCAGGTCGCGGTTGCTGGCGTCGAAATCGCCGGTCATCCAGTTCACCCAGCCCCGGTACATGTAATACAGCAGGCGGTTCTTCCCTTTGCTGTCCTTTTCGTTCTTTTCAAGCCAGCTTTGTGCCTTCTCCATATCACCGCCCATCACATATTCCTGGAAGCGCAGGGTCTTCTGGTAATAGGTGGCACAGCCGGCAATGAGCAATGCGGCCATGGTGAGTGTCAGCACGTGAGGCCTGAATTTCATTCGAAATTGCTGATGATGGCGGGCCGGTATGGCTGCCGGTTAATTCCTGATGTACTTCTTGATCTTCTTATCGCCGATCCACACGATCTCGTTGGTCTCGATATTGGTGAGTTCAAGGTTGATCTGGTAGAAGTTTACGGTTTCCTTTCCTTCGGTATCCACGATGGAGTTGATGGTGCCCTGCAGCATGAAGTCGGCACCGATCTCACGGCCCCAGGCCTTCATGGTCTCGGAAGAGGCAAAATCCTGCTGGTCGGCCCTCTCACGCCTGATCTCCTCGCGTTTTTCTCCGCCCTGTACGAGACGTACCTGCTGGGAATTGATGAAGGCACGTTCCAGGTCCTTGATGAAGGTCTCGGCATCGATATGCTCATGGCTCTTGTTCTTCACGAAGCCGCAGATCACTACCGGCTTTTCACCCGGATGGGTGCTGAAGAAATTGTTGAGCCAGGGTTCGGTGAGCGACTGGTTGATCATCGCGTCGGCGGTGAGGCGTGAGTCGGTGTCGTTCCACCTGCCGCTGAGGTCGATCTGCTCGTCGGGCGATACCCGGGTCACTTTTTTCGAGGTGCAGGCCCCTGCAAGGATCACCATCAGGGCCAGGCCAATAACAAAGAAATGCTTTTTCATAATACGCTTTGATAAATCGGGTGAATAACCATTGATGCGGTAAATTTAATGATTCCTGCCAATATAAGGCAGGATTGCCCGAAATAATGCAAAACGTATGCCGAAAAAACAGGATGCCTAGCCGCGGACGAACAGGGCCCTGATGATGAGCCATGCCATCTTCGGGTTTTCCTTAAGCCTGCGTGTGGAATAGGCGAACCACTGCGAGCCGTAGGGAACATAAACGCGCATGCGGTGGCCGTTATCAACAATGGATTTCCTCAGCTCGGGCGTAACCCCGTATAGCATCTGGAACTCGTACATATGCTTCGGGACATTGTATTTCTCGATGAGCCTGTAAGCGCCGTCCACCAGCGGCTTGTCGTGGGTGGCAATGGCGGCGTACATCTTGTTCCGGAACATATACTCCAGGTCTTCGAGGAAATGCCTGTTGATCTCGTGGTATTTCTTGTAGGCGATCTCGGCCGGCTCAACATAGATGCCCTTGCAAAGCCGGTAGTTGACCGGCACTTCGGGCGTGTTGATGTCCTCGAGCGATTTGATGTCGTTCAGGGTGCGCTTGAGGTAGGCCTGGAAAACGAGGCCCACATTGGCGGGGAATTCTTTCTTGAGCCTGCGGAAAAGTCTGATCTCCTTGTCGACACATTGCGAATCCTCCATGTCGACACGGACGAAGTTATTATATTCGGCGGCCTTGGCCACGATCTCCCTGATGTATTTATAGCACAGTTCCTCATCGATCAGCAGGCCGAACATGGTGGGCTTGAGCGAATAGTTGCCGTTGATATTTTCTTGCTGGAAGGTTTCGATGATCTCGAGGTATTCATTCTTGTTTTCCAGCGCCTGTTCGATATTGGTGATGAATTCACCCAACAGGTCGACCGTGACCATGATGCCTTCCTCATTGAGTTTGCGCGACTCCCTGATGGCGTCCTGGATGGTCTTGCCGGCGATATAGCGTTTGGAGAAAAGCCATACGAAGCTCTTGGGCATGTATGGCAGCATGGCAGCGATGAGTCTGTTGAACATGATGGTGTTGTATTAGTGCTTTTAAATAAGATCCGGTTTAACGGAGTGCAAAATAAATACATAATTTCCATTTACTGAAAAAATACTGTTAAAAAATAGAAACTGCAAAGATTACATAAATTTTTTAGGCGCCGGCTGCGCTCAGCATTATGTACCTGCTGTAGTAGATGAAATTACAACAAGGGGAGAGTTTTTAACCTGTTATGGTGCTGAAAGCTGGGGA
>JAXGTH010000097.1:0-10268 GCA_040775045.1 Bacteroidales bacterium
GCCAGGTATATAAGGATATCATGGATATTACGATCTACGAAGCTGCCGATATCATCAGAAAGGCAGGCCATGATGCCATCAATTCCCTTCCTGACGAAGTGAAGGACAAACAGGTCATGCTCGAACGTATCGACCTGTTCACAAAAGTAAAGCCGGTTAATGTTAAGGATGCCCGCCGAAGGATCGCCGATAAGCTGATCGACGATAACAGGTACAGCTTCTAATACTTTATATTACTTAAGTATGCTTTTCGAAACCACCAGCCTGTTCACCTGGTTGGTGCCTTCGTAGATCATCGATAGCTTGGCATCGCGCATCATCTTTTCAACAGGATGATCCTTTGAGTATCCCTCGCCTCCCATTACCTGCACGGCATCCGCCGTGACCTTCATGGCCATGTCGGTAGCATAATACTTGGCCATAGCCGAAAGTTTTGAAAAATCGCGCTGCCCTGTGTCATAGGCCCAGGCAGCCCTCCATACCAGCATTTTGGCAGCTTCTATCTCTGTGGCCATATCCGCCAGCATGAACGCAATCACCTGCTGGGCGGCTATCGGTTTACCGAACTGTATCCTGTTCTTGGCCCATTCGCGGCTGTGGTCATAGGCTGCCCGTGCATTGCCCAGTGCGGCGGCCGCCACGCCGGTCCTGGTCCTGTCAAAAGTCTTCATGGCAATGATGAAGCCATGGCCTTCCTGTCCCAGGAGCGCGTCGAGCGGCATTTCCACATCCGTGAATTTGATCTCATTCTGAACGGAAGCACGTTGCCCCATCTTCTGAAGCCTTGGGAGGATCTCGATACCGGGCAGGTCGGCAGGGATGATGAAGGCCGAAAGGCTTCGCGAGCCTCTTTCAGGATCGGTCATGGCAAAAACGGTGATGAATTCCGCCACTTCTGCATTGGTGATGAACCGTTTGTGTCCGTTAAGGATGTATTTATCGCCCTTTTTGATGGCCGTGGATTTGATGCCCTGAACGTCGGACCCGGCATTGGGTTCTGTAAGGGCATAGGCAGCAACGGCTTTCTTCTCTATCATCTGACCATATATCTTTTTTTTCTGTTCGTCCGTAGCAGCGAGAAATGTAGGAGTAAGGGCCAGTGTGCTGGCATCGATGCAGATGCCGATGCCCGTGCAGCCGTATCCGAGTTCTTCGGAAGCAAGTGAACTTTCGAAAATGGAAAAACCGTTACCGCCGTATTCAACAGGCAGGGAGCCGTTGATGATCTTTTCATCATAGGCTGCCTTCACGATCTCCCATGGGAATTCGGATATCTCATCCCATTTCATTCTCTGGGGGATGATCCAGCGCTTGGTGAAATCCCGGTATTTTTCGATGATCTCAAGGTGCTTTTTTTCCAGTTCAAAGCCTACCATATAACAAGTTTTAATGTGGTTAGAAAGATTCAAGGGATGATGGTCATCCTTTCATCAGCCAAGATAGGAAAAAATTCGGTTCAGCGGAAACCGACAGTGCACGGATGGTGAAATTTTTATGGCATCCCGACGGTCCGTCACGGTATCAATCCATGATCGGTTCTTCCGGACAGTCGCAGTTGAAGCTCTTGTTGTACATGGCCATGGCCTTCTGGCTCATGCCCATACTCGAGAAGCCTCCGTCGTGGTAAAGGTTCTGCATGGTGACCTTACGGGTGAGGTCGGAGAAAAGCGTAACGGCAAAATTGGCGCATTCATCGGCATCAGCATTGCCGAGGGGCGACATGCGGTCGGTGAAATCCATCAGCCCGCCCATCACACGGACCCCGCTCCCCGCGGTGGTCATGGTTGGCGACTGCGAGATGGTGTTGATCCTGATCTTCTTCTCGCGTCCGTAGATATACCCAAAACTCCTGGCAATGGACTCCAGCAATGATTTGGCGTCGGCCATATCGTTGTATGCGTAAAGGGTGCGCTGTGCCGCGATATAGGACAATGCGACAACGGATCCCCATTCCGCTATGGCATCCAGCTTGTTGGCTACCTGTAGCATTTTATGGAATGATACTGCCGAGATGTCCAGGGTCTTCTGGAAGAAATTGTAGTCAAGATCGTTATATACCCTCTTTTTACGCACGTTCATCGACATACCGATCGAATGGAGTACAAAATCCACTTTTCCTCCAAGGAATTCCATCGATTTCTTAAAAACCTCCTCCAGGTCCTTCACACTTGTTGCGTCGGCCGGTATCACCAGTGAGCCGGTTTTTTTTGCCAGTTCGTCGATCTCTCCGAATCTCTGGGCCGAGAGGGTGTTCGAAAGGGTAAACCTTGCCCCTTCTTCATGGGCCCGTTCTGCTACCTTCCAGGCAATTGATTTTTCGTCAAGTGCCCCGAAGATGATACCCGTTTTCCCTTTTAATAGATTATATGCCATGGTTTTGTAAATTCAGGTTATGTGTCGTTCTTAATCATTTTCTTTGTTCTGCAGGGCTGTCATTCGACTTCCCCAGCAATTCCCTTGCAGTTTCCTTCGCGGCCGTGCTGACCTCCTGGTCGCTTAGCATGATCGCGATCTCTTCCACACGTTCCCCATCCGATAAACGTTCTACACCGGAAACTGTTCGGTCGCCGGCAGATTTCTTGTAAACCCTGAGGTGGTCCGAGGCCTTGCCTGCGATCTGCGGAAGGTGCGTGATCGCGATGAGTTGCATGTTACGCGACATGTCGTTCAGCAGCTTTCCGACCTTACCGGCAATATCGCCTGAAACGCCCATATCGATCTCGTCGAGGATGATCGTGGGCAGCAGGCTTTTCTTCGTGATCATGGATTTCATGGCCAGCATGAGGCGGGAGAGCTCGCCTCCCGAGGCGATCCTGCTGACCGGCGCCGGCAGTATGCCACGATTGGCCGAAAACAGGAATTCAACCCTGTCGCTTCCCTGCAGGGTGAAATCTCCGGTATGATCAAGACGGACCTGCAGGATGGCATCCTGCATGCCCAGTTGCCTGAGCGTAGCGGTGATCTCATCCTCTATGCCCGACAGTATCGCCTGCCTGCTGTGGCTTAAGCTTTCATCTGCAGATACCAGTTCCTTGCGGGCATGTTCAGTTTCGTGCTCAAGACCGGCAATATCCTCCTCAAGGGAGCTGAGGTCCCTTAGCTTTTGCCCCATCATGTCGCGCATGCCGATCAGCTCATGGATGTTCGCGGCCCTGTGTTTCTGGAGCAGACCGTTCAGAAGGTCAAGCCGCTGGTTTAACGCTTCAAGCTGCGCAGTATCCACGCTGACGGAAGACTCCAGCCGCTCAAGTCCCGTGCCGATGTCACGAAGATCGATCACAAGGCTGTCGAGCCTTTCCCTGTATTCCTCAATTTCCCTGTGAAAAGAAGATACCTTTGATACCTGCGCCATTGCTTCGCGAAGCTTGTCGAGAGCATTATCCTCCGACAGGCTGATCAACTGTGTGGCATTGAATAGTTTTCCTTTTATTTCTTCTGCATTGGTAAGTACCCTGAGCTCTTCCTCCAGTTCCTCAATTTCATTTTCGCTGAGCCTCGCTGCCTCAAGCTCCTCAAACTGGAACCTGAGATAGTCTTCTTCCGCACGCATCCCCGATTCTGCTTCTTTCATCCGCTCCAGCCGGGCATGAAGATCATGGTACAGACGATAAGCTTTCCTGTATGCTTCGAGCAAGCCCGAATTCTTGGCGTAACTGTCGACCAGCCCCAACTGGAAACCCGATTCGTTAAGCATCAGTGTTTCGTGTTGGGAATGAATGTCGACGAGCCGCTCACCAAGGTTTTTCAGCACAGGCAGATTAACAGGTGTGTCGTTAATGAATGCCCGCGACTTACCACTGGTGCTGATCTCCCTACGCAGTACCGCCTGCTCGTCATAATCAAGTTCATTCTCATTGAAGAAATCCTGCAAGTCATAACCGCTGATGGCAAATGTACCTTCAATGACGCATTTGCGGTCGCCGTGAAGCAGCACATCGGTGTCGGCCCGCTTACCCAGGATGAGCGAAAGGGCACCGATAAGGATAGATTTTCCGGCACCCGTTTCCCCGGTGATCACGGTAAAGCCGTCACCGAACGGGAGTTCCAGCTCATTGATAAGGATATAGTTCTTTATGGAGAGGTTTGTCAGCATCAGGCAGCCTGATCATTATCAGGGTACAAAGATAAAACAATAAGGAATAAATGATTGCCCGGCCTGAATGGGCATGTTGTACCATGATATCATTTCATGATCTCTTCGTATCGGGAACTGTTGGCCGGATCCAGTTTTTTGAGGATGTTCATGGCCCTCGTCTTCTCCGTTGCGCTGCCCTCGGAAAATACATTGATAAATTCGTCCCTCTTGGCTTCAATGATCAGTTGCAGGATAAACAGGTTGGGCCAGTTATCCTTCACCTCTTCAAGATAACCAAGGCTTTTGAGGATGGCTGCCCTCCCTTTTGGTGCATCGCTGTACATCACGTCCAGCCCAAGCCTGTGGTATTCATAAAGGAATTTTCGCACCGGCTGGTAAGAAGGGTTCAACAGGTTTTCGACCATCCAGAACCTGTTGCGTTGGTTCTCGAACGATTTCCAGCCGGTTTCGCCCGAACCTTGTGCCGCATTCACAATACTTTCGGCACTCTCGTAAAAAGGTGTGCCACCATACAGGGTAAACGAGTCGAAATCCATACCAAGGAACATGTAGACGTAATAGGCCAGCACCGAAGTCAGGTTCGAAGTATAAGAGTTTTCGATGAAGTCAAGGGGCTGATATTCAACGTATGTGAACTTGAAGTCCTTGTCGATGTAATTCAGCATGGTGGTGTTGTATGCCGAGTTAAAAACGGGCCGCTTTAGGGCCATGTTGAGCTCGGCGTCGAACTCATCAGATGAGACCCTGCTGATGACATTGATCAGGATGCTGCACTCTATCCTTTCCTCGATCGCAAAATTATAATTGCTCCACTTACGGTTGTTCATGAATTCGAAAAGAGCGGTACGCAGGGTTTCGAATACCTTCTTGTCGGTTCCCTCCACCTGTTGCGTATTGATCTGCACTTCGCAATATATTTCCTGTGAAAGGCTTGCCTTGCCTATTAACAGACTGATGATCAATATGGGAAGGATCCTGTAGGCCATGTATGGTTTATTTTGCTAATTCCTTGATTTTATCTACGATATCGATAGCAACATCAAGCTTTAGTTTAAGCTCGTATTCGTAATGATGCTTGTTCCTGTCGATCATGGTAACCTTGTTGGTTTCCACCCCGAAGGCGGCGCCTTCGTCATTTGGAGAGTTGAGGACGATCAGGTCAAGGTTCTTTTTATCCAGCTTATGCTCTGCATTGCTGATCATGTTATCGGTTTCGAGGGCGAAGCCCACCAGGAACTGTCCTTCATGTTTCAATCTGCCCATTTCCGCCAGGATATCGCGTGTTCGGACCATTCTGAGCTGAAACTCCTCCCCTTCCTTCTTGATCTTTTCGGGTGCTGCCTTTTCGGGCATGTAATCGGCCACGGCAGCGGCCATCACGATAATGTCGGAATCCCCGAATTCGTTCATGCAGGCTTCGAACATTTCTCCGGCACTGGTCACATCAATCCTGGTAATGCTGTCATGGCCGGTTTCGCATCCCGAGGGTCCCGTAACAAGACTCACGTCAGCACCTCTTTCGGCAAATTCGTCAGCTATGGCAAAGCCCATGAGGCCCGACGAATGGTTCCCGACAAAGCGCACAGGGTCGATGGCTTCGTAGGTGGGACCTGCCGTAACCAGCACTTTTTTGCCAGCGAAATCCCATTCTTTTGCAAAATGATCCTTCAGTGCAGCCACGATATGCTCCGGTTCCTGCATCCTTCCGGCCCCACAGAGGCCACTGGCCAGTTCGCCTTCTGTGGGTGCAATAAGCCTGTTCCCGTATTCCTGCAAAAGCCTGATACTGGCAGCTGTTGAAGGATGCCTGTACATGTCGATGTCCATGGCGGGTGCAAAGAATACCGGGCACCTTGCCGAAAGGTAGGTGGTGAGCAGCAGGTTATCGGCCATGCCGCGGGCCATTTTGGCAAGTGTGTTGGCTGTGACGGGGGCAATCAGCATCACATCGGCCCACAGGCCAAGTTCCACATGGCTGGTCCACTCCCCGTTCTCAGGATCAAAAGGTTCGGTAAGCACGGGATTACCCGAAAGCGTAGAAAGTGTGAGCGGGGTCACGAAGTCCCTGGCTGCCGGTGTCATGACCACTTGCACCAGGGCTCCTTCTTTGGTCAGGAGCCTTATAAGGGCAGGTATCTTGAAAGCGGCAATGCTTCCGGTAACCCCAATGATGATTTTCCTGTTTTTCAGCATCCCGGACATCCTGGAATTTTATAAGGGTTTGCCCTCTTCCCTGATCTCGTCGTGGGGATCCCTGAAATAGACCTGCTCATTCAGGAATTCGTGGATGGCAATAAGTGTTGGCTTGGGAAGATGCTCATAGAACTTGGCGATCTCGATCTGTTCCCTGTTCTCGAACACCTCCTCAAGGTTGTCGGTAGTAGTGGCAAACTCGGAAATCTTCCGGTTAAGCTCTTCCTTCATCTCAAGGCCGATCTGGTTGGCCCGCTTGGCAAGGACACTCACCGATTTGTAAATATTACCCGTCTGTTCGTAGAAGCGGTGCTTGTCGCGTGTCACCGCAGTCGTTTCTGTTTTTATCTTCTTGTAATCCATTGTTTATGATAATTTCTAAATCAGTTTCATTAATAGGATACTTTCTCCAGCGCGTTCTTTTGCATACTGTTCAGTTCCCTGGCATAACGCGTATCCGGGAACAGGTACATGATATCGTCGTAAAGTTCAATGGCCTGCTGGAAACGCTCAGTCTGCTTTTCGTCTACACTGTTGAGTGCATAGAAGTAGTAAGACTTCATGATGAAATACATGATCTCCTCCCGGTTCTCTGAATCGGGATAATCCTCCATCACATTTTCCAGGGCAGTGATGGCAGCCTTGTAGTGCCTGGTCTTGTAATACTGTATGCCTATCTCTATGGCCTTACGTTCCAGTTTGGCCCTTAGCTCGTCGATGATCCGGTTGCAGGAGGGAATGCTGTCGCTCTGGGGATAAAGATTGATGAACAGTTGCATTTCCTTGATGGCCTCGTAGGTATTGGTCTGGTCGAGGCTATACCGGGGCGAGTCAAGATAGTAGCAGTAAGCATTCAGGAACATGCACTCCTCTGCCCTCGGGCTTGAGGGATAGTTCTGCGCAAAACGCTTGAAATAATAACTCGCCAACAGGTAATCTTCCTGCTGGTAATAGCAGTTGGCATAATAATAGTTGATGTCTTCCAGGCGTTCCGTACCCCTGGATATGGCTATAAGCTGATCAAAGAGCTGAATGGCCCTGTAATAATCACCCTTCTCGTAATAATCGACTGCCACCTCGTATTTCAGGTCATTGTCCTGGCTTTTCATCACACGTGAGTGTTTCGAGCAGGAAGCGATAACCATGGAAGCAAGCAGCAGCCCTAAAAAAGACCATCTTTTTAACATGCTGCAAAAGTACGCTAATTATATCAATTTTTAAAACGTATTCTGTTGTTGATTATTATGGGCGCATTTCATTTGCGGATAATCCATAAATTAATACTTTTGCAATGCATAAAAACAATCTAAATTTTATAACCGTGGATATTTTCGAAAAAGTACTGAACAGGCCGGGACCACTGGGACAATACCGCGATCAGGCTGAAGGATATTACATGTTCCCCAAACTCGAAGGAGAGTTGTCGAACAAGATGATGTTTATGGGTAAGGAAAGGCTCATCTGGAGCCTGAACAACTACCTGGGGCTGGGCAACCACCCCGAGGTGCGCAAGGCCGATGCGGAAGCTGCCGAACAATGGGGCCTCGCCTATCCCATGGGAGCCCGAATGATGTCGGGACACACGAAATACCACGAACAGCTGGAACAGGAACTTGCCGATTACGTGGGAAGGGAAGCGTCGTACCTGCTCAACTACGGCTATCAGGGAATGGTGTCGATCATCGACTCCATGGTCGACCGCAAGGATGTGATCGTTTATGACTCTGAAGCCCATGCCTGCATCATCGACGGCATGAGATTGCATTTCGGCAAGCGTTTCGTATACCCGCACAACGATATACAAAACCTTGAAAAGGAACTCGGCCGGGCCAGGAATATTACCGACCAGACCGGTGGCGGGATCATGGTGATCACCGAAGGGGTTTATGGCATGTCGGGCGACCTGGGCAAGCTCAAGGAGATCACGGATCTCAAGGAGAAATTCGATTTCAGGCTGCTGGTCGACGATGCCCACGGATTCGGGACCATGGGGCCAACGGGCGCCGGCACCGATGAGCATCTTGGCGTACAGGATAAGGTGGACCTGTATTTCGGAACATTCGCGAAGGCGATGGCCGGGATAGGAGGCTTTGTGGCCAGCGACAAGAGGATCATCCGTTACCTGAAATATAACCTGCGGTCGCAGATCTTTGCCAAGTCACTGCCCATGCCGATGGTGTTCGGGGCACTCAAACGGCTTGAAATGATAAGGACCAACCCCGAACACAGGGAAAAACTCTGGAAGATCGTGAATGCGTTGCAGGACGGACTCCGCAGCCACGGGTTCAATCTTGGCAACACGGAATCGCCCGTCACCCCAGTGATCCTTCAGGGGGGCGTTCCGGAAGCCACGCAGATCACCTACGACCTTCGCGAGAATTACAACATTTTCTGCTCTATCGTGGTGTATCCTGTGGTACCCAAGGGAATCATCCTGCTCAGGCTCATCCCTACGGCCGTGCATACGCTGGAAGACGTGGAATATACCATCAGCGCATTCACCAAAATCAAGGAGAAGCTCGCACGGGGTGAGTATACCGACCAGATCAAGGACGCTTTCGTAGGTTAAGGCATCATCATCCACGCTTCATTCAGGTTCCATTAAAAGGCGGGGAGCCATCGGTATCCCTTGCTGATATTTTTTCTACATTTGTTTCCGGCCCGGCCATAAACTATGAACCCCAGGAAACGATATCCCCTGCCCTATCGTATCTACAGAAGGATGCGTTACCTGTGTTTTGTGGGCAGGCTGAGGCGAAAACAGCGAAAAGCCGCTGAAAAGGCTGAAAAGTCGGCCCGTAAGCATGCCGGTCGCATCGCCAGGCAACAGCTGAGGGTCGAACGGGAAGCTGAAAAACGCAGGAAACAGCAGGAGCGTCGGGCCGAAGCAAGCAGAAAGGAAGAGATCAGGATAAGGCTTGAAGAAGAGCGCCTGCGATCTGATGCACTCGAAAAAACTGCAAGAGCTGAGCAGGCTGAAAAACTGGCCGGTGAGCGGGTTTTCAGGAAATACCGGAGAAGAAGGCTGCTGAGGTTCATGCTCAGGGCATGCAGCAGGAACCTGAAACGCGATATCAGACTGCTGAACCCGGCCAATGCCCCCCTCCTGCTCGCTTACTATGGCTCACACAAACGCAGCATCAGGGATTTTTTAACCATAACCCTCCATTCCACCCTCCTGTTCATCGCGGCCTACCTCGCGGTCTTTTTTATCGGGCTGCTGGCTGCATCGGTTTCAGGTGTGTTTTTCAACTATAATTCGGTGATATACCACCATGAAGTCTTATGGCTCGTTAAACCCGAACAATGGTTCGGCGATTCCGTGAAGATGATATATACGGCCGGGCCGGTACTTTCAGGGATCATTGCCGTATTCCTGGCGATATGGTTTGCCTATGTCAGGACCGGCACGGGCCTTGGCAAACTGTTCCTGCTATGGGCTTTCATGCACGGTTTCAATGCGTTCTTCGGCTCGCTGCTGATCGGAAGCCTTTTCGACCGCGGATTCGGATATGCCATCATCTGGTCATATATCTCTGACACCGAGAAGGTGATCTACACCATCATCTCGATCACCTCCATGATCCTGCTCGGGGTTTTTGTCACGCGCTCCTTCCTGATATCAGCCAACAGCTATTTTTCAAAACTGGAAAGGCCGTGGCAAAGAAGCTTCATCTGGGCCCAGGTCATCCTCCCTTTTCTGCTCGGCAACGGATTTATCGCCCTGCTCATGCTCCCGCAGGTTGTATTGTATGACATGACGGTTTCGCTGTCCCTCGGGCTGGCCATTATACCCATAGCCATTGGATACAGGTTTTCACCTTCACTTTATTTTGAAGAAGATTACAGGATGATCAGGATCAGGCCATGGTTGGTGATCGCATGCCTGGCATTCATCCTGGTTTACAGGCTGGTGCTTGGTTTTGGGATCATGATGGGCTGATCACTGCCTGATGAGCTTCTGCCGCATTGTGCCCCC
>JAXGTH010000098.1:0-10004 GCA_040775045.1 Bacteroidales bacterium
AGACCCGTCAACTGCCTTGTCGCCTGAAACCACGCACTGGATGTTGATGGCTTCCCTTTCAATATATTCATTGACATCCTGAATGCTGCTGTACTTTTCATAATACAGCACGGAAACGGGGGACGATATTCCGGTATCTTCCCTGAGCAAAAGGAAACCATTGTCGTAATGAGGTTCGCCATTGACCAGGAAGATCGACTTGTTGTAATCATAGTTGTTCCTGTACTTATGGTGCTCAGCCACCATGCGGTATCCTTCGATTGCATCGAAAAATACCGAAAAATCATATCCTTCGGGGATCATCAGGCGGGATACATTCCTGCAGCCCAGCCCGAAATACGTGAAGATATCCTCCCCTATCGCAGCCAGTTCCTCCCTGCTTTCGCCGCCGCTGATCACTGCAAGGCCATTCCTGTTCCTGCGGATGATATGCGGATACCTGCCGAAATAATAATTGAAATACCGGGCCGTGTTGTTGCTGCCAGTGGCGATCACGGCATCGAAATCCTTAACGGCCCCATCGCTGAATTCGATGAGATCGCGGTATTCCGGGTTGATTTCCCGAAGGAGCCCTGCCATGGCAGGAAGCAGATACCTGTCGTCGGACGAGAGTTTGGCTTTGATCCTGTGCCCGGCCATCAGCACACATAGGAAATCATGAAATCCCACTGCCGGTATATTTCCTGCCATCACCACTGCCACGTCGGCCTGTCGCCGGGCCTTGCGACCATCGTACATGGCCATCCAGCGTTGGAGGTCAGCAGCATCGAGGCTCCTGCCCAGTGCATCCAGCATGTAGCGGATGTTCGCCTCCGTGAACCAGGCGTTGGCCTCCCCTGCCCTTTTTGCTGCCATGACCAATTCACGGGGTGCATCTGATAAGGGTTTATCGATGCCGGCTGATGCCTTGAGCAGCAGTTCACCCAGGCGGGCAAAATCCTCTATCCTCCTGTCGGTATGCATGAAAAAAACATTACTGATCCTGATGGCAAAAATATTCAATAATTTAATATCCAGCAGGGCAGGATTTCGGGCTAAATGTATATATTTGTCGTCCGTTTACTCACCAAAACCAAAGCTGGTAATAAAACCTAAATACCTTAAAGAAATGAAGAAACATAATTTTTATGCAGGGCCATCCATCCTTCCCCAGTACACGATCGAGAACACCGCCAAAGCGCTGACCGATTTTGCTGGCATGGGCCTGTCGTTGATGGAAATTTCGCACAGGAGCAAACAGTTCATCGCCGTGATGGACGAAGCTCAGTCGCTGTTCAGGGAGTTGCTCAACATTCCGGAGGGCTATTCAGTGATCTTTGTAGGCGGGGGTGCCAGCCTGCAGTTTGCCATGGTGCCCTTCAACCTTTTCCGCAGGAAGGCCGCCTATCTGAACACGGGCACATGGGCCACAAAGGCCATCAAAGAAGCCAAAGGTTTCGGCGAGGTTGTGGTTGTAGCCAGCTCGGAGGACAAAAATTTCACCTATATCCCTAAGGGGTATACCATTCCCGAAGATGCCGACTATTTCCACATCACGACCAACAATACCATTTACGGCACCGAGATCAAATATGATATCGATTCACCCGTACCGCTGGTTGCCGACATGTCGTCGGACATCTTCAGCCGTCCGGTTGATGTTTCAAAGTATGCAATCATCTACGGCGGTGCACAGAAAAACCTGGCCCCTGCAGGGGTAACCTTCGCCATCATCCGTAACGACGTGCTGGGTAAGGTTGAGCGCCATATTCCGACCATGCTGAAATACCAGACCCATATCGACAAGGAGTCGATGTTCAACACGCCTCCTTGCGTACCGGTCTTTGCTGCACTTCAAACACTTAAATGGCTGAAGGACCTGGGCGGCGTTTCTGAGATCCACAAGATCAACGTACATAAAGCTGGTCTTCTGTATGACGAGATCGACCGCAACAAGCTTTTCAGGACCACAGTACCCGATCCGGAAGACCGTTCCCTCATGAACATCTGTTTCGTGATGAACGACGGTTATGAAAACCTTGAACAGGAATTTAACGACTTTGCCAGTGCAAAAGGCATGGTAGGCATCAAGGGACACCGTTCGGTGGGAGGCTTCAGGGCTTCAACATACAATGCGTTGCCGGTCGAAAGCGTACAGGCACTGATCGCTGCAATGCAGGAATTTGAAAGCCAGCACTGATGACTGAAAAAATGATATCCGGGGCACCAATGCCCTCAAACCATAAAACATTCCCGTTATGACAAAAGTTTGGTTGCAACAGAAAAACCTTTCGCTTCCACCGCGGTGGAAGGCATACGCAAAGTTGTGGAAGGAACAGGATATGAACTTGCGCTGCTGGAGAAATACGGCAGCCATCAGGACCTCCTTGATTCCGTGGCCGATGCCGATGCCCTGATCATCAGGAGCGACAAGGTCGACGCCGATGTTATCGCAGCAGGCAAAAACCTGAAGATCGTGGTAAGGGCCGGGGCAGGTTACGACAATGTCGACCTGGCAGCAGCTTCAGCGAAAGGCGTGGTGGTGATGAATACGCCGGGACAGAATTCTAACGCCGTCGCCGAGTTGGCACTGGGCATGATGGTGTTCATGGCCAGGAACCAGTTCAACGGCAGTTCAGGCAAAGAACTCAAGGGCAAGACCCTCGGCATCCACGCCTACGGCAATGTGGGCAGGCTTGTAGCCGGAATTGCCAAAGGCTTCGGGATGGATTGCTACGCCTACGACCCATTCATCAGCAAGGCTGATATTGAAAAGGATGGGGTTACTGCGGTCGACAGTGTAGAGGCACTATACAGCAAGTGCCAGTATATTTCGCTGCACATCCCGGCCAACGAGAAGACCAGGAAGGCGATCAACAGCGAATTGCTGATGCTGATGCCCAAAGGGGCTACGCTGGTGAACACCGCAAGGAAAGAAGTCATTGATGAAGATACCCTCATGAAGGTATTTGAAGAGAGGCCGGATTTCCTGTACATTTCCGACATCGCCCCCGACAACGGGGCAAACATTGCGGAAAAATACCCCGGTCGTTTCTTCTTTACCCCGAAAAAGATGGGAGCCCAGACGGCAGAGGCCAACATCAACGCCGGCATAGCTGCAGCAGAACAGATCGTGGCATTCCTCGAAAAGGGGGATACCACCTTCCAGGTGAACAAATAGGTTTCAGGTGAGGATCGACTGCGACATCACGTTTGTGCATACATAAAGGAGAGATATGGATTACGGTAACGACAAGAACAGCACTTTTTTCAGGTTCGAGGACCTCAGGATATACCACAAGGCGCTGGCTTACGCAAAATGGGTAAGTGATGCCACGAATTCTCATGCGGGTGAACACGCTAAGAGCCTCCTGGTCCGTTTCAACACTGCGGCACAGAACATTCCGATGAACATCGCCGAAGGGTCGGCCAGGAACAAGAGCCAGTTCATCTATTACCTGAAAATGGCCAAGAGCGCTGTGCGGGAGTGCCTTGTCTATACCACCCTGAGCCACAACACCGGCCTTTTCGAAGACACTGAAGAGCAGGATTCACGCAACCAGCTGATGGAGATGACCAAGATGATCGGGGCACTGATCTCCTCCCTGCAGCGGAACACGGGCCGGCGCGACGACGATGATTACGACAGCTTTGAGTCTGGCAATATTTCTGACGATTGACAGGCATCAGCAACGGCAAGACCATTTAACCAGATCAATAAAAGCCCGGTTTAAGGGAACTTAGGCCGGATAACACTTTAAACTATGGCAATACTTAAAGCATTCAGGGGGCTGAGACCACCGAAGGAACTTGCAAAATTTGTGGCCTCGAGGCCTTACGACGTTTTAAACTCGGAAGAAGCACGCAAAGAAGCCGACGGGAACGAATATTCGCTGCTTCACATCATCAAACCGGAGATCGACCTGCCACCCGGGGTGGATGTACATGCACAGGAAGTATATGACAGAGCCGTGGAAAACTTTTCCCGTTTCAGGGAAAACGGCTGGCTGGTGCAGGATGAGGATGATCATCTCTATATTTATGCGCAGACCATGAACGGCAAGACCCAGTACGGCATCGTAGGCTGTGCTGCGGTGGAAGACTATATGAACGGCATCATAAAAAAGCATGAGCTTACAAGGCCTGATAAGGAAGAAGACAGGATGAAACATGTACGCGTGAACCGGGCCAACATGGAGCCTGTATTTTTCTCATATCCTGCGGTGAAGGAGATCGACCACATCGTGGAGCAGCATGTGAATGACCATGCACCCGAATATGATTTCGTTGCTGACGATGGTATCGGGCATCATTTCTGGGTGATCCGCGACAAGGCAATCAACAGCAATATCGTTGACCTCTTTGCAGGAATCCCGTATACCTATGTTGCTGACGGGCACCATCGCACAGCCGCCGCCGCATTGGTGGGCAATGAACGGAAAAATGCCAATCCAGACCATACCGGCAAAGAAGAATACAATTACTTTCTTGCCGTTCATTTTCCCGACGACCAGCTTTCGATCATCGACTACAACCGTGTGGTTAAAGACCTTAACGGGCTGAGCCATGAAGAGTTCCTTGCCCGGCTCTCGGAAACATTCGTGGTGGAAGACAAGGGATCTGAAATCCATAAACCCGGCAGGCTGCATGAATTCAGCATGTACCTTGACGGGAGGTGGTATGCCCTTACGGCAAGGGAAGGCACTTACGACGACAACGACCCCATCGGGGTGCTCGACGTAACCATACTGTCGAAACATGTGCTCGACGATATCCTGGGCATCAGGGACCTCAGAAGGGACCAGCGGATCGACTTCGTCGGGGGCATACGCGGGCTACAGGAACTCGAAAGGCGTGTTGACAGTGGTGAAATGAAGGTCGCTTTCGCGCTTTATCCTGTTTCGATGAAACAGCTTATCGATATCGCTGATACAGGCAACATCATGCCACCGAAAACGACCTGGTTCGAGCCCAAACTCAGGAGCGGGCTGGTGGTTCACCTGCTGGATTGAGGAGCATAGGCAGGCATCGCTTCCGGTCCCGCCGGGACAAAATCGCCTGAAAAGGATCAGGCAGACTTCCCGAGCTTGATCATACGCGTATCAGTATCGTGAACAAACTTTCCCTCGCTGTCGAGTATCCTGACGTTGACCTCATGGTACATATCCGTCAGGGGTACACCGGGGATAAAGATGTCGACAGGCGTAATGGTAAGACGATCAACCTCAACTTCAAGCAATTTCGTATTCCCGCTGATGCTGGCCTGCACCATCGCTTTCTTCCCCTCATCGTCGAGGTCGTAAACCCTGACCATGAGCTGTTTATTAACAATTGTATCGTATAGGTTGATCCTGCAGTTCATCGAATTTCCTCCCGGCAATCCCCTTGTAACTGGGGTATACAGCCGGACAATTTATAAAAATAGCTGTAACTTAGCAAGGTAAATAAACTCGTAAAAACTCAATCAATGCGATTATGGGCATAGCGGAAAACCTGCAGGAAGTAAGAAAAATCATACCCGCACACGTGAGGTTGGTGGCAGTATCCAAGACCCATCCCCCTGAAGCCATCATGGAAGCCTATGATACAGGCCATCGTCATTTCGGGGAAAACAAGGCACAGGAGATGATCGCCAAGCAGCCGGAGCTCCCGGCCGACATAAGCTGGCACTTCATCGGGCACCTGCAGACCAACAAAGTGAAATACCTGGCACCCTTCGTGAGCATGATCGAATCCGTCGACAGCCTCAAACTGTTGAAAGAGATCGACAAACAGGCCCGCAGGAACGGCAGGACGATCGATTGCCTGCTGCAGTTCCATATTGCAAGCGAAGAGACCAAGTTCGGCCTCGACCTGGAAGAGGCCAGGTTGTTGCTCAGGTCAGAGGCATACCGCTCGATGGAGAACATCAGGATATGCGGCGTGATGGGGATGGCTACGTTTACCGACGATATACCGACCCTGAGGAAGGAATTCGGACAGCTCAGGCAATATTTCCGGATTTTAAAAGAGGGATTTTTCAGCCATGACCCGGCTTTCAGGGAAATCTCTATGGGCATGAGCGGCGATTACGGGATCGCCATCGAAGAAGGCAGCACCATGGTGAGGGTCGGCACGGCGATATTCGGGGAAAGAAAGCTATGACAAGGAAAATGGAAGAGGGAATATGGAAAACGGAAGAAGGGCAAAGAAGTGTGCAATGCAAAATGTGGATTAAAGCAGGTTAACATTTACCTTTCCAGGCAAATTAACTGATTCGGTCATTTCTGGTGGAATACATTCTTTTTATCATCGGTTTTGTGATCCTCATCGGTGGGGCGACCCTGCTCATCGACGGGGCATCCGTCATCGGAAGGAAACTGGGGATCCCGGAGGCCATCACAGGCCTGACCATAGTGGCCATCGGGACATCCCTGCCCGAGCTAATTATTAACGTCTTTGCCAGCCTCGAGGGCAGCACCGACCTTGCGATCAGCAACGTTCTGGGAAGCAACATCATCAACATATTCGGGATCATTGGGTTAACAGCCATCATCACTCCCATACCGGTTCAACGGTACACCTATGTCCGCGACATACCGTTCAGCATGGCGGCAGTAGCCCTGTTGTTCTTCCTGGTCCAGGACCGGTGGATCTCCGGGAGTGAACACAACGTGCTGGGCACGATTGACGGGTTCATCTTCCTTTTCATACTTTTAGGGTTCCTGTTTGTTTATTACAGGAGCTCGAAAAATGCCCTGAAGGAAGAGATGCATGTAAAAACCCGCCCCCTCTGGCTGGCGCTGGTATTCATCAGCACCGGCATTACCGGACTGTATTTCGGTGGTGAATGGATCGTAGCGGGTGCGATAAAGGTGGCCGGACTGCTGGGCATGGACGAATCGACCATCGGCCTCACCATTGTCGCAACGGCCACAAGCCTTCCCGAGCTGGTCACCTCCATCATTGCTTCCGTTAAGCGCAAGCCCGAGATCGCGATCGGCAATGCTGTGGGATCCTGCATCTTCAACATTTTCCTGGTGCTCGGGCTCAGTGCTGCCATCAGTCCCCTGCCCTTCCGCCCCGCCAGTCTGCTCGACCTGGTGGTGGCATTGCTGGCCACCGTCACCCTGGTGGTGTTCGTCTATACGGGGAAAGGGCGAAAGATCTCACGGGTCGAAGGCGGGCTGATGATCGTGCTTTATGCAGGGTATCTGTGGTGGATATTGGGTTAGGCCATAGGCGTCAGGCTTCAGGCGTCAGGCTTCAGGCTATAGGCATCAGGCATCAGTATCCAGCATCCGGCATCTGGCATCCGGCACCGTCACCCTATCCTTCCGGCACCTCCGGCGATCTCCGGCAGGTAGAACTGAGGCTTCAGACCGGTAAGTTTTTCATAATCCCGACCGGTATTTTCCATAAAAGCTTCAACGGCATCGTGATGTACGAGCGAAACGGTGCAGCCGCCAAAACCGGCGCCGGTCATACGGGAACCCGCCACCCCTTCCTGCTTCCGCGACACTTCGACCATGGTGTCGAGTTCGAAACCGGTAACCTCGTAATCATCGCGAAGCGATTGGTGTGACTGGTCCATCAACTGCCCGAAAAAGGAAAATTTCTTGTTCATCAGGGCTTTCACGGCTTCGAGCACCCGGCGGTTCTCACTTACCACGTGGTGGATGCGGCGTCGGATGACCGGGTCGGCGATGATGTGCCGGATCTCGAGGAAGGTTTCCAGGCTCAGCTCGCCCAGCGAGCCGATATGCCTGGTCCGGCGGATGATCTCGAGCCCGGCACGGCACTCCGCCACACGCTCGTTGTATTTCGAATCGCTGAGTTTCCGTTCTTTCCGTGTATCGGCGATCACCAGCCGGTAATCCTTTGAACTGAAGGGCACGTGGACAAACTGTTCCGTGCCGCAATTGAGGAACAGGGCCGAGTTCCTGCGGGCCTTCCCGACGATGAACTGGTCCATGATGCCGCATTGCACGCCCACAAAATCACGTTCGGCGCTGATCGACATACGGATAAGCTCGAGCATGTCGAATCCGCATGCATAAAGCTCGTTGACGGCCACCGCCGTGACCATTTCTATGGAGGCCGATGACGATAGTCCCGCCCCGGCAGGGATATTGCCCGCATAGTAAAGATCGAGGCCACCGATGGCTTTCATCCTCTTGTTGAATTCGCGGATCACCCCCAGGGGGTAATTTACCCATTGTCCGGCATGTTTTTCAGCAATGGCATCCATAGCGATCTCTGCCCTGTAATCGAAATTGGTGGTGGCCAGCCGGAGGCTGTTGCCATCACTCTTCCGGGCAATCAGGTAGGTGCCGAAGCTCAGGGCGGCCGGCAATACATAGCCGTTGTTGTAATCGGTATGCTCGCCGATGAGGTTCACCCTGCCGGGGGCGAAGAATGTAAAAACCTCATTTTTGCCGGTTCCGTATAGCTTTATGAAGTCACTGTGCAGTTCATCGATGTTCATGACAGCAAAGATAGGATATATGATGATACTGGGGGCTGGGTACTGGGTGCTGGGGATGGGTAACGGATGCCAGATGCCGGATACCCGATGCCGGATAGGTGCCGGGCTTTTGTTTTGTTAACCCGAAGGGACTAGTTTCACTGATCCACAGGGGGCGGTTATAAAACAAAAGCCCTTGCTCACTTCGTTCGCTGAGTCTTTTTTATTCGAATCCCATCCTAAAGCAAGCTTTCTCCAGGATTCAAATAAAAAAGCCTGTCACTTTCGTGACGGGCTTTTGTTTTGTGAACCCGAAGGGATTCGAACCCCTAACCTCCTGATCCGTAGTCAGGTGCTCTATCCAGTTAAGCTACGGGTCCGTGCCAGGCAACATGGTTGCAAAGCGGATGCAAAAATACTAAAATTTCTGCAACCACATGCATTTTAAATACAATTAGTAAGAGCAAACATTATGGCATCATGACTTGAAATGTTTTGTTGCTTCAGGAGGAAGCCCGAATTTGTTTTCCCCGGGTGTACCCTTGACCAGTATGAGCACCAACCATAGAACGACGTTCACACCAGGAATCAGCGTCCATAGTGAATGCCATCCCGAGGCATTGATATCATGAAATCGTTTAAATGTTTGGATAAGCTTGAGTATCAGACAAACAAGTATTACTAACTGCGATAGAAGTACTAAATCCAAGGCAAAATCCAGATGAATTGACCCGAAATAGAATATTAACAGAGGGATATTCAGTAAAACTGTCCTTACAAAATACTTATCCCTTCCGATACGGCCTTTTGGTGAGAAGAAATTTTCCTTGTCTGCCTTAATAAATCTAACGTTACCAATGTCTTCCCTGATGTTTGTTTCATTCATTTCAGGAACTTCTTCTGGTGCCGGATCCGGTTGCGTTTTCCTTTCTTCCAGTATATCCCGGATTACCAGAATGACCTCCGGAAGGTATTTATTTTGGTTTTCCAGAATATGCATCAAATCAGCATCTGACTTGAAAGAATAATCTGAATAGATCTTTTTCTGGCGGTTTGTATAATCACTTCTCATCCCGGGAATATAAGAATTTTGACCGGTTGGGCTCACTCCATCCAATTATTTATGATGCGCTAGTATAATAACTGATCTCATGTTTTCTGAATTTCTTAGGAGAAAATTGGGAGAGTAAATTAAAAGGGACCATGACAACGCCCCCGAATAATGCCCCAAAACCGGCAGAGACGATTATACCCATATCCATTATCACACTGAAATAGATGTAAATCATTATAATTGCCAGGGGGATACAAATAGTAAGACTGACCTTAAATTTCTTTTTTGCCCTATTCTTTATAATACTGAATTCCCTTATTACCAACTCTGCCTGTTCCCGATTTAATCCCTCATTTATGAGTAAATGAAGTATTTCCTGATTCGATTTTCCCTTTTTATCCATATCTGCAGCGAGGTAACAGAACCCGGGGTCAATTTTTAACCGGATCATGTTGTCTCCTTTGGTGGGAATTCCACGGGCTGCCAATTCAGCTTCAGCAGCAAGAAACTTATCTTCAGGATATG
>JAXGTH010000099.1:0-9956 GCA_040775045.1 Bacteroidales bacterium
ATGGCGGGTCTTATTGTATTTGGACAGGAACAACCTGCAGGGGAGCAAGCGAAACAGAAAGACAGGGAGCCCGTTTACGATTCCATCACCGACAGGGTGCTTTTACGTCGCGAATTTGCCGGTGGCATACTGCTCCATTCCAGGGGCTGGGGACTGCATTTCAGAAAGGGCAGGAACCTGAGCTATTTCAGGTCACTGCAGTGGGAGGTGGATGCCGTGAGTATGAAATCCCCGAAACAGATCAAGACCATCAATCCTTATTTCAATAATGCCAAGAGTTATGTCTATGGCAAGTTGAACCACATATACATCCTCAGGGGCGGTCTAGGGTTGAAGCAATTGCTCAACAGGAAACCATACTGGGGCGGGATCGAATTAAGGCTTACCTATTTCGGGGGCTTCTCCCTTGCCCTTGCAAAGCCTGTCTACCTTTATATCCTGAATTATTCAGCCGAAAACGATGATTATACCATCGATATCGAGCGGTATGATCCTGAAATTCACGGGCTCGATAATATTTACGGAAGGGCCCCGTTCACGAGTGGCATAGAAAATACCAGCCTTCACCCCGGCCTCTATGCGAAGGTTGGCCTGAATTTCGAATTCGGGGCATTTAATTCTTCGATCAAGGCCGTGGAGGCCGGTGCCATCCTCGATTATTACCCCTTCCCGGTGGCTATTATGGCTTACAATCCCGAACAGTCATTCTTCATAACGTTTTATATCGGTTTCAGTTTCGGGAAACGATACGATTGATGGGTTTGCCAGCCGGCGCCTGTCATGGGAAATAAAAAAAACACCCTTCCCGAAGGAGGGGTGTTTTCTATGATAATTGGTTCCTGGTTTACCTGTGGATTGTGATCTTTTGCGAGTAGCTCTGGTCGCCCTTTTTAAGTTTGATGATATACAATCCGTTGGCAAGGTTGCTGAGGTCATATTTCCTGCTGCTGTTGCCCTGTCCGAAAACCGTGCTTTCCTGCAGGTGTATCTGTCCAAGCATATCCATGATATAGATGCTGACCTCTGCATTTTCCTGTCCGGCAATGTCAACATTCAGAATGCCATTGCTTGGATTCGGGAAGATATTGATGGAACTCGCATCGAAACCCGTTTCACCGATTCCGATCTCTTCGATGGTGGTAAACGACCATGTATCGCTCCAGACGGTGGTGTCGGCACCCTTCCAGGTACGGCACCTCCAGTAATAGGTCGTACCCTTGTCGAGGATGAAGATCACCTGGAAGAAGTTTTCCGATCCGTCGATGAACTCCTCGCAGCAAGGGTCATTGAAGTTGGATGTGTTGTTGTACTGCATCTGGAATCCGTCCACCCCAGTTACCTGCGCCCACTCCAATCGTGGAAGGATGCCCACGTCAACAGCGCCGTTGGCCGGTAATGTGAGCTGCACAGTGCTGATGGTTGTAAAGTCCCTTACTTCCGACCAATCGGAGGTATCGGTGGCGTGGTTCGCCCTCACCCTCCAGAAATATTCCTTGTCGAAGTGCAGGTAGCCGTCAGTAGTGTATTCAATGTCTTCCACCATCATGGAGAAGGGGTTAAGGAATGCATCCGTAAGTGCGATCTGGATCTCGTAGTCGATCACCCCGGTGATCGCTTCCCATGAAAGCACGTTGGCCAGTCCCAGGTTGGTGGAGCCGGTATTGGGCTTATCCAGTTCGGGGAAAGAGATCACCTCGAACGACCTGATATCCGACCATTCGCTGACATCAGCAGCGTGAGTGGCCCTGGCCCTCCAGTGGTAGGTTTCGCCAAAGTGGAGGAATTGGGTTGCCAGGGTGACTGTTTCGCTGAGCCCGTGGAATTTCAGGGGACTGTCGAAACTCATGCTGGTGTCGGCTTCGAATTCATAGTGCTCAACGCCGGTGATGAGGTCGGCACCGATCCTGTCCTTGGCTTTGAGTTCGACATTGGGAGCCTGCTCATCGGCATTGTTGTTGGGCTTGTTCAGTTCGATGGTTTCAAAAACGGTAAAGGAGAATGGTTCCGACCAGTCTGACACATCGCCACCTTCCATTGACCTGACCCTCCAGAAATATTCCTGGCCGAAGAGCAGCAATTCCATTTGCATGCCCGTGAATTCGGTCTTGGGGAAGGTCACCGGGCTGGTAAAGGCGTCGGTAACATCGAGCTGCAACTCGTATTCGACAAGGCCGCCCGTACCGGCAACTGCAGCCCAGTTCAGGGTTACGTCGGGCATCTGCCCATCATCTCCGTCCGTGGGTTCTACCAGGGTCGGCGGGTATACCCTGTTCTGCGCGGAAAGGCTGAGTATGGCGATGACGAAGAGAAAAAGCAACGTGGATAATAATTTTTTCATGTCCGTTCTTTTTATAGGGTGTTAATTTTATTAGTTATCATGGATTAGTGTACAACGATGAACTTGCCTGTTTCAATGGCTTTGCCCTTGTGCACGCTCGCCACGTATGTGCCACGCGGGAGGACACTGCAATCCAGCTTGTACTGGTATGTGCCGGCGGCCTGGCTGAATTGCTCGTTCATCACCATCTTGCCGTTGATGTCGAATATGCTGATGATCACATTCGTCTGTTCTTCAAGCGTATATTCTATGGATGCCATGCTGCTGACCGGGTTGGGGAACACCTTCAGGGGTGACACTTCCGTACCGCTTGGTGGCGTGAAGATCCCGACAGGTTTCTGGAAAGCATTGGTCATATGAACACCACGTCCGAAGGTGGCGGCATAGATCACGCCGAAGTTCTGCGTTCCGGGATAGGTTTCGGTGATGGTATCGACACCGTTCCAGAACTTGATCACTGAGGGCAGTTTGGCAACAAGCTGCTGCCTGAGCTGGAATACCGGTACTTTGCCGATATCGGTGGCCATCAGCGTCCAGTTCGGGTTTGCGTTATTGATGTTTTCCGACACATAAAGCCCCATATCGGTCCCGACCATGGCCATGTTGGAGTTATTCATCTCGATGAGCGACGAATAAACGGGCATCTTCGGGAGGTCGCCCTGTATGGAGGTGAATGTCGGGATTTCATCCAGACCATTGGTGGTACGGTACACATAGTTTTCGTTTCCGTAGTTGCCGGCTGTCACGATCACATGGGCCGGATTTTGCGGATCGACATACACGGAAGTGATCACCTGGGTGTTCTGGTTACCTGTGGCCGGATCGATAAGCGGGATCGGAGTGGTGGATACGACGCAGAAAGGACTGTTGACATCAGCCCTGTCGTAGTCGTAAGCATACTTGATGTTGGCCAGCCTGTAAAGCTGCCCTTCCTGCGTGCCCACAAAGACGTAGTTGGCATCGGCCGACATGCCCAGGGCCTGGGCAAGGCCATCGAAGCCTGACTTCGATTTGTTGGCGATGAGGAACCATTCAGGTTCTCCGCTGAAATCAAGGATGTCGAAGGTCATCCATACTGCATCATCGGTCCCGATGAAGTATTTGGTGGATACGATATCCTTCACCATGATGGTGTCGCCGGGATTCATCACGAATGGCAGCGTATATTCAAAGGGATAACCGCGGTTGCCGCTCCTGACCATTACTTCTGAACCCGAAGGGAGTTCGGTGTTGGTGGTAAAGATCACGGAGTCCCTGCTGAATTCATTCTCAAAGTTTTCCCAGTAAAGGCTGGGTGTGATGTAGGCAGTGGCGGGTACCTGGATACCGCTTGACAGGAAGGTGTTCGAGAAATTGATACCCTCGTCTTCCGACCTCCTGAAGTTTTCGCCCGGGGTTTGTGTATAGATAAACACCATGGGGTCGATGATCGAGATGAAGCAATGCCCGCCATTTCCTCCGCTGGGGCTTGCCCCTGTCCAGATCTGATTGCCGTTCATGGCGGTGGCGGGGTTGCTGTGGCCATTGATATACTGTGTTCCTTCGGAATGGGTGCCGCCAATCACCCTCTTTACCTGGCCACCGTAACCTATGGTAGCAAACTGGGAGGTGTAATAGGTCTTGTTCCTGCTGATGAATTCATAGAATTCGCTGCTGATCGTGCCCACTGAGATGCCGCCGTCATGTCCGACGAAAACCTCGTTTGGCACTCCCGGCCGGAATACGTAAATGTGGTGGTTGTTCTGGACGTAGGAGGGGAAGATCTGCGGGGGTACGGTACCCAGCGACCGCTGTGTCCACTGGAAAAATCCCGTTTCACTGATCTTGCGTCCTTCCCACATATCGATGCCGCCTACCAGTATCCTGTCAGGATCTTCGGGGAAGACCACCAGCACGTTGTCGTAAAGCCCCTGTCCCTGGCTGGTATTGTTGTCGGGGGAGAAGAAATTCAGGTTCGCGCTTCCACCCGGGGCAACGATCCTCCAGTTCACGCCCCTGTCGTCGGAGCGGTAGATGTTGATCAGCCCGCCGGTCTGGTTGATGACCGTGGCATAGAGGATGTCGGGGTTGCTCGGGGCGATGGCAAACTCGGTGCGCCCGACATTTTCATACGGAAGGTTGAAGGTGTCGGAGGCATGCAATACGAACTGGTTCGGGTTGCCGTCGTCGGAGATATATCCCAGTCCCCCGACAGAAACGGCCGTTATTCCGTCCGAACCAACTTTGACGTCACAGGACGGGTGGCTCAGGAACGCAGTGTCGCCCACCTTGGCCGTACTCCAGGTCAGGCCTTCATCCGACGAATACATCAGTCCCTTGTTTGTGGCGGCATAAACCACATCATTGGCCGGGTTTACGGCAATCCTGTTGATGTATGCGAAAGCAACGGTATCATCATTTGCTGCCGGGGCTGTGGCGGCCAGCAGGGTGAAATTCTCGCCGTCGGTGGATTTGTAGATCCCCGTGCCAACGAAGGCACCATTATATTTCAGGTCCTGGAATAAGGAGTATTCCTGGATGGTAAACCCTTCACCGGTGCCGACGTATATGGTCCCGTCAGGCCCCTGGGCCATGCACGAAACATTGAGGTTGCTTTCTTCACCATTGATCTTAACCCAGGTAAGGCCCGCATTGGTCGACTTATAGAGACCTCCGCTCACAGCACCGGCAATGATGGTATTGGAGCTTGCATCTCCGTTGTCGAAGATCAGTGCCCGTGTCCTGCCGCCAACATTGTCGGGGCCCAGGAACGTCCATTCGATATCTTCGCGAATGGCACTCTGTGCAGCGATCTTTTCGGCCTGGAGCCTGGCACTCACCACATGTGCCGGGTCAATGATGCCGGTAACCTGGTTGTTACGAAGCTTTGCCAGATATTGTTCCGAGGAAGCGGCTGCACTTCCCTCATCACTGCCGCTGACAGGGATGATTGAATCAGGAGTGGTAAAGGTGGCAGAAACTAAGAATGCTCCAAGGAAAACAACTAACGTAACAAGACTTAATGGTAAAATTCTATTTTTCATGTTAGTTAAATTTGATTTTTGGTTTTAACGGAATATTAATTTTTTGTTAGTTCAGCGTTAATATTAGGTGGCACAATTTACACCTTTTTTGACAACCGGCAAGTTTGCCGGTTTTAAAAATATTAACAAATATAGGTTAAATTATTTTTATTATTAAATAAACAAAGTTAAAAGATTCTGATGAAAAAGCAAGTTTTGTCAAGTTTTCGGCAGCCCGAAATCAGATAACGGCATGTGGCCCGATTATGGAATTTTATCGTAATTTCGCTTTCACTCTTTAATTGATATTTTAAAAACAGCTAATAATGAAAGCATTAACTTCGGTACTTATCGCTGCTGCGATCACCTTTGCCTTTCAGGTGGTCCCGGCAGGTGTATCAGCCCAGGAAGGGGGTAGTGATACAGCATACGTTTTTGAAACCCTGATCGGGATCCCTGTTACCGGGGTGAAGGACCAGCATCGGTCAGGAACATGCTGGGCCTTTGCAGGCATTTCGTTTCTGGAAGCTGAAATACTGCGAAAAACGGATAAGGTTACTGACCTGTCGGAAATGTTCGTTGTGCGATATGCTTACGCCGAAAAGGCGGTGAAATATGTGAGGCATCACGGCAATGCCAATTTCGGCCCCGGAGGGCAGGGACATGATGTGATCAATGTGATCGCAAAATATGGGATCGTGCCTGAAGAGCATTACCAGGGACTTGAAATTGGGGAAGAAAAACACAATCATGGTGAGATGGATGCCGTATTAAATGCATTCCTTGATGCCGTAGTGAAAAGGCGTGGCGGTAAACTCAGCCCCGTCTGGCCGGAGGCCTATGGTGCCATCCTGGATGCTTACCTCGGCAGTGTCCCGGATTCCTTCGTAGTGGAAGGTGTTGAATATGACCCTTTGTCTTATGCCGCTTCGTTGGGAATTGTCGCTGATGACTATATCGAGCTTACTTCCTACCGGTCATATCCGTTCTATGAGGCCGTAAACCTTGAGATCCCCGATAACTGGTCGGGCGACCTGTATTACAATTTGCCCCTGGATGAATTCATGGAGGTGATCGACCATGCGCTGGAGAATGGTTATTCGATTTGCTGGGATGGCGATGTGAGCGACAGGGGATTTTCGCACCGCGACGCCCTGGCCATCCTCCCTGAAAAGGACCTTGAAAGCCTCGACGGAACGGAAAGGGAGCGCTGGGAAAAGCTTACAGAGGAAGAAAAGACAAAAGAGCTATACAGTTTCAAGACCCCCGGCACGGAAAAAAAGGTCGACCAGGCCATGCGGCAGGAACATTTCGACAATTATTCATCGACCGATGATCACCTGATGCACCTGTGCGGCATTGTGGAGGATCAGCATGGTACCAGGTATTACGTTACGAAGAACAGCTGGGACGACGACAGCAACAGCAATGGTGGATACCTAAACATGTCGGAATCCTATGTAAAGCTGAATACTATAGCGATCATGGTTCACAAAGATGCCCTGCCTGTCAAAATCGCTAAGAAACTCGGATTATAGGTCCACTGCGCATCCGGCACTCCTCAGATCCTTTTCAGGCTCCCGATCGGCATCCAGCCTTCGCTGCCGTTGGCGATCCTGATGTTGCACCAGTTATTGATCTCATCCATGATGAACACTTTTGTTCCTTCATGGATCACGAAAAGATCCTTGCCGGTCTCGCTGGGTGAACTTTTTACCGTAATGGTGGGTTCGAATACGATGGCTTCTAGATGATCGTGCTGGATCGTGAATTTTGTGGATGCCATGGAGAATGCAGCAGCGCTGAAAAGAAGAATGATGAGCCCGGTCCAGAAGGCAGTCTTCCGCAACGGCAACCTGCGTGAAAGCACGAAGGTGCCGATACATACCAGAAGAAATATGAACAGGCTAATGCTCGTGATGGTCCATGTATGCAGGTTGAAACTGTTGCGCAGGGATTTCCACCAGCGGATATAGAATATTTCGGGCACCGGTTCGATCTTGTCCGTGATCATGCTGTTGGCGATCCGTAAATTAAATGCGATATCCTCATCGCGTGGGTCGAGTACTTTTGCCCGTTCATAATTCAGGATGGCCGCCGGCAGGTCATTGATGTTGAAATATGCGTTTCCAAGATTATAGTAAAGCGCCGCCGATTCGTATCCCTGCATGATCACCGATTCGTATTTGTCGATGGCCCTGGTATAAAGTTTTTCCCTGTACGCAGAATCTGCCGAGGCGACCAACGCCTGCTGCCGTTCACCGGCCGCCACTAGCAAGGGCAGGTAAAAAACGGCCAATATGATGGTTATCTTTTTCATTTCAGTTCACTCTCGATCATGCTGATCAGCTTTATGGAATCATCGTATACTTCATTCATCAGCGCGGTGCTGTCGCCGGGAGCAAACCTGGCGAATTCACATTTGTTGAGCACTTCAATGAACCTGCTGATGCTTGCTTCCCCGACCCCCTTGCTGGCCAGCCGGGTGCTCACGCTGTCCATCGACAGGTCAGAGAGCGGTATGTTGAACTTATCGCTCAGGTATCCCCACAGGGCCCTCGACACTTCGGCATAAAATGCCTCGCGCTGTTGCGATTTCAGCAGATCGCTGGCTTTACGCAGGTTCTTCCTTGCAACCCTTGTGGCTTTCCTGTTCCTCATCAGGGCAATATTGCTCCTCTTCCTTCGGTTGCCTGTCACCAGGAAGATGACCACGACCAGCAGGATTACAGGCACTGCCAGGGTCAGGAAAAAGAGGGTCGAGCCGAAAAGGTAATTGCCCCGCTCTTGCAGCGGGAAATTACCGGTCTTGATATACCTGATATCCTGGCCCAGGTACATGATGTCTTCCTGGGCAACCCCGCTGTAGGTCACTCCTGCTGAGGCCTGCTGGTCGCCCTTTTCGACGCTGAGGTCGTAGGTTTCTGTGCTCAGTGTCCGGTATGTCCCGCTCACCGGGTCGAAATAGGATAATTCTACCGGTCCGATCGTAAAATCCCCGGCACTCCTGGGTATGGCAAGATATTCGAAGGTTCGCGTGCCTGTGACACCGGCATCGGAAGTGCGGATATTGTTGCTGATCTTGGGATCGTAGGTTTCGAAATCCGGGGGCCAGTTGATATCCGGGGTGTTGATGAGTTCAAGGTTACCGCTGCCCGAGATGGTCAATTTCAGGGTAAGGGCGTCGTTTAAGGCAAGCGTCGACTTGTCGACCGAACCTTCGAGTTGGAAACGTCCTACGGCCCCGCTGAAACCTGCAGGCTTTCTGTCGACGGGCAGGGGTTTCACGTTTATGGTCAGGGGGTTCGACTCCATCTCTATCCGCACATTCTGGTACTGGTTGTTGAAGAAGGGATCATCGAAGAAGCTGTCGAAGAACGGGTCCCTGATCCTCCGGGTGCCCTGCGTTCTGACCTGGGCCGTGCAGCTCAGCTTTTTGGCATCGATCATGATCTTCCCTGCTTTCTGCGGGAAAAGTGCGGCACGGTATAGTTCGCCCGTCAAATACTCCTTCCCGTCGATGATTTCTGTCCGGGGTTCGATCTGCTGCCGGTCGCCCGTCAGGTTTGTCGACCAGAAACCGGGGAATGAGGCCAGGTTTTCAATATCGATATCAGAGATCGGCACGTTGGCCGTATAGATCTTGTAGGTGATGATGACCTGCTCGCCCAGGTAGGGATTATTATTGGTGACATAGGCCCGGAGGAAAACATCTTTTCCCGGATCCTGGGTGCCGGCCTCGCCGCCTGTGGCTGCAGCAGGCGCCTGCTGCTGATTCTTAGGAACGGAAGCGGGTGCCCCGGCACCGATCACCTCTATGGCAACGGCATTGGATGTGTGTGCAATACCTTCGATGACGACCGTTGCCGGGGGAATCTCGAACTTACCTTCCTTATAGGCCTGCAGGTAGTATACATAGCTGACCGAAACAGACTGCGACATCTTGCCGTTGATCACCTGGTAACTCTGGCTCGTGGAAATATTCGGACCCGACAAAACCCTGAAATCCCTGATATCGGGGCCCGAGAATTCGCCACCCCTGGCATTGACGGAATAAGTGAGCTGGAACCTGTCGCCGACCGAAACGAGGTTCCTTGATGTAGCCGTAAACTGAACCTCGTCAGCAGAAACGCCCGGCGCGATGATCAACATCGCAATGATAGCCGATAACAGGTATTTGCTCATATCCCTTGTTCCTCTTATTGTCACCAGTCTTTTTCGGTTTTTGTGGCTTTGCCTTTTACCCTGGCAAGTTTAACCTTTTCCAGGGTTTTCTTTTCATCATTTTTCATGGCTTCGAGCATCCTCTCTGCGTCCTCCTTCGAGATCTGCCTGGGTTGTTGTTGCGCCTGTCCCTGCTGTTGCTGATTTCCCTGCTGGTCCTGTTCATCCTGTTCATCCTGTCGTTGCTGATCCTGTTGCTGATCCTGTTGCTGGTCCTGTTGCTGGTCCTGCTGCTGATCCTGCTGTTGCTGCTGCTGATCCTGCTGTTGCTGCTGCTGGTCCTGCTGTTGCTGCTGCTGGTCCTGTTGTTGCTGCTGGTCCCTGAGGAGCAGCTGCGCGTATGCCAGGTTGTATTTTGCCGAAGTATCCGAAGGGTTGATCCGCAGGGCCTG
>JAXGTH010000100.1:0-9954 GCA_040775045.1 Bacteroidales bacterium
ATACCATGCTTACCTGGATTCAACCAGCACAGGATCGCCAAAGCCAAGGCTTTTGAGTGCGTCCATCTGCGTGGCAGCATCCCCGGCGATCACGTAGTACATTTTTGCAGGGTCGATATATTGTTCTGCCAGTTGCCTGTGCCGTTCGAGATCCATGTTCATGACGATCGCTTCTTCGTTCTTCACATAGTCAAAGGGAAGTTCGTACATGCTGATATTCTGTAGCATATACAGGAGTGACCGTAACGTCTCGAAATCAAGTGCGTTTGACTTCACGAGGGCGTTCCTGGTGAAATCAAGTTCATCGGGTGTGATGCCGTTCCGGTACGCTTCCATCAGGTCTTTGAAGATGTGGACCGATTCTTCCGTTGCCGATGACCTTACACTGGAGGAAGCGAGGAAATAGCCTGGCATCCGGGTTCCTGTGAAATAGGTCCTTGCACCGTAGGTATATCCTTTCTCTTCCCTCAATTTCATATTGACATGACTGCTGAACGACCCTCCCAGCTTATGGTTCATCACCGTGGCAGGAAAGAAATCATCATCGGTGCGCGCCATGGAGGGGGCCCCGATATAGATCACCGACTGTTTGGCTCCGGGAACATCAGCAAAGTAAACAACAGATGATTCGAGCGGCTCGGGATCCCCGTATTCAGGGAATGTAACCTCTTTTGCAGCCCAGGCCCCGGCCAGCCCGCCAAGGGCATCAGTAACATTGCTTTCACCGATGTCGCCGGCAATATGAAACGAAGCCACCGAGGGAGAGAACCATTGCTGGTAATAGTTTTTCAGGTCATCGATGGTGATGGCTTCTACGCTTTGTTCAGTACCCTCGGTCCCGCTCGAAAGAATGTGATCTTTCCCATAGACCAGTTCAAGGAAGGTATTCCTGGCAATGGCGCCCGGATCGGCCTTCTGCCTTTTCAGCCTGTTCAGGGTAGCGGTTTTCGCAAGGTCGAACTCTTCCTGGTCCCACCGGGGCTCAAGCAGGATCTCCTTCACCAAGTCGAGGGTCTTGCCGAAATTGCGCGACAGGGTATTCACGGAGATGGTGATGGCATCGTTCGAAGCATACATGTTGATGGATGCTCCCAGCTTTTCGATGGCTTCTTCAAGTTCCTGCGGAGTCTTGTTTTTCGTACCTTCCATCATCAGGGTGCTGACGAGAGAAGCAGTGCCCGACTTTCCGGGTTCATCCACATAATGTCCGCCACTGAGCACGATGGAATACTGCACAAGTGGTATCTCGTGCTGCTCGATCCCGAAAACCTTCATGCCGTTGTCAAGAGAGCTTGTCCATACTTCAGGAAGGGTTAGCAGTGGTGCCGGGCCTTCGGCTGGCTGCACGGAGCGGTCGAAACTTGTTTCAGTTTTCACGATTTCCACCTCCTCCATATTACTGAAATCCACTTCGGTGGCATTCATCACGTCTTCTTCCTCAATACCGGCCGGCAGGCTGCCCTCAGCGATAAGCTCAAGCTGTCCCCTGGGAACAAAACTCGTGGCGAAATAAGGTTTACCCTTGATATATTTCTCATATACCCGCCAGATATCTTCACTGGTCACAGCTTTCAGTTTTTCGATATCGGTACTGTAATAGGAGGGGTCGCCGGCATATTCATTGTAGCTGGCAAGCTGGAACGCCTTATATAATACGCTGCTGATCCCATTGTAGAAACTGGTTTCCAGGCTGGCCTTGATCCGGTCTACATCTTCGTCGGTAAAACCTTCCTTCTCGAACATCGCGAAGGCTTCGAACACGGCATTTTCTACATCCTTAAGGCTGACCCCCTCATTTGCCGTTACCCCGATATTGAATGTGCCGGTAATTTCCTGGCTCCCGTTGTAGGCATACTGGCTTGATGATAATTTCTTTTCCTTTTCGAGCACTTTGTAGAGCGGGGCTTTCTTACCGCTCGAGAACAACTCGGCAAGGTAGGAGAGCGGATATGCATCCTCATTATATTCTTCAACCGTGGGCCATATCATGCGGAACTGAGCAGCACGTGCAAAATTATCTTCGTGGTATAATTTTTTTGTTTCTTCCAACTTGACAGGAATGGGTTCAGGATCCGGAACATCATTACCCCTGGGGATCTCCCCAAAATACTTTTCGATGAGTTTTTTGGCTTCTGCAGGTTCAAAATCTCCGGCCAGGACCATCGTTGCATTGTTGGGCACATAGAAACGCGAATGGAATTCCTTGACGTCTTCAACCGTAGCGTTCTTAAGGTCCTCCATCTCCCCGATGACCGTCCAGCTGTACGGGTGGCCTTCGGGATAGAAATTCCTGGCGATCACCGTACCGGTATGACCGTAAGGGCGGTTGTCGACCATCTGCCGTTTTTCGTTCTGCACCACATTTTGCTGGATGGCGAATGATTTGGGCGTAACGGTATTGATCATATAACCCATCCTGTCAGATTCGAGCCACAGGATTTTTTCCAGGGCGTTCCTGGGAACCACTTCGAAATATGTAGTGGCATCATTGCCGGTGCCACCGTTCAGTGTTCCCCCGGCATTCTGTATGATCTGGAAGAACTGGTCTTCTCCGACATTCTCCGACCTCTGAAACATCATGTGCTCGAAGAGATGGGCAAACCCGGTCCTGCCCGGGACTTCGCGGTTCGAACCAACGTGGTATTGCACCGCAAGGGCAACGATCGGGTCCGACTTGTCGACATGGAGGATCACGTCGAGTCCGTTGGCAAGGGTGTATTTTTCATAGTCCAGTTTGAGATCGGCTTCTTTCTGCTGTGTGCATCCCAGCATGAACAGCACGAAAAGTGAGAATAGCAGGTAAGTGAGTTTTTTCATCGTTGTGGTTTTAATTAAATATTACTGCTTGTATTGAAGGGCAACTAATATACGCATATTTTGCATTTGAATGCCATTGCCTTAATAAATGGCTGCTTATGGCATGCAAAAAGCAGGTTCCGGCTAATATCCGATCGGTATTTATCAGGCCTGCATAAAATCGAGGACGGCCCGGGTAAATGCCTCCGGTCGTTCAGCGTGGATGGAATGGGCGGCACCACCGATGAGCGTAAAATTGACCGGCCCGCCGATCCCTGTAAGTGCCATGGATTCATCCGGGGGGATGAGGATATCCTCTTCCCCGCTGATGATCAGCGTATGGTGCATGATCTCCCCGATCCTGGCAGTGGCGTCAAAGCTGCTGATGGCATGAACCTGCTCCCTGAAGCCGGCCAGCGTCTGGGGATAAGGATAGGCCAGTGCAAATATGATGGCTGCATCAATGAATTTCTTGTTTTCCAGTGCCTCCCTGCTGAAAAGCCATTGAAACATGATCCTGAACCATTCGGCCATGTCGAAGCCGTTTTCCCATTTATCGAGCAGATCGTCGAGGATTAGCCTTGCCTTGTCCGACAGGCGGGGGCTGCTGCTGGCCAGCACAAGCCTGTCGATCCTTTCAGGCTGCATCAGGGCCAGTTCCTGTGCGATCATACCACCCATGGAATGCCCCAGTACATGTATCCTGTCGTATTCGAGATGATTGAGCAGGCCTGCCACATCGGCCGCCATATCCTTCAGGTCGTAAAGCCCACCCAGGGTGGATGTGCGCCCGCAGCCCCTGTTGTCGAAGATGATCAGCCGGAAATGCCGGCTCATCTCCTTGAGGATGAACTGCCAGCTCTTGCTGTCGCTCGACATGCCGGCGATCATCAGCATGGATGGGCCTGTGCCGTGAACTTCGTAATAAATGTTTGCTTTTTGGTTTTTGTAGAATGGCATGGGAATCAGGCGTTGGGCGATGGGCGATAGGCTATAGGCAGTAGTTCTTACCTGTTAATAACGAAAGCTTTACTGGCTGTCGTATGCCGGTTCCTGGCGGTGACGTAATAAAGTCCGGGAGGAAGGCCTTCATCAAAGTGCACCAGGTGCCGGCCGGCATTGAGCGTTCCCGAAAAAATGGTGCCGATGAACCGGCCATCCGCACTGTGGACAGAGAGGTCCACATTGTCGGCCTCATTCACCGATAACCTGATATTGATGTCGCCTGCTGAGGGGTTGGGAAATATTTTCAGATCAAAATTTTCTGCCTTTGCAGGCTCTTTCAACCCAACATGTGAAATCCCGATATCCATGATGGCCCCTTCAACGATCGTAAGGTTGTAGGGGATCTCATCAGGCAGCAGGTACCAGCCGTTATAGCTTCCTCCCCAGCCGAAATTCAGGTGATAATAATCATCGGTATTATATCCGTCTGTAACCACATTATGACCTCCCTGCCCGGTGCTGGATAGCAGGGCGAGGTGCACGGGTATACCGTCCATCATGTTGTTCCTGAGGTGTGTATAGAATGAAGTGTCGCTGTCGTAGATAAGCAGGGCATCAGCATACCCGAAGCGCTGGTAGGCATCATAGGCCTGGTCTACACCGAAGGTCCCCGATACACTCGAGGTATAAACCTGCCTTGCAGCCACACCGCAGGCAAATACCAGTGCCGAGATCTCTTCGGTTTCCAGGGGTTTGTAATCCGCAAACTTTCCGGCAATGGAGGTGAAATAAACGTTCAGTAAAGGGAAGGAGGGGAAATCCATCTCATGGTGATCGTCATCGATCCAGTATTGCCGGCCGCTGTAACTGTGATAGTAATCGTCCTCGTCGGAAAAGGTCGTCCCGTTCAGGGTTTTCTGGTAATGGATGATCATGGCTAGGGCGATGGCCGGGCATCCGGCCACGCTCCGCAATCCTGTCACCTCGTCGAGGGGGCAGAGGCTGTTGTAGGGTGCCGACTGCGACCAGTTGGTTTCGAGCCATCCTCCCGTACTTGTCGATCCCGGAGGCGGCCACTGTTCGAACAGCGCTTTTTGCTGATGACCCGCGATCAATTCTTCCCATTTCCGGCGATGCTCCTGCAACCTGCTTACTTCCATAAGCGGAACATGGCTGAAACGGACCACCATATCGGCAGCCACGATGTCATCCAGCGGGTTGACCTCCGCCGGTCCTTCCGGCGACGACAGGAATGAATATGCGATCACGGGCGGTAGATCCGTGTCGGCAGCCATGACCAGGTACCCTGCCGGCTCGAGGGAGAAACGGTAGGCAAGTGACCTGCCAGCTTCATCCCTTATTATCAGGGGGTCTTCGCTTTTCAGGGTGATGTTGTCTGACCTGGAAGCCAGCCAGGTTTGTGCAGCCTTGCCGGCCTGCCCGGGGCCGACCTCACAGGCGGGGGAGGAGAAGGATATGCCCAGCATCAGGAGGGCGGGCAGGAGTAAAATTGTTTTCATATGTCAATCATTTTGATCTTGTCTGATTATAAATGCTGGTTATACCTGCCTGTTGCAGGCATCCCTGAAATTGCAGTACCGGCATCGCTTCTCGTCTTCCGCCTGTATAAACGGCTTGGAGGGATCAAAGATATCACTGACCAGTCTGCCCAATCCCTCTTCAAAATCACGGTAGACCTCCGCAACGAAATCCTGTGAGTCGGGGGGTGTCATCATCAAAGGTCCTGTGCCAGGTGCCCGCAGGGAGAGGATGCCGGCCCGGCTTTCCGCCACCGGGTGGTTGCGGTGATAGAGCCAGGAATACATCATGAGCTGGAAAGCCTGGCTGAATTCCGGATCGGTGAACAAGGTTTCCCATGAACCGGGTTTCAGCTTTCCCGGCTGTACGCTGCCGGTTTTATAGTCCAGGATACGCACCATCCCTGAGCTTTCATCGATCCTGTCGATGGTTCCCCTGAAATTTACCTTCCCCGGCAGGGGAGGCTGCATGTCTAGATCTGCGAAATAGGTCTTCTCCAGCGCCAGGATCTTCAGGAGGCCTTGCTGCCCGAGCCACGAAGCCTCACGCTCAAAGAGCTGTTTCAACATGTTAACGGTAACCTGTACGATGAGGTAATTCTTGCCGAAACTTATGTCATCCTCGTGGTAATACAAGCCGAACTGTCGCCTGACCTCTTCATCAACCTGCCTGGAAAACACCTCAAACTCCTTTTTCCCGATCACTTTTCCAGTATATTGGAAAAGGATAGCTTTCAGCGATTCATGGGCTACCGTACCAAGCGTCCGGGCATCGATGGTTTCGGCCATCTCTTCCGTTTCAACGATGCCCAGGAGACGTGTCAGATAAAACTGTAAAGGACAATTGATAAACAGGCTGAGCGAACTCGGGTGGAAGCCCTTAACGGCCTCCCTGTTTAAAAGATTCATCACATGCGCGTCTTTTTCCACGATGACGGGGACGGGACGTACAAGGTTAAGGGGTGGCACAGTAAGCAGCTTTTCCGATATCCTGATACCCTTATGGTAGGCCGGGCCTTCATGTTGAAGCTGTTTGATGAACCTGCTCTTTTCACCGCCGCCAAGGTCTCCGGCCTCCGTGTCGTAAAGGAGGTATACCTCTTTGGCCCGTTGAAGAAGGCGATAAAAATGATAGCCAAAAACGGCATCGTTGTGCCGGTAAGTGGGCAACCCGAATTCCTGCCTGATATCGTAAGGGATGAAGGAAGCAGGCATCCTGGCTGCGGGAAGGGTGCCCTCATTCACCGAAAGCATGATGACCCGGTCAAAATCCAGTGTTCTGGTTTCGAGCACACCCATCACCTGCAGGCCCTGAAGCGGCTCACCACGAAAGGGAATGCGCTGTTGCGACGACAATTGCCTGAAAACCATTCGCAGGGCCTTCAGGTCGCTTATGGTTCCGAAAGCCCTGACAATTCCGTCGAGCCTTTGCAGCAGTTTATTGAACCTGAAAAGGTATTCGAGCTCGGTGGCATAATCATATGAGCCTTTTTTTCTCAGGTTTATCATTTTTTCCCTCAGGGACAGGATGAGTTGTGAAAGAAGCGATATGGCTTCAGGCACCCTGATCGTTGTTGGGGGAAACAGCCCTGCGAGGACCTTCGCGCCGTTGTTTTCCAGGAGTTTTGTGATCACGCTGGCAGGAATGAAGATCCGGTTGCCGGTCCTGATCTCATCCAGTACCGGCAGGATTGCCTTTTCATCGCCGGACAGCATCACGGACCAGGGGTGGCCAAGCACCTTTTCAATATCCCTGAAATAATATGCCATGCGGCTTTTATCCCTGCAGGCCATGAATCTGCCTGCATTCTGCATCATGCCAAGAATGTTGTCGAGGAGGTTGAAGACCGGGGCATTTTTCAGGGCAAGCCCCATGGTGACGTTGAACTTTCCAGCTTCTCCGGGTATGCTGCTGAGGAGGGGAATGAGCAGGCTTTCGTCAGCCAGCACCAGTGCTGTATTATCAAGGTTTTCCTCTCTCCGGCTGATTTTTTGTATGATCTCCCCGGCATATTTCACCTGGCCGATATTCCGGGGCACACCGATCACATGGATATCTTTATCCTCTGAAAAATGATCCCCGACCCATAACGGGGTATCCTGGTTCATTTCCCTGAAATGCTTTCTAAGGAAAAGCCCGGCTTCCTGTTCCTTTTGCCCGGTGTAATATTTGTCGGCATCCCAGAACACTGCGGCCTTTCCTGTTCTCAGGAGTGTGCCGATGATCTTCTGCTCTGCAGGGGTTAGGGCGTTGAAACCCGCAAATATTACTTTTTCCCAACGCCAAAGCGCCGAAATCTCTTCGATCCTTCCGGCCACGCTTCTGAAGGCCATTCCCTGATAGTACTGGTTCTGCTTCTCAAGCATACTGTTGAGTCCGGCATAGTAGTCTTTCAGCGAGCGGTAAAACCCAAGGTAACGTTTCTGGAAATCCGTCAGGGGCCTGCCATCGGGATTCCACAGTGCCATAGCCCTGGCATCGCTGAGATAACCGAATAGCTGTTCCTGGTCGATCAGGTACATGTCGATCTCATTGAAATCCGACATCATCCATGCCGCATAGGGAAAAAACTCTTCAATGCTGCGGGCCCTTTCGCCTTCCAACCTGCGATGGATATCATACAACCTGAACTGGTCGCCCAGCTGGTCGCTGATGCCCCGTCCGGAACAATGGGCAACAAAATCTTCGATAGAAAAGAAGTCGGGCAGAATGCTCGTCCGCTCGATGATACCGGAGAGGTAACCTTTCATGTAGACCGATGCCCTTCGGTTGGGCAGAACGATGCACAACTCACCCAAACGTTCTTTCCATTGGTCATAGATGTGTGCGGTAAGTTTTTTCAGGAATGCCGGCATCCGGAAGCAATGGTTTTATATCGGCAATAAACTTACACAAAATAATAACACACAGCTCATGCACCGGGTGGATATAAAACCGCTTCAGTGGCAATGAAATGTTTAAAGGCCACCAAGGAGCTGGTTGGCCATGTCCAGTCCCTCGGGTTTTCCGGCATCGATCCAGAGGCCTTCATCGTGGCGGTATCCCCTGACGACATGCTGGTCACAAAGCCGGATGTAGGTGTCGATAATGCTGAAGGCACCATCTTCGGTAAAAAGCCTGAAAATTTCAGGGCTGATCACGTGGATCCCGCTGAAAGCCAGGGGGGTCAGCAATTGGTTTTTGTTTCCGCGTACGATACGCTCTCCGCTGGCACGGTTTTCCCAGCCCCGCATACGAAGACCGGCGTCGAAAAGCAGGTAGCGTGATGTCGTTCTCGACCTGACAGCCAGCGTGGCCAGGGCACCGGTTTCCTGGTGGGCGGCATAGATCGTGCGGAGGTCGAGGTCGGAAAGTATATCGACATTGTGCACGATGAAGGGATCTTTCCCATCAAGCAGTGGAGCCGCATGCCTGATCCCTCCGCCGGTTTCGAGCAGCAGGTCCTCTTCGTAGCTGATGTCGATCCGCATCCCGAAATGTTCATGTTCATTGAGGAAATCCATGATCTGCCCCGCCAGGTGATGCACGTTGATCACGATATGATCTACGCCCTGTATCTTCATCTTCCTGATCAGCCTTTCGAGCAGGCTCATTCCGCCGGCCCTCACCAGGGCTTTCGGAGTGCTGTCCGTGCGGGGATGCAGGCGTGTACCCCGGCCTGCTGCCAGGATCATGGCTTTCATGCTGCTTTTATTTTCCCGGGTTTACAGAGGTCTTTCTCGGATTTGGAGGTGGCTTCACAACCTTTGCAAAAGTATTTTGCCTTGGGCGTGCGCAGGATAGGTTCCCCGTCTGTCAGTTTTTTGCACATCTTTTTACTCATGCCGTGATCTGATTTTTTCAGTGATGTTCTGCTCGCGGTGGCGGATCATGACATTGATAACATATTTTTGCGATAAATGTTCAGCCATCCTTTCGGCACAATAGACGGACCGGTGCTGTCCGCCGGTACAGCCGAAACTGATGCTCAGGTGGCCGAAATCCCTGCTGATGTATTGTTCCACGCTGCGGTCGCATATTTCAAAAACGTTATGCAGGAATTGGTCTACCTCGGCGTAACGGCCGAGGTATTCGATCACGGGCTCATCGCGGCCCGTAAATTCCCTGTATGCCTCCAGGCGGCCCGGGTTGGGCAGGGCCCTGCAATCGAAAACAAATCCGCCCCCATGTCCGCTGTCATCATCCGGCAGCCCGTTCTTATACGAGAAACTGCTGATCGTAACGGTGAGATCCAATCCCTTCTTCACGGCAGGTGCAAATCTGCTCTCCGTAGTGAGTTGATGCAATACCGGTCCCAATGCTTTTAATTCAGGTCCGGGAGGATGTATATCCAGTAAGGCCGAGAGGCTGCTCATGGCCGGATCGAGACTCCCGGCAAAGTGGGGGCGTTTCTCGAAGAGCCCACGGAAGCCATAGGCGCCCAGAACCTGGAACAACCTCAGGTATACGAAGGGATAGAAATATTCCATAAAGTTTTCATGGTCGACCGGGCTGAGCAGGGCCAGTTCATCAAGGTATTCACCGATGAGTTTTTCCCTTATCCCTTCAGGGTAAAAAGCCTTCACCTGGTAGAGGAAGGATGCCAGGTCGTACTGAAGCGGCCCCTTCCTGCCCCCCTGGTAATCGATAAACCAGGGCTTCCCGCCGTCGATCATGACATTCCTCGACTGAAAG
>JAXGTH010000101.1:0-9870 GCA_040775045.1 Bacteroidales bacterium
CGACAGCTGGAAATAGGTAACATTCATACTGTAGTTCTTTTCCGAGATCAGGTCGGCATAATCGGGCGACTCATGCCAGATGGCGCGGGTAAAGGAGTTTGCCAGCAGAAAATCGAACCTTCCGTTGTCATTACTGGAAGGGAAACTGAAACTGGCGCCAAAGTTTAGCAGGTCGTTTACCTCCATCTTCCCTTCGATGAACCTCAGGTCGTTCCTTGCCACATAGCCAACCATCGGGGTGATCTCAATTTCCTGGGCGCGTGCTTCCTGGATAAAGAACGTCAGCGCCAGTGCAGTGATCATAAGGTATCGCAAACTCTTCATAGCCTAATAAAGTGTATAGTTCAACAAATTTTTAGATCCGGGTCCATTAAAAATTCGGACGAATTACAAGTTTATACTACATGCTCCTAAAAAAGTTTCATAAATATATTGAATCAATCTGCCCGAAACCAAACCGCTTCTTCATTTTCGGTATAATCAACCACCGTATTAAGTATTTATACTTAGAGAGATGTAGAGGATTTACGGTTGCCCTGCAATCCCTCCATTTTGCCAATTTTTTACCCGCTTAACAAAAAATAATTATATTTGCACCCGCAAAACGGCGAGGTAGCTCAGTTGGTTAGAGCGTCGGATTCATAACCCGGAGGTCATGGGTTCAATTCCCATCCTCGCTACAACAAAAACCCGGTCCCGAGAAATCGGGACCGGGCTTATTTTTTATCGGCCGAGCGCCAAGCTTGCTTGAGCGCAAGTTTCTGAAAGAAAAAACCACAACTGAGCGCAGCGAAGCAGGGTTTTTGTTGTAAGCCTCCCCCCGAGGGAATCGCCGAAGGCAACAAAACAAGGTTTCAGTTTTGAGTTTTGAGTTTTGAGTTTTGAATTAATTCTTCCTGCCCAATCAAAAGTCCCCACTATCAATCTGTATTCATCAATAATCATTAGGATCTCATCACTCACAAGACGTTTTGCATTGCCTGCCAGGTACCAAAAAAAATCCCCCGATCACTCGGGGGATCTTACTGCTTCTGACGATTCTGCACTCGTCAAACAGAATATCGGGTCAGGGCAGGATTATCTTAGTGGCCGACGATCATTTTCTGCGTCATGCTTTCTTCTCCGGCAATGACGGTATAGAAATATACACCGTCCTGCAGCTGGCTCACATCGAGGGTGATGCTATGCACGCCCGGTGCAAGTTCGCCACGGTCGAGTTCGATCACCTTCTGGCCGATCATATTGTGCACCTGCACGCTGATGCTGGCACCATAATAAAGGTGTACATCAAATCTTGCCGTGTTCGCAGCCGGGTTGGGATAACTCTGGGTTACGAAGTCGATGGTGCTGATGCCGCTTTCATTGCCGCTGAGCCCGAGGATCTCCGGCTTCATGATCTTGATATAGGGCACATTGTTGTCGCCATAGGGATCGAGGTCGCCCTGCACGGCCTGACCGGGTTCCGTATCCTCATGATAGATGAGGTGCACATATTCATCGGTGTTGGCGGCCATGGCCGGGTGGATACATTCCGAGAACACGTGAACGATATCACCGGTCAGGTCGTAGAACTCATCACCCCAGGTGTCGCCACCATCCTTCGAGGTACGGGCGAAGAGGTGCCTGTAGTTCTGGTCGTCGGTCTGGAAAGTCTCGGCAACCGATGAATACACAACATAGATATAGTTGTTTTCGTCGATGGCCATGGTCGGGTGGGTGGAAATGCCGGTACGGTAGTTACCCAGGCTTTCCACGGTACCGATCACATCCCAGGTGCCGTTGCCGTTGAGGTCCTGTGTCCAGCCGATCAGGTTCACATTTTCTTCGAGCAGTTCAGGATCGAGGGCATTCAGGTTCATATCGCCGTCTTCGAATGGCGGCATGCCTTCGCGCCAGTAACCCAGGCCGTCATAGAACGGGTATGCCGTATAGGTATCGCCGATCTCGAAATGGCCTACGCGGGTGATCCCGAAAGTAACGTGGGCGATCCCGTCATTGTCGATGGCCACGGCCACTGCTCCGTCGGGGCAGAAGAAGGTGTCCGTAACGGTGACATTCCAGTCGAAGAAGGGATATGGATGTTCCCAGATCATCGTCTTTTCCCATGTGGCACCATTGTCTTCCGATTTCATCAGGTACATGTCCTGCCATTTGCTGGCCATCACGAAGGCGATATTGTCGCCCACCGGATTGGCAATGGCATAGTAGTCGCCCCCGGCCATGGTGTAGTAGTCGGGACCCATGCCGTCGAGGGTAATGTTGTCATCCACCCAGGTGGTGCCGCCATCTGTCGAACGCGAGTACACCACACAGCCGTCCATGCCCTGGTAAAGTGATCCGCCGTTGGCCACGGGGGTTGTCACCCCAAAAACGTGGATGGTCATGTAGTCGGCACCGGAGGTGACAACCCTGGGCCAGATGATATCTTCATGTCCTTCAGGGCCCTGGAAGAAAATCTCTGTCCAGTCGCCCGTACCACGGGTTTCACGGTAGTTCATGACGAGTCCCTGATCGCCGCCGGTATGTGCAACGATCATCTCACCATTCATGCCGTACTGCATATATGACGGCCAGCCGCAACGCAGGGATTCTATCCTTTCAGTTGGGATATCACCCCATTCTGTACCGTTGAAGAAGTTATATCCGGTACCCCTGTCGGGAAAGGTCGTTTCACTGAAGCCCATGGTCCAGGTGGCGCCCATGGTGCCATCGTCGAACATGTACATCCTGTTCTGAACGGCATAGTTCGACTGCAGGTCAAAGACGGTTTCGCCAACTTTTTCCTCTGTCCATTCACCAAATTTATAGGGAACGATCCCGGCATCATGGTTCATCGTCTCATCCACCGATGCAATCGGTACATTTTCCAGCGGAAGGTCTTTGATCTCTCTCGGGATCACGGCCCTGCCCTGTGAAAATACTGCAAGGCCAAAAGCCAGGCAAATAAGCATTAGGGTAAGTTTTCTCATAGCTTTTCGTTTTTTAGTTTAACTGCATAAAGATCAAAAATAATTCATTACATAGAAACATCCAACATGACTCAATTTAACGGTTGACCGTAAACAGTTAACGGCTGCATTGATTCAGTCAACGGTTTGCAGGGTCAAAAAGGCAGAATTTGCACAATAGCTAAAAAAAACCGACATTTAGGGCTAAAAAACGATCCGACAAACCAAAAACAACAACATGAGAACACCGATCCTGATCAACTTCATCCTTTTAGCGGTCTTCATCACCGCCTGCGACACCACTTCAAGACATGAACAGACTGAAGCCCCTCTGATCACTGCCCCTGCGCCCGAGCTCACTTCTGATCTTCAAACCCCCGAAGTGTTATGGTCTTATGGCAGGCTCAGCGATGTGCAGGTTTCCCCTGACGGGGATAAACTCCTTTTCGGGGTTTCCTGGTACAGCATTGAACAGAACAAGGGCAACCGCGAGCTTTTCCTGATGAATCCCGATGGCAGTGGAACGGTACAGCTGACGAGAACTCCCAAAAGTGAGTTCAATGCGCTGTGGCGGCCGGACGGTAAAAAGATAGGGTTCCTTTCTTCCGCCTCAGGCAGCGTTCAGCTCTGGGAGATGGACCCTGACGGCAGCAACCTTAAGCAGATCACTGATATCGAAGGAGGGGTGACAGGTTTCAGCTACGCACCCGACATGGCCCATATCCTCTTTACAAAGGAAGTTGCGGCAGATAACCCGTTTGAATACCTGTACGAAGGATTGCCCAGGGCCAGCGGCAGGATCAACAACGACCTGATGTACCGCCACTGGGACCACTGGGTCGATTCATACAGTCATATTTTCCTAGGAGAATACGGGGCTGACGGTGTTTCAGCGCTGACTGACATCATGGAGGGCGAACCCTGGGATTCACCCCTCAGCCCTTTCGGCGGCATGGAGCAGATCTGCTGGAGCCCCGACGGGAAATATATTGCCTATACCAGCAAGAAGAAAAAGGGCAAGGATTATTCCCTCTCCACCAATTCCGACATTTACCTCTACCACCTGCCAAGTGCATCCACCGAGAACCTGTCGGAAGGCCATATGGGCTTCGACATGGCACCGGTCTTTTCCCCTGACGGGAAGAAGATCGCCTGGGAAAGCATGGCACGCGATGGCTATGAGTCGGACAAGACGAGGATCCTTGTCTTCGACGTGGAAAGCGGCGCCATCACCAACTATTCCGAAAACTTCGACCAGAACGCCGGCGGCCTGGCATGGTCGGGGAACAACGAATTATTTTTCATCAGCCCGCATCTCGGCTCCTATGAGATCTTCTCCCTCAACCTCGACAGCAGGGAATTCCGGCAGCTGACCGAAGGCATACACAACTATAATTCCATTGCGGTTGCAGACAACAAGCTGATCACCACCCGGCAGTCGATGTCGATGCCTACGGAGATCTTCGCCGTGGACGCCGGGAATGGCGAAGCAGAACAGATATCATTCATCAACAAACCCATCCTCGATCAGATCACCATGGGAGAAGTGGAAAAGCGGTGGATCAAAACCACCGATGGCAAGGATATGCTCACATGGGTGATCTATCCGCCACATTTCGACCCCGAGAAACAATATCCTGCCCTGCTGTACTGCCAGGGAGGGCCCCAGAGCATGGTCAGCCAGTTCTGGTCGTACCGATGGAATTTCCAGATGATGGCAGCCAACGACTATATCATCGTAGCCCCTAACCGCCGGGGCCTGCCCGGTTTCGGTCAGGAATGGAACGAGCAGATCAGCGGAGACTATGGCGGACAAAACATGAAAGACTATCTCTCAGCCATCGATGAACTGGCCAAAGAACCCTTCATAGACAGCGAGAGGCTGGGAGCAGTAGGTGCCAGCTACGGGGGATTTTCAGTCTTCTGGCTTGCAGGCAACCACGATGGCCGCTTCAGCGCTTTTATCGCGCACGACGGCATGTTCAATTTCGAGTCGCAATACCTGGAAACGGAGGAAATGTGGTTCGTGAACTGGGACCTGGGCGGGGCTTTCTGGGAAAAAGACAACCCGGTGGCCATGAACTCCTATGCCAACTCCCCCCACAGGTTCGTCGAAAAATGGGACACGCCCATTCTTGTGATCCACGGGGAACTCGACTACAGGATCGCCTATACGCAGGGCATGAGTGCCTTCAACGCTGCCGTGCTCCGGGGTGTGCCGGCCGAATTCCTGTTCTTCCCCGATGAGAACCACTGGGTGCTGAGCCCGCAGAACGGTATCCTGTGGCAGCGGACCTTCTTCGACTGGCTCGACAGGTGGCTGAAGGAATAGATTGGAGTAATGAGATATGAGTAGTGAGATGTGAGTAGTGAGATGTGAGTAGTGAGATTCATCAATTAATATCGGGAGCAGGTGAACAATGCCGCCTGCAGCCTGTTATGATAGGGAATGTTTAACTAAAACCAATTATCATGTTTCTTTTCAACGTTAACTGGGATCAGTTCACAGGATTTATTTACGATTACGGCCCGAGGGTGATCGGTGCCATTGTGGTGCTGGTCCTCGGTCTGTGGATCATCAAACTCATCACCAGAGCCTTTGGCAGGATGATGAAGAAACGGGATACCGATCCCTCGCTGCAGGGATTCCTGAAAAGCCTGGTATCGATCCTCCTGAAGGTACTGCTGTTTGTGAGCGTGATGGGCATGGTGGGCATTGAGGCCACCTCATTCATCGCCATCATCGGTGCTGCCGGTCTCGCGGTTGGTCTGGCATTGCAGGGCACGCTCCAGAATTTTGCAGGGGGGGTGATCATTTTGCTGTTCAAACCCTACAAGGTTGGTGACTATATCGATGGAGCCGGTCATTCGGGTACTGTTACGGATATCAAGATCTTTACCACCGTCCTGACCACCCCCGACAACAAGGTCATCATCATCCCCAACGCACAGCTGTCGAATGCTTCCCTGACGAACTACTCCACCATGGAGGACCGCAGGGTTGATTTTACCTTCGGCATTGCATACGGCGATGATTTCGACAAGGCAAAAGAGGTTTTACTCCGGATCATAAATGCTGATGACCGCATCATGAAAGAGCCCGAACCTTTCATTGCCCTCTCTGAACTGGCCGACAGTTCGGTAAATATCGTAGTAAGGATATGGGCCAAGGGCGCCGATTACTGGGGCCTCTTCTTCGATATGAATGAAAAGGTATACAAGGCCTTCAGCAGTGAAGGGCTGAACATCCCGTTCCCGCAGATGGATGTGCATTTGATACAGTAGGTGCTGGGTACTGGGGACTGGGTACTGGATGCCGGATACCGGATGCCGGATGCCGGATATCGGATACCTGATGCCGGATGCCGGATGCCGGATGCCTGACGCCCGATACCTGGTATGTAGTACCATATACTCAAAGAAAGTTCAGAGTTCAGAGCTCAAAGTTCAGATTTCAGATTTCCCCCGGCCTGATGTCTCAAATCTCATGTCTCACATCTTATGTCTCACATCTCACTACTAGTATTACCTTTGTAGCATGGACAATAAGAATAGTGTTAAAAGTAAGCCGATGTTCTTCATGTGGATCGTGATCGGTATCGGTATCGGGGCATTGATCGGAGGCGGGTTGTTCGGAAGTTTTGTGGTCGGGGCAGGGATCGGCGTGGGTCTGGGTTTATTGCTGGGTCTCTGGACCGAAAGCCTTTATAAAAAAATCAAAAATGAGCGCAGTAAAGATGACAGGAACGCCTGACCGCCGGCTTCGCACCTTTGCCATCATCAGCGGCACAGCAGGGATCGCAGTGTACCTTGCCTACCTTTTCACCATCGTATTCCCCGGTCTGCTCGAGTTGGAAGATCCCAATACCACGGCCGATGCGGCCATCCTGGGATTCCTGGTCCTCGTTTTCCTTTTTGCCCTTTACCGTGCGTATGAAGGAGGCATCATGCTCATGTTCATCAGTGTGATCGCAGGCCTCAGCTATTATTACCAGGCGGGCAGCAGCAGCATCATATATGTTTTGCTGATCTGCATCCCCTTGTTCGTCAGCGGACTACTGTTCTGGGGCTATCACCGGCAGCAGGCCGACGGAAAGTGAAACGCGGGTAGCTTCAGAAAACCTTCCGGGATAATATCGAAGATAAAGCTTATTTTTACGGTCCTCAGCTGATCTGCACATGGAAGAACTACAAGACAGGATACGGGAAGCTGCTTCGATAATAGCAAAGGCGAAACATGTAACGGCTTTTACCGGTGCCGGGATATCCGTTGAAAGTGGCATTCCCCCCTTCAGGGGCAAGGACGGGCTCTGGGACAAATACGACCCGAGACTGCTCGACATCCAGCATTTCATGCAATATCCCGAAGAGTCGTGGAAGGTGATCAAGGAAATTTTCTACGACACTTTTCATGGTGCGAAGCCAAACCGCGCCCATGAGGTGCTTGCAGAAATGGAAAAGGCGGGCCTGCTGCACGAGGTGATCACCCAGAATATCGATAACCTGCACCAGGAGGCAGGGAACACGGTGGTGCATGAATTCCATGGCAATTCCAGGAACCTGGTATGCACCAAGACGCTTGAAAAGTTACCGGTGGCCCATGCCGACCTCGACGCCATCCCTCCCATACACCCTGCAACCGGGGGTTTGCTTAAACCTGATTTCATCTTTTTCGGTGAAGGCATTCCCATGCTGGCCTACCAGGCATCGGTGGCTGCGGCAGGCCGGTCGGATGTTTTTATCCTGATCGGTACGACCGGGGAGGTGATGCCGGCCAGCCAGATCCCCGTTATGGCCAGGCAGAACGGTGCAGTGATCATCGAAGTCAATATTGAACGTACAAACTACACGGCAAGCATCACCGATATTTTCCTTCCCGGGAAAGCATCGGAGATCATGGACATGCTCTGGAATGAGCTCCGGAAGTAGCCCTTTACCGATAATTTTTCTGCGGGGGCTGGCATAAACGTACCATAATTCCTATTTTTGTTATAAAACCATAAAAATGGATATTGTTCTGTTTGTCGTCGGGATATTGCTGCTCCTCATCGGGTTTATCGGTTGCATCCTGCCAGTGCTCCCCGGACAGGCCATCGCCTTCGTCTCACTCATCCTGTTACAGTTCATGGATCCGCCCCGGCTCGCCGCTGAAACCATCTGGACACTTGCGGGCATCATGGTGGTGGTCACCGTACTTGATTATATCGTACCGATATACGGCACCAAACGCTTTGGGGGCACCAAACGAGGTGTATGGGGCAGCACCATAGGGCTGATCTTCGGGATCTTCATCCTGCCATCCATTGTAGTGCTTGGCCCGTTCGGTGTTTTCGGGATCATCCTGGGGCCATTCGTGGGCGCTTATATCGGCGAAGCAACAGGCGACAGGAACTCCCGCGAAGCCTTCATTGCCGCTATTGGCTCATTCATCGGTTTCCTCACCGGCACTTTCCTTAAACTGGCCTATTCAGGGGTTTGCGCCTATTATTTCATACGATATGCCTTTGCCCACCCCCTGGTCTGACCAAATACCCCTAAATAGAATATGCTCCACCAACATCCAACTGAAGAAGAACTCAAGAACATCTCACGTGCGATCAGGGTCGACATCATCCGAAGTCTGGCTGCTGCCGGCTCCGGACATACAGGCGGTTCCCTCGGCCTGGCGGATGTCTTTACCTGCCTTTATTTTGCCATCATGAACCAGCGGCCGGAGGATCCGGGCTGGGAAGAGCGTGACAGGCTCGTGCTCTCTATTGGCCATGTTGCACCCGTGCTGTATGCCACCCTGGCCCATGCCGGATACTTTCCAACAGAGGAATTGATGAGCCTCCGCAAGCTGGGATCAAGGCTGCAGGGTCATCCCGGCAGGGACCATGGCCTGCCCGGCCTTGAACTCTCAGCCGGATCGCTCGGACAGGGCTTATCGGTAGCCGTGGGTATGGCCCTGGCGGCAAAGTCCGACAACAGTATGCACCGGATCTACAGCATCCAGGGCGACGGCGAGCTGCAGGAGGGTTCGATCTGGGAAGCTGCCATGAGCGCCTCACATTACCGCCTGGATAACCTCACCGCACTGGTCGACCGCAACGGAGTGCAGATCGACGGGAAGACCGAAGATGTCATGTCACTTGAACCCCTGGCCGACAAATGGAGGGCTTTCGGGTGGAACGTTATACATTGCGACGGACATGACCATTCTGACATCATCAGGGCTTACCGTGCAGCACGAGAAAAAAAAAGAATGCCATCCGTAATCCTGGCAACCACCATCATGGGTAAAGGTGTTTCCGGGATCGAAGGCAATCATGCCTGGCACGGCAGGGCACCCGGAAAGGATGAGGCCGAATTATTCATTAAGGAAATTTTGTCCGCACCATGACAGCAACATACATAAACAAGGGCAACAGGCCCACGAAGAACGGTTTCGGTGAAGGGCTGGCCGAAGCAGGGAGAAGGGACACGAGGGTTGTCGGGCTTGGTGCCGATATCACTTCCTCTGTGGGCATGGATCATTTTGCCAGCCGGTACCCCGAGCGGTTCTATTCTATCGGCATAGCCGAACAGAATTGCATGGGTATTGCCGCAGGTCTTGCCCTGTCGGGAAAAGTACCGGTATTTGCCACCTATGGTGTTTTCGCTGCCCTGCGCACAACGGATTTTATCAGGATCTCGGTTTGCTACAATGAATTGCACGTGGTGATAGGAGGTGCCCACGCAGGTATCTCCGTGGGTCCCGACGGGGCTACGCACCAGGCACTGGAGGATATCGCGGTGATGCGTTCGCTGCCCAACATGACCGTGCTGTCGCCCTGCGATGCCACGCAGACGCGCCTGGCCACCATTGCGGCCATAGAGCAGTGCAAAGGTCCTGTATACCTCCGTTTCGGGCGTGCCCCGGTACCCGACTTCACGGATGAAA
>JAXGTH010000102.1:0-9845 GCA_040775045.1 Bacteroidales bacterium
AATCCTTCTCTCCTCATCACAATTCGTCATTACCAATCTGTATTCATCACTAATCATTAGGATCTCATCACTCAATGGAGTTGCTGGTAGTTTTGAGTCTTTAATTTCCGCTTCCCACAAATAAATATTGACTTCCTGCATATATTTCTTTATCTTTATGGAAACCCAAATTCAACAGATATGAACGGTATTAAAAGTGCGCTCGTCATGGCATTTTTTTTACCTGTCGTTTTTTCACATGCCCAACACACTGCCCTGCCTGCCATTGATATCAGCACCCTCGACGGTGCCATGCTTAAAGCCAGCGAGATCACGAACGACGGAAAGGTCATGATCGTGGTCTTCTGGAAGACCTACCACAAGGATGGAAAACAGCAGGTACTCATGCTGAACGAGGTCCACAGGGAGAAGCTCCTTGAGGAAGATGTCAGGTTCGTGGCCATCTGCACCGACTGCATCGGACGCACCGACCACGTTAAGCCCATCGTGCACGGACAGGATATCGAAATGGATGTCTATATCGACATCAACGGCGACCTGGCCAGGGCCATGAGCATCACCCAGACCCCTTTTACCATCATGTTCGACAAACGATCGAATATCCATTGCCAGTACGCCGGCTTTTGCGCCAATGGCGATGAGATGGTCTGCCGAAAGATCGAGGAATGCCTGGCGGAGATGAAGTGAGCTAAAGTGACTAACGTTGATCCTGACCTTGAGACTATATGACGGGGGGACTGTGAGCTTGATTTAGCGATGCCTGAATACCCAACCCCTATCGCCCAACGCCTAACCTGATCATGAAAAGGGAATCAGGCTCAGGCCGCTTCCCGTTTTTTTTTGCTTTCTGCGGATGCATGATCCGGAAAAAATCTCAACTTTTCCACCCGTAACAATGGCTTAAATTGATTACATTTACCTGTATAATCAACGCTGAGATGTTATCCGTCTGGATGCCAGTATTTTCATTTCCGCCAACGGGATTTTCTTCACCCCATAATCATATGTTATGAGCAACAGGATCGCTATTAACTGCCTGATCTGCCTTTTTGCGGCAATTTTTATGACACCTGCCATGACTACTGCCCAGGAGCGCAGCATCAGTGGCCGCGTTACCTCACCCGAGGATGAGCTCGGTCTTCCCGGGGTTACCATCATGATCAAGGGTACCGTGCAGGGTACCACCACCGACATGAACGGCACTTTCACCCTTCCCGGTGTCACTCCCACTGACACTTTGATATTCAGGTATGTCGGCTATGAGCCGCAGGAGGTCCGTGTCGGTGACCAGAAGGTGATCTACCTCGTGATGGTGCCCTCGGCCGAGATGCTGGATGAGGTGGTGGTGACTGCCCTGGGGGTAAAACGGCAAAAGCGTGATATCGGTTATTCCACCGAGAAGATCGATGCCAACATGGTGGCCAGGTCCAACGCGCCCAACGTGATCAATGCCATTGCGGGCCGGGCGGCAGGGGTGCAGGTCTCGCAGGGCGATGGTGTGGAAGGCGGCTCGACGCGAATCACCATCCGGGGGAACAACAGCCTTACGGGCTCCAACCAGCCGCTCATCGTTGTCGACAACGTGCCCATGGAGAACAATCCCGGGCTGGAGAATATCGGCAGGGGGGTGGACTGGGGCAACCAGCTCTCGGATATCAACCCCCTCGACATTGAGGACTATACCGTGCTGAAGGGCGGTGCTGCCTCGGCGCTCTACGGCTCCCGCGGTGCCAACGGGGTGATCCTCATCACAACCAAAAGGGGCAGCAAACGGAAAGGGATAGGGGTAACCTACAACTACACCTACAAGATGATCCAGCCATACCGCTTCAGGGAGATGCAGAACACCTACGGCGCAGGTGGGCCGATCTCCTTCACCCCGCCAACCTTTCCCATGGACGGAGATACCATGCTGTACCCCGGCATATATGGCACCGACCACCTAGTCATCAACCAGGAGGGCGACATCTCTTCCACTACAGCCGAGTTCGGGTATTACGGGTCGGCGGTTTCATGGGGACCCAGGATGGAGGGCCAGATGGTACGTTGGTGGGACGGGGAGATGAGACCTTATTCACCCCAGCCCGACAACTACGAGTCGGCCTTCAGGAACGGATTTACGCAAACCCACAACATCGCCTTCTCGGGAGGCAGTGAACGCGGCACCATGCGGGTTTCCATCACCCGGCAGGACCACCGGCCCGTGATCGACAACAGCAACTACGACCGGACCACCATCAACCTGGGAGCCAACCTGAAAATATCCGACAAACTGCGTGCCGACCTTTCGCTCTCCTATATCAACTACAACCGGCTCAACAGCCCTACGCTCGGCGATGAATGGGACCGTTCGTTCAACAAGGGCTACCTCTATTCCTGGCCCAGGAGCTACAAGGGCCTCGACAGGGAATACTATGCAAACCCCGACGGGTCGAGGAACCCCCAGGAAGGTTATCCTTTCCAGTATGTAAGCCCTTACCTGTGGTGGAACTATTACAACAACAACACGACGCTGAGCCGCGACAAGTACCTGGGCGCCATCACCCTCACCTACGACATCCTGCCCTGGCTAAACCTGCTGGGACGGGCAGGGCGCGATTTCTCCCTCGAGCAGTACGAGTCGCGCAACAAGCCCACCGACCTGATCGGGATACAGGACGGTTACTACGCCAACAGCCTGAACCGGACCTATTCCGACATCTTTGAACTCTTCCTGACTGCCGACAAGGCCGACCTTTTCGGCAGCAAGCTCGATGTGAAGTTCACCCTCGGAACCAGCCGCTGGGACTACAACCAGTATGGTATCAACGGGCATTCGGGCACCTGGTACTACCCCAACATGTACACCTTCTTCAACTATACGGACCCCATCTACACCACCGACCCGGAGGGAAACACCATCCTCAGCCAGGCGGGGAACTCACCCGGCGACCTGGTGCCCGGCGAGACGGTGCGCCGCGAAAGGAACAACTCGGTGTTCTCCTTCCTGAACCTCGGGTATGATGATTTTATCTTCCTCGAACTCACCGGCAGGAACGACTGGTCGTCGACCCTTCCCGAATCCGACAACTCCTATTTCTATCCCTCGGTCTCGCTGAGCTTCATCGCTTCCGAGCTCATCGACATACAGGGAAAGATCCCCTGGCTGAACTTTGTGAAACTGAGGGGTGGCATCGCCCAGACGGCCACGGATACCGACCCGTACAAGCTCGACTTTTACTATACCACCGGCCTTTTCGGGGGTGAACAGACCTCATCCTTCCCGGGCGTAATCCCGCCATACAAGCTCACGCCGCAGCGGGTGAATGCCTATGAGGGCGGGCTTAACCTGGGTTTCTTCGAGAACAGGATCGATTTCGATTTCACCTACTATTACCTGTACTCTTTCTCGCAGATCCTGGAGGACCTGCCCATACCCCTGTCGTCAGGTGCCTCGGGCATCACCATCAACGAAGGGGTGCTGACCAACAAAGGTTTCGAGATCATCCTGAACACCGTGCCGGTGCAGAGCCGTAGCGTGCTGTTCAAGACGGGCATCAACTTTTCGCGGAACAGGAACAAGGTGGTGAGCCTGGGCGAGAATGCCGATATCCTGCCCATCGGCGACATCTGGGGCCTCAACGGCCCTGCCATGGCGTTGCGCGAAGGCGATGATTATGGTACCATCTACGGTTACGACTATGTATACCATGAAAATGGACAGCCCATCGTGAACGAGGAAGGGACCAAATACCTGATCACCGACACCAGGGTTCCCATCGGCAATGCTTCTCCCGACTTCCTGGCGGGATGGTACACCGAATTGCACTGGAAGGGCTTTACGCTGGGAACGCTGATCGACACCAAGTGGGGCGGCGACATTTACTGCGGCTCCTATGTGATCAACCTGCAGACGGGCCTAAGTCCCGAAACCCTGGAAGAAAGGGAAGGGGGCGGCCTGCCCTACACCGATCCCGACGGGAATACCAGCAACATCGGGATCATCCTCGATGGGGTATACGAGGACGGCACACCCAACGACAAGGTGGTGCACTATTATTACAAGTACCTGCCCAATGCCGGCGGATGGGGCAAATTCATCTCAACACCCGGCATCGTGGAGAATACCTGGGTGAAGATGCGGGAGATCTCGCTTTCATACACCTTTCCGCCCAACATAGTGGAAAAGACAAAGATCTTCCAGAACCTCACGCTTTCCATCGTGGGCAGGGATCTTTTCTACATCTATACTACGCTTCCCGACAAGATCAATCCCGAAGGGATCATGGGCTCCGGCAATGCCCAGGGCTTTGAGTGGGCCTCGATGCCCAGCTCGCGCTCCATCACCTTCGGTGTGTCGGCATCCTTTTAGGTAATTAAGAAACAGCTGTGATGAAAAGAAAAAAATACATCATGAAACGCTTCCTGAAACTGGCCGCCGTGCTGGTCATGTTGATGGCCCTCACCCAGGCGTGCAAGAAAAATTTCGACGAGATCAATACCAACCCCCATGGCTTTACCACGGCCAGCGACGGATCATTGTTCAACGGGATCATCCAGTCGCTCGTGCTCACCGGCAACGAACAGTTTTACATCAGCAACGAGATCCTGTACAAGCAGACCCAGCTGGCGGCCCTTACCAAAGATGCCTGGGGCAACTTTACCCTTGGCACCGAGAGTATGTGGAGCAACTATTACCTTACCCTTCCTGCTTTCAGGGAACTGGAGGACCGGTTCAGCAGGCTGGAGGCAACACCCGAGGTGGTCAACATGATGGCCATGCTGAAGATCGTACTGGCATACAAGACCTTCAAGATGACCGATATCTTCGGCGATATGCCATTCACCTATGCAGGCTACGGCTACCAGGACCTGGAATACCTGCAGCCAGCCTTCGATTCGCAGGAGTCTATTTACAAAACCCTGCTGGACGAGCTGCGCTGGTGCGACGAGAACATCGATATTACGGCCACTTCCGAAGAACCTTTTATCACTTTCTCCGGCTTCGATGCCCTTTTCAGCGGCGACATGCTGAAATGGCAGAAGTTCGCGAATTCGATGCGGCTGCGTTATGCTTTGCGTATGAGTGAAAAGGAGCCGGCATTGGGCGGACAGATCATCCTGCAGATCATGACAGATGGCAGGCCTGTGTTCCTGGGTTACGATTTCCTGACCTACCTGGGTGAGAGCGCCTGCATCTGGCCGTCGGCCATGGGTTTCAGGAACGAAAGCCTGAACTGGTCGTTTCGGGAGCATGAGAACCTGCGCATGGGGTCCAACATCTGGCACCAGCTTTCCCTGCACGACAGCACGGATGGCAGTGGCATCTTCGACCCCCGTGCCTATATCTTCTTCGAAACCAACAATGCCGGCAAGTGGGTCGCTTTCCCGCAGATCCCCGAGCCGGGGACGCCCATATCGGGAGGTATCCCTTACGAACCCCACCGCGACCAGGCCGGGGCCTTCCAGATCAAGGGAGAGGATTGCATCTATTCGCCATTCAACTATTTCGTGATCAGGGATGAGGACTTTATGCCCATACCTTTGATCACCGGCGCCGAGATCCATTTCATCCTGGCGGAGGCCTACCTCCGTGGCATCGGCTTGCCTTATGATCCCGTGCAGGCCGACGTGGAATACATGAACGGTATCAATGCCTCCATCGAATGGTGGATGGAGGTGGCCGACAACTCCAAGCTGCCCGTCTCGGGGCTGACCTTCCCCGAGATGATCAACATTCCCGCCAACCTGGGTGCCGTGTCGGTGCTGAACGTGTTTGGCTCGTGGAATGCAGGCAGCGAGGAGCAAAGGCTGGAATTTATCTATACCCAGCGCTGGCTCGATGCCTTCAGGCAGCCGTGGGAGGCCTACGCCCTCACCCGGCGTACCGGGAAGACACCGCGCGAAGGAGCTCCCATCAGCCACTTCAGGATGCCATATCCCCCTTCGGAGGCCGAGTACAACACCGAAAACTGGTCGAAGGCCCTCGATAACCAGGGCGGGGGCGACACCCCTGAGTTCAAACTCTGGTGGATCCCATGATCAATTTAAAAACCAATCATATTACAAACCACTAAACCATATTGTCATGAAAAACTTCTACACCAGACTCTGCCTGCTGCCGCTGATCTTCCTCATGCAGCCCCTGTTCACGGGTGCGCAGAGCAACCAGTACCTGCACTTCGACGGGGAGGACGACTTCGTGATCCTCAACGAGGCAGGGCAGTATGTGAACGGAACCACCGAGATGACCATCACGGGATGGTTCTATTGCGACGAGCTGAGCTATGGCCAGGGATACATGGGTTTTCGTTCCGGATCCGGTGATGGCGAATTCTACCTTATCCAGCTGAATAACGGTGTGATGGAATGCCGACTGAAATCGACTACCGGCCTGCATGAATATGTTGCCCCTGCGAATACAGCCATCCCGCAGGTGTGGCAACACTTTGCCTGGGTTTACGACGGCAGTTCGGTTATCCTGTATGTGAACGGGGCGCTGAACGGAAGTGCATCCGCTTCCGGAACATTTTCAAGTTCGACAGTACCTTTCGGCATCGGTAAGAGCCTGTTGGGAGGTTTCAACTTCGTGTTCGGCGGAAGGATCGACGAGGTGTCGGTATGGGACAGGGCCCTTGACCAGACGGAGATCCAGGACATTATCGACAATGAGCTGACAGGGAACGAGGAAAACCTCCAGATGTACTATAAGTTCAACCAGGGTGAGCCGGGAGGCAACAACACCTCCATCACTCACCTGATCAGCCAGGTAGAAAGTCCCGCGCGCGATGCCGAACTGATGAACTTCGCCCTGAACGGTGAGACCTCCAACTTCAACGGCACCCTCGACCCCGGCTACCAGGCCATATCCTTCCCGCAGATCCCCAACCACCTGACCACCGATCCTCCCTTTGAGCTGGAAGCTACTGCCACTTCGGGTTTACCCGTATATTTCGAGGTGATTTCGGGCCCAGCCACCGTCGACGGTAACATCTGTACCCTCACCGGTGACCCGGGAGAGGTGGTGATCGAGGCCACCCAGCCGGGAAATTCCACTTATGACCCTGCAGAGCCCGTGCAGAATGCCTTCATGGTGATCGATCCTGTGCAGCATGTGCCGGAGATCGATCCACGCAGTCCGCTTGCCGGCGACGTCTATGTGCCCGATCCGGGATACATACAGCTGGCAGCCCTCATCACGATCGAATATCCTGAACTGTTCTCTGTCGATGACGTGGAGTTCATCATTGGCGGGCAGACGCTGGAGCCCACCAGCTGGGGCGACGGCTACTATTCGGGCTGGTGGCCGGTTCCGGCCCACGGGTCATACACGCTCACCATCAAGGCCATGAACAACTATGGTTATGTGGCAACGGAAAATGTTCCGATCACCGTGGTTAGTACGGTGCCCGACCTTCAGATCCATGCCGTTGACGATGTGTGGCTCAACACGGGAAACACCTCGCAGGTGGTGGATGCAGAGCTGCCCTCCTATATGGGCGCCTACAACGAGATCATCGCCACCCTCGAGGTGAGTTGTCCGCCGGGAGGCTGCGGCGAATGGGACCGCAAGGCCAGCGTCGACGCCCGCGGGCACGACGGCGAATGGGTGGAGATCATCAGGTATATCACGCCCTACGGGGTTCCCTGCACCCACACCATCGACCTCACGGATTACATGTCGGTGCTGCAGGGCAAGGTATCGTTCAGGTTCAACTGCGAAACCCTCGACAACGGGTATTACTATGACCTGACCCTCGACTACAGCGCCGGTAGCCCGGCCTACAACTACAGCGACATCGACATCATCTGGTGGGACACCTACCAGTGTGTCGATTATGCCAACCTGCAGCCGGTGGAGGATGTCAGCTATACCTTCGACGAGATGGTTAAGGATGCCAGGCTCAAGCTGGTGTCGACGGGCCACGCCTGGGGGAACCTCAACACCGGCAATGCCGCCGAGTTCTACGAGGCCACACACCACATCTATGTGAACGGCGACGAGACCTTCGAACAGTACAACTGGTGGACCTGCAATCCCAACCCCGACGGCTGCCAGCCGCAGTACGGCACCTGGTATTATAACCGTGCCGGGTGGTGCCCGGGATCCATCGCGCAGTGGTTCGATTACAGCCTGGCGCCCTACCTGGAAGAAGGGAATATCACGCTCGGATATATCTTCTTCGAAGATTACGTTGACTACTGCCACCCCAACCATCCCGATTGCGTGACGGGGGTGACCTGCAACGACTGCGACGACGGGTACAACCCGCACCTCATCGTCGCCTGTAACCTTGTGACATTTTCCGACATGCCCATCGACAGCGGCGCCATGGTCACCGTTGATGAGTACATGTACGATATCGGGAACTTCATCAGGCTGTACCCCAACCCGTCTGACGGCAACATGACCCTCGAGTTCGACGGCAAGCCGCAGTTCGAGGAAGCCGTGGTGAGTGTGGTTGGCCTCACCGGCCATCTATATGACAGTTTCCTGTGGGATGGAAGGTCCACGACGCTGAACCTCACCAACCTGACCAAGGGTGTTTATTTCGTAAAGATCAAGACGGAAGACAGCCTGGAGGTGCGGAAGGTGGTGATACAGTAGGAGAGGGGTATGGGGTGTGAACTCTGAACTTTGAAATCTGAAATCTGAACTATGAAACCAGCCTCACAGTTCCGGGTACCTGTGAGGGTGGTTATCTTTTTACAGCGCTTTCGCTTGTAAACCAGTTTCCAGTATTCAGCCATGGGATCCCTCGTCGCTGCGCTTCTCGGGATGAATTCGACCAGCACTTTTTACAGCGCTTTTGCTAGTAAAACCAGTTTCAAGTATCCAGCCATGGGATCCCTCGTCGCTGCGCTTCTCGGGATGAATTCGACCAGCACTTTTTACTGCGCTTTCGCTTGTAAAAAGTGGGTCTCATTCACTTTCCGATACAGAATGTAATTAATACAGTAAATCAGGCATATAGGATGTTTGAGGTACAAATAAGGTACAGATATTACACTTATCTATTAGAAATGCTATTCTGATTCTTGTATTAAATTATTGTTTTCATCAATGTAATTTTGTGGATCTCCACCGATAAATAAAGTACCTGAACTTTTTTCATTCAAAAATTTAATCCTTGCACCGTTTAATTTATCTAATACACCAAACATTCTTTCTAATTCTTCAATATGATATATTATCGATTTATGGTTTAATTCAATTTCATTTAAATAAGTTTCCGATTCAATTTTCTCCGTCTCAGCTAACGTTTTTTTAGTGTTTGCGAGCCTTTCTGCTATCTCCGCTTTGAGCTTTTCATTTTCCAAGGTAGGTTTTTCCAATTTTGCTTTTGCCCATTGAGCAAATATTGCAGAAATATCCTTCAGAGTTTCAGAAGTTTTTTCAATTGTCTTTGGATTAATATTTGTTGATTTTTCTATTTTATCAGAGATTTTGTCTATGATTAGGAACATTGCATCTTGTATTCTTTTCCAGCTTTCACTATCTATTCCTTCAACCGAATATTTAGCTATAGAACCTAAAGAAAAATTTTTAAAGAAAGACAGAAATCAAAAGATTCTGAAATATTTAGAGAAAGGCTACAGTTATAATGAAATCAGCAAAATTGTAGGTTGTTCTTATTCTACCATAAACAAGGTTAAGACTATACAAAAGGAGTTTTTGCCATAGAGTCAAAGATGTTCTGGTGAACATTACGCCGACATCAAAAATCCTGTCAATGAAGATGTATTTCTTATTATTGATATAGATCGTTTTATTTGTACTTTTATCTTTTTCAACAATTGTATAACCATTAATCCTTGCATTAAATGAGCAAAGTATTTACAGTTGATATATATTGTAAAAATAA
>JAXGTH010000103.1:0-9830 GCA_040775045.1 Bacteroidales bacterium
ATAGCCGTTCGTGATCCCATTAAGATCGAAATTATAATTTGTGAACAGGATATCAAAATTCGAGAGGCGCCATTGCTCAAAATCAAGTTTCAGCGTATCTTCGGGCGATTCAGAAATAACCCCGCTGATGTCAAGCTTCTGTTTTCCCCCGACAAAGGCCAGGTCACGGAAATAATAATAGCGTGGTCCGAAGATCAGCATATTATCCGGGCTGATGGTCCATAATGAATCATTGATGAACATCTCCGCCCTGTTGAAGTGAAGGATGCTCCTGATACTGTCGATATAGGTAAAATAACCTGTGAGGTTGGCCTTGTTGTGCAGGCGGGCATCCCTGTCGTCCCACCGGATATCGAATTTCAGGCTATCGTCTGCAATTCCGCAGCCTATGGCAAAATTTTCCAGGCCCAGCTGCAGGGTGTCATCCCTCTGTCTTTCCTTCAGAATGATCCGATCGGTCCCCAGTTCGAGGCCGATGATCCCTTTATCGGCAAAAGCCGTCATCTTAAGGCTATCGGTGTAGATGCCCATATAATCAAGCACGGGTATGGAGACGCGTGTCTTCACCCTGCGTTCAGGATACAGGAGATAACCATCGATCATACCATTCTCTTCAACGTAAAGGCCTGGTATAAATATGTCAGTGACTTCCCGGGTATCCTTCATCCTGATCTCGAATTCAAGGTCCTGTTTGCGGATCCCCTGGTCAGGTTCCACGATAAAGGACCATTCAGGGAATTCCAGTGTGATCATATCGTTGATGGCATAGGTGATCTCCCTGTAGGTAAAGTTTCCCTTCACGCTGGCATCAATAACATCTGACGAAAGCATGATCCTGCGGTAATAGCCTGTGTCTTTCAGGCTGATGAGACCAAGGTGCTCCATGAACCATCGCTTCCCGCCCTCACGATAGTCCATACTGTCGATATAGATCCGGCCCTCGAGATCATCAACTTCGAGCCCGATGAAGTTGCATGTCAGCTTAACATCCAGGCTCATCGAAGAATCCCTTTGCATGAGGTTGAGGCCAAAGAGATCGGCATCATCGATGTCGGCCGTAAAGTCAAACAGTGGTTTCTCCTGCCTGAAATCGAGGATTCCATTGAATGTCAACCGGATAAGCTCGTCATCGACGGCCATATGTCCGTTGAATTTCCTGTCGGCTATTTCACCACTGATATCCAGTTTACTGAATTCATTGCCCATGAATTCCAGCTCATTTAGGCTGCCTGTCATGCGAATTTCAACTGTTTCGCCAGTCAGGCCGGAGCCATCGATATCCGCATCAAGATCAAGTGTTCCGATATAATCCGCAAGGTTAAGGAATTCCCCGATATGGAATTCCCTTGCCCTTAGCTTTCCTTCATAAAACACTTCCGAGAGGCTTTCATCCTGCTTAAGCACGACATCCGTGCTGATCGTCCCGATTTCCGTCCTGAACTCCGCATTCGCAACGAAATCATTGTAAAATCCTGTGAATGCACCGCTAATGGACATATTCCCGAGTGGTACAAGCTCGTCCGGAACATCGATAAACCGGCGTTTCCCCGGAAGGGCAAACTGCTGAACATCCGCCTGGGTCACTTTGAATTCCCTGATCCGCGTATGGATAAAGGTTTCTTCCGCATCGGGTAATCCATAAAGCTTGATGTCGCCATTAAAACGGGTGTTTTCCCCGAAAGAAAAACGAAAATCACTCACCCGCAGGTTATTTACCGGGCCACGTACCCGCCCGCCGATGCGCATCCGGTTATCCATCACCAGGAGGTCAGGGGCAAAATAGCCTGCATCTATGAGATTGAATTCCGAAGGCCTGATAGCGGCATTCATGTCAACTTCTTCAGTGAACCTGATATAGCTCGGCCATCCCTGATAATAGAATGCCAGGTCGAGATCCAGGTCAGAGTTAGGGGTTGTGATACTCAGGCTGTCGGCGATGAGGAAAAGCGGGCTGAGGCGGAATTTACCGCTCAATTCGTTAACCGTAAAGCCGCATCTGTCATAACAGTCGAGGTTCTCCATCACGAAATCAAAAGTATCATTGAGGATATGCAGGTCATGCATCCTCAGTTCATTGACATGGATATCAAGGTTCTGATAATCCATCCCCACTGGCCTGGGATCCCTGTTCTCATCAATATACCTGAACCGAACATTCCTGAGCCGAAGGGCGGAGAGGCCAACCTGCCAGCTTGGGGCATCGTGTATGGTGTCCTGCCCTGCCAGGGTATCGCTCGACTCGAAATGGTCGCGGATGAAGTCATAGGTAAAAACAGAATCGTGTTTTCCCTTCACAAGGGCGAAGGAGGCATCGGAAATACGGATGGCATTTACATCGAATATTTTCCTGTCCTGCTTGAGCCTGAAACCTTTCATGTCGGCAACAAAGCTTCCCGCCGAAAACAGCGTGTCGTTTTGCTGGTCAAGCACAAGCACATCCCAGAATTTGAGGTCGAAGCGCGGTGTGACATAGATCCCTCCGATCTTTACCACCGTATTCAATTGTTCAGAAAGGTAAGAGGCGGCAATACGGGCAAAGAAAGTCTGGGCCAGGGGGTTAAGCGACATCCACGATAACGACAGCGGCAATGCGATGACCACCAGCAGGGTGTAAAACAATATGCGGATAAGCCTTTTTTTGATAATTTTGCGCTTTTGGGTTCAATAAAATATGGGCATCCTCATCCTTGGCATAGAATCTTCCTGTGATGAAACTTCTGCTGCCGTTATCCATGATACCAAAATCCTTGCCAACATCATTGCAGGACAGGAGGTTCACAGGAATTACGGGGGCGTGGTACCTGAGCTTGCTTCACGTGCACACCAGCAGAATATCATCCCTGTTATCCACCAGGCCCTGAAACACGCAAATATAAGCAAAAATGATCTCGATGCGGTAGCCTTTACAAGGGGTCCCGGGCTGTTGGGTTCCCTGCTGGTGGGCACCTCTTTTGCGAAGGCCTTTGCCATGGCCCTCGGCATACCAATCATTGAGGTCGATCATATGAAAGCCCATATCCTCGCTCATTTTATAAGCGATGAGGCCCACCACGGCGTTCCCGGCTTTCCATTCCTTTGCCTTACCGTTTCGGGCGGTCACACGCAGATCGTCAGGATCGACGACCCGTATACTTTCACCATCCTCGGGCAGACGATCGATGATGCGGCGGGTGAGGCATTCGACAAGGCTGCCAAGATCATGGGACTGCCTTATCCGGGAGGCCCCTATATCGACAGGCTGGCCAGGGAGGGCGACCCGGAAGAATTCAGTTTCCCGAAACCCCGGATCCCGGGGCTGGACTATAGCTTCAGCGGGCTCAAGACCTCTTTCCTGTATTTTATCAGGGACGCCCTGAAGCAAGACCCGGGATTCATAGAAAAGCATAAATCCAGCCTTGCGGCTTCCATCCAGCATACTATCATTGATGTGCTGATGGACAAACTGGTCATGGCTGCGAATGAAACTGGTATTAAGGATGTGGCCCTGGCCGGAGGGGTATCCGCCAACAGTGGTTTGAGGCAGGCCCTGGATTTGAAGGGCAAAGAGAATGGCTGGCGGACCTTCATCCCGAAGTTTGAATACACTACCGACAATGCAGCCATGATCGCCATAGCAGGATATTACAAATACCTGCGACAGGAGTTCGCACACCAGGATGTGGCCCCATATGCAAGAAGTAATTTCGAATGACACCATATATGCTGCAAAAAAATATGAATGCGCTTACCCTGCCATCCTACCAGGGAAATATTATCAGGGCATTGAAAAGCCTTGAACTCCGGTCCATTCCAATACCCGGTCTTCAGCCTGACGAGGTGTTGGTCAGGATTCAGGCAGCCCCTGTTAATCCTTCCGACCTGGCCTTTATCCAGGGTGGCTACAATGTCAGGAAAGCATTGCCGGCCATCCCTGGATTCGAAGGCACCGGGGAGGTGATAAAAACCGGAAATGACCCGGCAGCCAAAGCCCTCAAGGGGCGGAGGGTCAGTTTTTTCTCCCAGACATCCTCCGGAGGTTCCTGGGCTACACATATTCGCATTAAGGCGACCGAATGTCTTGAGTTGGTTGAGAACCTTCCTGTGGAACAGGCAGCCTGCTTTTCCGTCAACCCTTTTACAGCTTATGCCATGGTTGAGCTGGCCAGGGAGACCGGAAGCCGGGCAATCGTCCAAAACGCAGCTGCCGGACAGGTAGGAAGATTTATTAATATCCTTGCAGAGCGGGAGAATATCAGGGTGATCAACATCGTCAGGAAAGAGGAACACGTCGAAAAAATGGAATCCCTCGGCTTTACGAATGTTTTGTGGGCACTCGACAGTATGTTCAGGGATAAGCTCAAGCAGTTGTCGGAAACCCATGGCGCCGACATCGTTTTCGATGCGGTTGGGGGTGAACTCACGGGACATATCCTGGGTGCAATGCCTGACGGGACTTCCCTTTATCTCTACGGTGCCCTGGGTGCAAGGACCCTGTCTGAAATCCCTGCCTCAGACATCATTTTCAAACAGAAATCCGTGAGGGGTTTCAACATGAACGAATGGAAAAAGAGGCTGCACCGGGATGCTTTCAGGGATATCTCTAATAAGCTGCAACTTATGTTCGCGGAAGGGGTGCTGGAAACCGGAATACAGGGTACCTATCCGCTCCGGGATTATGAACAGGCCCTGATGCAATATATCAGGACAATGTCGGAAGGCAAGGTGCTCCTCATACCGGAATAAAGACCTGATACCTGATCAGCATCACTCCATGGGTATAAACCGTGCTCCCTCCCCGGCCTTTCCAAGGTAGTTCCTTCGCCGGTCGAAGTGATAATAGGTGTCCGACCTTTCAAAACCCTCCTCCTCAGACTTTTTGTCGAGATAGCTGTTGAGCAGGTAATCAAAGGTATAGCCGGAATAAAGGTATCCTGCCAGGGCTCCCAGGCTGTAAACCGCATCAAGCTGAAGCGTATCTACCTCGTAACTGAACCGCACCTCTCCCGTAAAGGGATATTGCCTGAAATAACCCTCCATATCATCGGTAAGGTAAAGACTTGCAAAAAAAAGTGTCTCATCCTCCTCTGCATTAAGCGGGCTGATCTCGAACCATGAGTTCAGGTTCACGGCATTCAGGTCGACCACCTCGGAATAGATATACTCGTCGAATTGTGCTTCTTCCCTCAACGGCATCACATATTCTTCCAGTTCGATCTGTGCAACATTGATGATGAAGGCATTGGGTTTTCCCGATAGGAAAGACAATAACGAATCCTCAGTATATACCGTAAATCCAAGTTCCACCAGACCCGCAATATAGTTACCCATATACCTATTGATAAAAGCAGAGTCATCGATGTATTGCAGGTACCGGCTATTGACCCAGAGCAGGGAATCAAGTGTACGCTCATCCAGGCGGGCTGCGCTGTCGATCTGCCACTCTTTCAGGGATTTCTTGTAAACGATGTCTGGCGACATCACCAGCACGGAACGGGTAGTATCACTGCCGACATACTCCCTGGCGATCTTATGCTCGACAGAGCATGAACCCAGTGACAGCATGACCGCAAGCGCACCTAAATAATATTTCGAAGCGAAAGGCATACAAACTGTCAATGCTTATGAAAAACCCAAATCTTGACTGAACCCCCTGTGAGTGATGAGTGGTGAACTATTGATAGAGAAGTAAGGCTCAAAACCCAAAACTACGGGAGTCCTATGTTATTAACAACAACAAGCACCATTTTGTTATCCTTCCCTGCCAGCCTGCACGGTCCGGGCAATCTCCTCGCCATAATCTTCCGCTGCCTGGAGGTCGTTGTCGCCCGGGGAGAACTTCACAAAAAGCCCTTCCCTGAACAGGTCAAGTTTAAGTCGCTTAAGGTTGGCTTCAATGATGGTTTTCCCCTCCCCGCTCCAGCCGTACGACCCGAAAGCCCCTGCCACCTTCTTCTTGTCGCGTATGGGATTGATGACGGCAAAGAGCTTATATACCGGGAGCAGGATATTCTGGTTGATGGTTGGACTGCCAACCACAACGGCGGCAGAACGTGCAATTGCGGCATCCATATCGCCGATCGACATCATCTCGATGTCGGCGGGTTCGGCGACCATGCCATTCACCTTCCTGACCCCCGCAGCGATATGCTCCGCAATGAGGCCTGTTTTATGGTAGGCAGATACATAGGGAATGAACACCCGGTTGTCCTGCGGTTCATCCAGGGCAGCCTTCGCATACATCTCAGAAATATCGACCCATTTCTTCCAGTCACTGCGCAAAATGGGGCCATGTCCCGGACAGATGGCGCTGATCTCCAGCGGCCTGATCTTATCGATCGCCTTCAGCATGAACTTGCTGAAAGGTTTCAGGATCACATCATAATAGTATTTGAAGGCGTCGCTGAAGTCGCCAACCTGATCATCGAACATGGCGGCATCGCAATAGTGGCAACCAAAGGAATCGCAGGTGAAGAGCAACTTATCCTCTTCAAGCCATGTGTACATCGAATCCGGCCAGTGCAGGTTCGGGGCGCCGATAAAACGGAGGGTTTTGTTTCCCAGACTGAGCGAATCCCCGTCCTTGACCACCAGATGCCTGAAGCCGGGCTCAAACAGGTCGCTGAGGTAACGTATAGCGTTGCCGGTTCCTACAACGGTGGCATTGGGTGCAAGTTCCAGGAGCCTCATGAGGTTTCCGGAATGGTCGGGTTCGGTATGGTTGAGGATGATGTAATCGATGTCGGCAGGATCGGTGACACTCCTGACCTTGCTGATATACGTTTCCCAGAATTTTTCCTTACTTGTTTCGATGATGGCCTTTTTTTCGGCATTTATGAAATAGGAGTTGTATGTGGTTCCGTATTCCGTTTCCATGACCACATCGAAGGTCACGATATCGTAATCGAGTATACCGATCCACTTCACGTCGGGGGTTACATCCAGAACCTTGTTATCTGACTGTTTTTTCATATCACTTCTTGCTTTTTCTGTTTTACAAGTCGAGTTTTATCTGCCTGTCGTCAACCGATTTATCCTTATGCTCTTTTTTTGTTTCCCTGCTCCTGTCCGGCATATTATCTTCGGGTGCCGGCTGCTCCGGTTCCCCGTTATGCCCTTCATCACTGCTTTCGTCAGTTATTTCTTCATCCACGGCATCCTCTGATCCTTCTGGCAATTCATAGGGCAATGGGTCAAGGAATTTGACCGTTTTCACTGCATGTGTTGTCAGGCGTTTCCCTTTGGCGCGATAGCTTTTCACCCCAATAAAACCGGCAATCTCAATCTTTATGGTCTCTATGGGACGGCCATTCCCCTTCTCGTCAAATACGACCTCGAGCACCGGAAGGTAATCAAGGCTGAAGGCCAGCAACCTCGATTCGGGATGGTCGCCGATGAAGCGCACCTGCTTTTCCGACTCTTCGAACATGAACCGTTTCACATAAACATATTCCTGTGCAGCATCCCAAAAAACCGCCGTCATCACTTTCCGGGGATCAAATTTCTCGATCAGTGCCAGATCCTCATCAAAATGGTTCTTCAGATCGAAGTTGTAATGCCTGTAAGTGCCTGAAGAACTAACCGTCAGGATCTTGTCCTCGCCAAGGAAGGCGCCGATGTACCTTCCCCTCTCGGCTACATTAAGCCTTTTCACCGTATCGTCGAACCAGATATCACGTGCACCAAGTGTCGATACTCCTTCTTCCTTCTTCACGATGCTCCTTACAGGTTTCTTGGTCAGGATGATCCCGACGGAGCCGCGGCCCTTGATGGCCAGGGTGCTGAAGTCATATTCGAATGAAGTTACCTTGATCCTGGGATTAGGACGCAACATCACCTTGATCACTTCTGCCTCACCATTGGGATTGGCACTGAAATAAAGGATCCTGGAGCCTTCGGAGCCCCTCGTCATATTGTATTCCCTGTCGCGGGTAATACCCATCACCGGGAATCGCTTCACCATGTATTTCCCCTGCTTTCCGTCGCGGTATACGATATTGTAGATGGTCCTGTCGTCGCCTCTCTTAAATACCCCGATATGTACCACATCCTTCCCTACGAAGGTCTTTGGTGATATTTTGGTCACAAGGAATGTCCCGTCGGCCCTGAAAACAATGATATCATCGATGTCGGAACAATCGCACACATACTCGTTCTTTCTGAGAGACGTACCGGCAAAGCCTTCCTCCCTGTCGATATAGAGTTTCTGGTTTGCCGCAACCACTGCGGTGGCTTCAATGGTATCAAAATTCCTGATCTCCGTTTTTCTCTCCTTACCGGCACCATATTTCTTCCTGATCTGCCTGAAATAATTGATGGCATAATCGATGAGATGTTCGAGATGCGTATTCACTTCTTCCATCTCCTCTTCAATGCTCCGGATAAGTTCATCCGCCTTCATCGAATTGTATTTCGATATCCTCTTGATCCTGATTTCCGTGAGCCTGATGATGTCGTCGGATGTGATCTCCCTCCTGAACCGGTCTTTAAAGGGTTCAAGGCCTTTTTCGATGGTGCTCAGCACGGATTCCCAGGTTTTACAGGTCTCGATGCGGCGGTATATCCTCTCTTCGATGAACACTTTCTCAAGCGAGGAGTAGTGCCACTGGAGTTCCAGTTCATCCTTACGGATGAGCAGTTCGCTGCGCAGGAGTTCGACCGTGTTCTGGGTCGAGATCTCAAGGATCTCTTTCACCGACAGGAACCTGGGTTTATCTTCCCCGATCACGCATGAGTTGGGAGAAACCGACATTTCGCAGTTGGTGAATGCATAAAGGGCATCAATGGTCTGGTCGGGCGACACTCCTGAATTAAGATGGATCAGGATCTCCACATTTTCAGCAGTATTGTCGTCGATCTTCCTGATCTTGATCTTTCCCTTGTCGTTGGCAGCGAGGATGGAATCAATGAGGCTCCCGGTGGTCGTCCCGAAGGGGATCTCCGTGATGGCTAGCGTTTTTTTGTCAACCTGGTTGATCCTGGCCCTGATCCTGACCCTGCCACCCCTGAGGCCTTCGTTGTATTTCGAAAAATCGGCCAGACCACCGGTAGGGAAGTCGGGCAGCAGTTCATAGTCCTTGTTTTTCAATATGCTGATGGAAGCCTCGATCAACTCGTTGAAGTTATGCGGAAGGATCTTGGAGGCCAACCCTACGGCAATCCCTTCCACTCCCTGTGCAAGCAGGAGAGGAAATTTCACCGGGAGGTCAACGGGCTCCCTGTTCCGCCCGTCATAGCTCAGCTTCCAGTTTGTTGTCTTGGGATTGAAAACCACCTCCAGGGCAAATTTGGAGAGCCTGGCCTCGATGTAGCGGGGAGCAGCGGCACTGTCGCCCGTAAGGATGTTGCCCCAGTTCCCCTGGGTTTCCACCAGCAGATCCTTCTGGCCGAGCTGTACGAGTGCATCGCCTATTGAAGCGTCACCATGTGGATGGTACTTCATGGTATGCCCTATGATATTGGCCACCTTGTTGAACCTGCCGTCGTCCATATCCTTCATGGCATGCAGTATCCTTCGCTGAACGGGTTTGAGCCCGTCGAGCACCGAAGGCACTGCCCGCTCAAGGATCACATAGGAAGCATAGTCGAGGAACCAGTTCTGATACATCCCCGAAAGCTGGATCGTGTGGTATTCCCCGCTCTTGGAAAGATCCTCCTCGGACGGGCTGAATTTCACTTCGGGACCATCAAGGCCTTCCGCTTCCTGTTCACCTTCCGGCAACTGGTTCATATCTTCATCGGGTTCCGGCATTTCGTCTGTTTTTAGGGCTTGCGTGTAATTATTTAACCAGGCGCGATATCTCGCGGAATTCATCCGTACCTGAATACCTCAACAACTCGAAGAGGATGGATTC
>JAXGTH010000104.1:0-9792 GCA_040775045.1 Bacteroidales bacterium
GATCACATCCGTAGACACGATGGGATCATGAACCACACGCACTACATCAGGATGCTGTTTTGCATAGGCGGCAACTGCCTCATTGACCTCGTCCCTGGCCACTCCGGTCTTTTTGAGGATGGTGGTGAGGTCGAGCAGGGAGCCGTTGGGCACCGGCACGTTAAGGGCTGAGCCTTCGATACGTCCCTTGAATTCAGGCATGACATGCTGGATCCACTTCGGGCTTGGCGACTCATTGGGGATGATGTTCTCGGCAGCCGAGCGGCTCCTTCTGAAGTCGGTGCTGGCCTTATCGCGCAAGGGCTGGTCTGAGGTGTAGCTGTGCACGGTTGTCAGCATCGCATAATCAACGCCAAAGGCATCGTCGAGGATCTTGAGGATGAGCGCAGTGGCATTGGTCGTGGCCGAACCGGCAGAGATCATCCTGTCGCTGCGTTTCATGGTATGCTCGTTCACACCCCTGATCACCACACGGTCGATCTCGTCGCCGGGCAGCGTGGTGAGTACAACCCGGTTTGCCCCTGCCTTCAGGTGGCGCTCCATATCAGCTCGTGATTTATATATTCCTGTTCCGTCGATCGCCACATCAACATCGAGGCTGTCCCAGAGGACATCGCCAGGTGCCAGGTGCCTGCCCTGTATCATCCTTGCACGTCCGTTACCCGATACCAGGAAATTGCCATCCAGTTTCACATCGATACCTCCCTTGGTCTCGGCCTTCAGCAGGTATTCAAGGATCTCGGGACGGCCAAGGTCGGCGATGGCGACGATCTCGATACGTTCATCTTTGAGGCATAGCCGGTAAACATGACGGCCAACCTCTCCGAATCCCATAATTCCAACTCGAATCTTGTCCATATTCATATTGTTTTACTGTTAATAATCGGCCATGAAATCACTCCACAGCCACTTTATGATTGCCTCTGCTAAGGTAACGGATGATCTGTCCGTTAAGTTCACAAAAGGACGGCAAAATTACAATTAATAATCCGATAAGAAGGTTATTAATGTGTTAATTTTAAATTGCTTCGCGCCCACCGAAATTCTGACGGCATTCAATAATTAATCGTATTTTTGCACCCGATGAAAAACACCCGTAACTTCTGTATCATTGCCCATATCGACCACGGCAAGAGCACCCTGGCCGACCGCCTGCTGGAATACACCGGTACGCTTACCGACCGTGAGCTTCACGAGCAGGTGCTCGACAGCATGGACCTGGAGCGAGAACGTGGCATCACCATCAAGAGCCACGCCATACAGATGGATTACGAGCATGAAGGTGAAAAGTATATCCTGAACCTTATCGACACACCCGGGCACGTCGATTTCTCTTACGAAGTCTCGCGTTCGCTGGCAGCCTGCGAGGGAGCCCTCCTGGTGATCGACGCAACGCAGGGCATACAGGCACAGACCATCTCCAACCTCTACCTCGCCCTGGAGAACGACCTGGAGATCATCCCCGTCATGAACAAGATGGACCTCGAGGCGGCCATGCCCGAAGAGGTAAAGGACCAGATCGTCGACCTGATCGGCTGTGAACGTGGCGACATCGTGGAAGCCAGCGGTAAGACCGGTTACGGTGTAGACCGTATCGTAGAAGAGATCATTCGCAAAATACCTCCCCCAAAGGGTGATCCTGACCTTCCGCTGGAAGCCCTGATCTTCGATTCGGTGTTCAACTCCTTCCGCGGTATCATCGCATACATCAGGATCATGAACGGAACCCTGAGAAAGGGTGATTTCGTGAAGTTCGTGAACACAAAAAAGGAATACGATGCCGATGAGGTAGGGGTGCTGAAGCTGAAGCAGCAGGCCAGGCAGCAGCTTTCGGCAGGCGACGTCGGCTATATCATCTCGGGCATCAAGACCTCCAGGGAGGTGAAGGTGGGGGATACGATCACCCACGTGAAACGCCCCTGTGCAAAAGCCATCGAGGGCTTCGAAGAGGTGAAGCCCATGGTTTTCGCCGGTATCTATCCCGTGGATGCCGACGACTACGAAGAACTCAGGGCATCGATAGAGAAATTGCAGCTGAACGATGCATCCCTGACCTTTGAACCGGAATCGTCGGCAGCACTGGGCTTTGGCTTTCGTTGCGGGTTCCTGGGGCTGCTGCACATGGAGATCATCCAGGAGCGGCTCGACAGGGAATTCGATATGAACGTGATCACTACAGTACCCAACGTCTCATACAAGGTGGTCACACATAAGGGTGAATCGATAGAAGTACACAACCCTTCGGGCCTCCCCGACCAGAAATACATCGACCATATCGAAGAACCTTACATCATCGCACAGATCATCTCCAAAAGCGAATATGTGGGTACGGTGATGAAACTCTGCATCGACAAGCGCGGCACCCTGAAAAACCAGGTATACCTTACCAGCGACCGGGTGGAGATAACTTTCGAACTGCCCCTTGGCGAGATCGTCTTCGACTTTTACGATAAGCTTAAAAGCATCTCCAAAGGTTACGCATCCTTCGATTACCACCAGTCGGGTTACAAGCCGGCCAACCTCGTAAAGCTCGACATCCTCCTCAACGGGGAATCGGTCGATGCCCTGTCGACACTCATCCACCGCGACAATGCATACGACTTCGGCAGGCGCATGTGCGTCAAGCTCAAGGAACTCATCCCCAGACAACAGTTCGATATCGCCATCCAGGCTGCCATTGGCGTTAAGGTGATCGCACGCGAAACGGTCAAGGCTGTCAGGAAAGACGTTACCGCCAAGTGCTACGGCGGCGACATCACCCGTAAACGCAAACTCCTCGAAAAACAGAAAAAGGGCAAAAAACGGATGCGCCAGGTAGGGAATGTGGAAGTACCTCAACAGGCCTTCCTTGCAGTCCTCAAGCTCGATTGATGATGCCGGCGGACCGTGGATGGCATTTCCGGCCCGAATAATTGTAACTTTATCTCACCTTATCCGTCGTACCAGTAAATCAGGATATCGGGCGAAGTGGATCGATGACAACTGGCGATTACAATACATGTGTTGACCGGCATGCCGACGGGCTGTACAGGTTCATCCTCAAAAATTTGAGAGATGAGCACGGAGCACAGGATATCGTACAGGATGCCTTCGAAAAATTGTGGATCAACCACAAAAAGCTAAACCCGGAAAAGGCAAAGTCTTACCTTTTCACAACGGCATACCATACCATGATCGACCACATCAGGAAAAAAAGGCATACTTCCAGCGTGGAAAGCATCCCGGAATGCATCGACGAACAGGCCGGGGGATATTCCGACCTGAAGCAGGTGCTGGACGCTGCCCTGGAAAAGCTGAACGACATACAGCGCTCGGTGGTCCTGCTCAGGGATTATGAAGGTTATTCGTACCAGGAGATTGGCGAGATCACCGGGCTGAACGAATCACAGGTAAAAGTATACATATACAGGGCAAGGGTGTTCCTCAAGAATTTCATCGTGAGCCCCGAACATGTGATATAGATGGTCATAAACAGAAATAACTGCGAAGCTTACTTCATCGACTACCATGAAGGGCGCCTGCCGGAAAAACTGGCAGCGGAGCTGATGCTGTTCCTGGAGGCCAACCCTGACCTTAAAGAGGCATTCGAAGACTTTGAGCCCGTGATGCTGGAACCTGATAACGGAACGGTATTCCGGCCTAAGGCATCCCTTATGAGGTCGGAAGCCACGGGTATCAGCCTCGCCGATGAAGCCGCCATCGCCCGCCTCGAGGGGGACCCGGAAGCAGATCGGGTTGCCGGGGATGATTCAGCAGCACTGCTTGCACTGTATCGCAAAACAAAGCTGCAGCCCGATCCCGGCATCGCTTACCCTTTCCCGGATTCTTTGAAAAAAAGAACGGTCTTAGCCCTACCCGTGTATGTTCGCTACGCTGCGGCAGCAGCCGTCCTCCTCCTGTTCAGTATCGGGGCATGGCTGATATTCAGTCCCGCTGCCATCCCCGAAAGAAAAACTTACAGCCTGGCAAAACTTGAAAAGTATGAGGCCGCCCTTGAAACTTCAAAACACCTCCTGCCCCATCCCGGTATGAGGGAAGTGCAAACCATCGCACCACGTATGCCCGAAGGCGGAAGGGTTCATCTGGCAGCCCTAAGATCACATCCCGCAGGCATGATGCCCAACTCCGGCACTACAGTATCATACCCGGCAATGATGCTTCCGAGGCAGGACGAGACAATGGCTGTCGGATACCAGGACCTGGCCTCCATGGAAGCCCGTGAGGACAAGACCCTTGCCGGAAAGGTCATCGCAGGATTCTTCAATAAGGTCAAAGCCCCATTCCGGCAGGAAAATAACAGGAACAAAGATGTTAAGGGAGATGGCTTTTCCTTCTGGGACCTTGCCGAACTGGGCGTGAAAGGCGTTAATATCCTCGGCGACCACGACTATACGCTCGTGCGCGACTACAATGAAAAAGGCAATGTAACCGGGGTGGTCATCGTATCAGAATAGGTATGAAGCGAGGCCGTCACTTTATGCTTTCAATACATAGAGTTGTAACAAATAACGCCGGCCATACGTCACACCAGAAACAACAAAAACAAACACCATGAAAATTATGACATTACGATCGACGATGATGATCCTGGCAGGACTGCTGTTGCTCTTGCCGGGACAGCTCTCCGCCCAGGGAATTACCAAAGAAGTGAGGGAGGTGGCCGGGTTTACGGCTATAGATGCAGGTGGTGCATTCGACATCTACCTGGGTCAGGCGGAAAAGACCGAAGTGGTTGTAGAAACCGAAGCGGCCAATATGGAAAAGGTGCTCACCAGGGTGAACAACGGGACACTTGAAATATCCTCCAAAGGGATCAAAAACACCGACAAGCTGAACGTATACGTCACCATCCCGCAGATAGAAAGCATTGACATTCACGGTGCGGCCAGCCTGGAAGGACTCACAAGCCTGAAAGGAACCGAACTGAAGATCAGGGCCAGCGGAGCTTCCGATGCCAGGCTAGAAGTGTATTTTGACCAGCTGGAAACTGATGTTTCGGGTGCTGCCACGCTGAAACTCAGTGGAAATGTTCCTGTACATCACACCGTTGTAAGCGGGGCCGGCGACCTGAAGGCGTCGGGGCTGATTACTGAAGTTACGAAGGCATCTGCTTCCGGCGCAGCTTCGGCCAGCGTGAATGCCAGCCGCGAAGTGGTTTCTGAAACCGAGGGGGCCGGGACCATCGATCTGGCAGTGAAGCCGGAAAAGCTGACCATTGTCAGCGGTGAGGTGATCGGTGAAAATGAAAACATCAGTGTGCGTACCACCGGGTACGGCGACACCACCAGGGTAAAGGTGGCCGGGATCAGGGTCGAGGTAATTGAAGACGACAGCACACGGGTCATCATCGGCAACCGTAAACTGATTATCGACGACGATGGCAACGTGCGGTGGTGCAAGGTTAAGAAACGCAAGTTCAACGGCCACTGGGCCGGTGTCGAACTTGGTGTGAACGGTTACCTGACCAAAGACTTCGACATGAACTTCAGGCCCGAAGATGAATACATGGACCTGCGGATGGAAAAGTCGATGCAGGTAAACCTGAACCTGTTCGAACAGAATGTAGCCCTGAGCACGAACCAGGAATGGGGCATGTTTACCGGCATCGGGCTGTCGTGGAACAATTACCGCTTCAACAGGGCCACCACCCTGTATCCCGATTCCGCCTACCTCATCGGATACCTCGATAAGGGTGTGAGCGTGAAGAAATCAAAACTTTCTATTGCCTACCTGCAGATCCCCCTCATCATCGAATGGCAGAACCAGACCCTGCACAAGCGGAATTCCTTCCATGTTGGCCTTGGTGTGGTCATGGGTGTCAGGCTGTGGTCGTGGCAGAAGAAATACTATAATGAACTCAATAAGGAATACCTGCTCACCCAGTATGACCCGGCCAGTGGTGAATATGTAGACCGTTTTCAGAGGACCTCACCAGGCGAGAGCAAGGTACGCACTTACGACGATTTCCACCTGCAGCCTTTCAAGGCCGATGCCACATTCCGGATCGGTTGGGGATATGTGAACCTCTTCGCCACCTACAACCTGATCCCGATGTTCCGCAAGGACAAGGGACCTGAGCTGAACCAGTTCGCCGCAGGCATTACCTTATTGGGGTGGTAGGTCTGCCCCGATATCCTGAATTCAGGGAAGCAGCCGGATGGCTGCTTCCCTTTTTTTTCGGTCCAGGATATGCCAGCGAAGCCGGTGAGAAACCATCCGTGCGTTCACTGCACAATAAGCTGACATGAAACCTTTTTACCCTATATTTCGAAGCCAATTTTGATTATCTTTGTACCCCCAAAAAAGGTAACACATTAATCTTATATCATATGTCAGGTCATAATAAATGGTCAACCATCAAGCGTAAGAAAGGCGCCAATGACGCCAAGCGTTCGAAGATCTTTTCGAAGATCATCAAGGAGATCACCATTGCGGTGAAGGAGAGCGGCCCCGACCCGGAGGGGAATCCCAGGCTGAGGCTCGCCATTGCCAATGCGAAGGGGGCCAGCATGCCCAAGGACAATATTGAACGTGCCATAAACAAGGGCAAGGATAAGGATGCAAGTAATTTCTCAGAATACACCTTCGAAGGATACCTGCCTCATGGGGTCGCTGCATATATCGAATGTACATCGGACAACCAGCAGCGCACCGTTAGCAATGTGAGGGCCATCTTCAACAAGTTCAACGGCAACCTGGGCACCAACGGCTCACTGAGTTTCATGTTCGATCGCAAGGGGGTTTTCACTATTCCTTCCGGCGATCTCGACCAGGAGGAGTTCGAACTGGAGATGATCGACGCGGGGGCCGAAGATATCACGATCGAGGAGGGCTTCATCACCGTAACCACTGCCATGGAAGACTTCGGTGCAATGATGAAGAAACTGGAGAAACTGGGTATCGAGCCCGAAAACGCAGAGCTGCAAAGGATCCCCAAGGATACTGTAAAACTTGGCCTCGACGAATCGAAGAAAATCATGAGAATCATCGAAACTTTCGAGGAGGACGATGACGTGCAGAACGTGTTCCATAACATGGAACTCACCGACGAACTTGTTGATGCGATGTAAAACTCATCGTCCATCCAGTGAAAGGCTGTCTGTAGCACTTGCCGATGTGCACCGACAGCCTTTTTTTCGTACCAATAATTCACAGATAATTTATAAAGCATCTAAATTATCGGCACAAAGCCGAATTTAGCCTGACGGAGTCATCTTCACAAAATATTGTTTTACAGTTATTTATATATCACACCGTTTGACTTTTCCTTTCCACTATTGCCTTATAATCCTGTCAGAAAGACACTTAGATTACTAAACATATATTACTTGCATGATTTTCATATGACAAAATTTATACTAATTTTGTTTGCCTAATAAATTAATTGTTAATTATTTAACAGTAAATTTAATCCCGGTCAAACCATGAAAAAAAGCCTGTTATTCTTAGTATTTTCTGTTTTCTTTGCCAGCGGCATCATGGCCCAGGATGAAAGCAGTTTCGGTATTAAATTCTCAGGATTCGTAAAAACCGACATTTTCTGGGATTCGCGGCAGACCATCGCTGCGCGTGAGGGCCATTTCCTCCTGTACCCGGCCAATGAAGATCTTGATGCGGAGGGCAACGACATCAACGCCAAAGCCAATTTCAACATGCTGTCGATCCAGACAAGGCTCCGGGGTACCATTACGGGGCCCGATGCCCTCGGGGCCAAAACCTCCGGGGTGATCGAAGGGGCATTCTTCGGACATACGAACGGCGACATCAACGGTTTCAGGCTGCGCCATGCCTTCGTCAAACTGAACTGGACAAGCACTGAATTGCTGGTGGGGCAGTTCTGGCACCCGGCATTCGTCACTTACTGTTTCCCCGGGACGGTATCGTTCAACACCGGGGCACCTTTCGTTCCTTTCACGAGGAACCCCCAGGTGAGGGTAACCCAGAAACTGGGGAAATTCAACCTGATGTTCACGGCACTCAGCCAGGTTGATTTCATGAGCACGGGGCCCGACGGTGAATCCAGGAAATACCTGCGCAACAGCGGACTGCCTGCCCTGAACCTTCGTTTTGAATACAGGAATGTGAACAGCACCGACAACCGGGAATTCCTAATCGGAGCCAGCGTGAACTACAAGATGCTCACCCCAAGGCTGGTTACCGACAGCAATTACAAGGCCGACGAAACCGTGGGTTCATTCTCCGAGACCTTCTACATGAAACTGGCCCTGCCAAAGATCACCTTCAAACTCCAGGGCATCTATGCCCAGGATCCCTACAACTGGCTGATGATCGGCGGCTATGCGGTAGAAAGTCTGGCAGACCCGGTAAAGGATTACCGGAACTACACCCCCATCACCACAGCATCGGCCTGGCTTGATGTACACACCAACGGTAAGCAATGGCAGGTTGGCCTGCTGGCCGGATATTCGCAGAACATGGGTGCCGGGAAAGACATCACGGGCCCGGTATACCAGCGCGGAGCCAATATCGCCTATCTTTACAGGATATCACCGCGTTTCATATACAATGCAGGCCATTTCAGGATAGCGCCTGAGGTCGAATACACCGTGGCCGCCTATGGCAAGACCATCGAATCCGACGGCATCGTGAAAGACACCAAGGAGATCGGCAACCTTAGGTTGCTGCTCGGCGTGTATTATTTCTTTTAGGCCATCACAGTTACAACAAATGAAAACAACCGACCACAAATAATTATTCAATAATCAAATTTATAACCACTATGAAAAACAAGATCACCAGTATGATGGAGTATTACCAGAAGTACAGGGAAAGTGTTGACAATCCTGAAGGCTTTTGGGGAAATATCGCAGAAGACTACATCTGGAGAAAGAAATGGGACAAGGTCCTTGATTGGAATTTCAAGGAGCCCAATGTGAATTGGTTCGTGAATGGCAAGCTTAACATCACGGAAAATATTTTTGAGCGGAACCTGCCGCACCGCAAGGACCAGGTAGCACTGCTCTGGGAACCCAACAATCCGAAGGAGGAAGTCATCAAGATCACCTATGGTGAGCTTTTCGAGAAAGTGTGCCAGTTCGCCAATGCGCTCAAGAGCATAGGGGTAAAGAAAGGCGACAGAGTTGCCCTTTATCTTCCGATGATCATCGAACTGCCTATTGCCATGCTGGCCTGCGCGAGGATCGGGGCAATACATTCGATCGTATTCGCGGGCTTCTCGGCAAACGCCCTGGCCGACCGCATCATTGACGCCACCTGCAACGTGGTGATCACTTCCGACGGTGCCCATCGTGGATCAAAGAACATCCCCCTGAAGGAAATCGTTGACGAGGCGGTGGCAAACTGCCCTTCTGTCGACAATGTGATCGTTTACAAGCATAACGGCACTGAAGTCAGTTGGGTCGAAGGACGCGACATCTGGTGGCACGAACTCATCGAAGGCAAGGACACGGTATGCGAAGCGGAAGAGATGGATGCCGAAGATACGCTCTTCATCCTTTACACTTCAGGCTCGACAGGAAAGCCCAAGGGGGTATTGCACACCATCGGGGGATATATGGTCTATGCCGAATACACCTTCAAGAACGTGTTCCAGTATAATGAGGGCGACATCTACTGGTGTACCGCCGACATTGGCTGGGTAACCGGCCACACCTATATCGTTTACGGGCCGCTGCTCACCGGTGCCGTATCTGTGATGTTCGAAGGTGTACCCACCTGGCCCGATGCAGGCAGGTTCTGGGAAGTAGTTGACAAACATAAGGTTAACCAGTTCTATACTGCACCCACGGCCATCCGTGCGCTGATCTCTCA
>JAXGTH010000105.1:0-9689 GCA_040775045.1 Bacteroidales bacterium
CACCCGCATCGGCAACGGCCTGGGGAATGACCTCATGATCATGGTTCACGCTCTTGTTGCATACATCCAGGGTTACGTTGTATGTGCCCGGGGTCTTGTAAACATGCCAAACATTCTTGCCGATCTCGCTGCCTCCGTCTCCAAAATCCCATATCCAATCGGTAAAGCTGGCATCGCCGGTGCCGGTAAAAAAGACGGTATCGTCAACACAACTCGGATTCGGTGAACTGCTGAAATCGATGTTCGGATCGACCGCCCAAATCGGAAACCATGCAGTATCCTTACAATTATTTACAGTGGTAATGATCAGCCTTACATTGGCAGAGATTGGGGAAGTATAAGCGTGTGTTGGATTTTGCAATGTGGAGGTATTGCCATCCCCAAAATTCCATAGCCATGATTGCACGTTGACTGAATTTGTATCTGTACCGGTAAAGGCTACGGGATCATTAATGCAAACCGTATCGTTGGGTGAGGCATTGATCAGTGCACCCGGAAGAGGACCAATGTTAATGGCAAGTGTGGATACAGGTCCGTCGCCACAGTTTGTATTGGATCCGTAAACTTCAATATTACCTGGCGTGGCAGTGAGATCAAAGTCGATGGTGACAAAATTATCTCCCGGGTCAGCCTGGTTGATCGTGGCACCTGTTCCCGTGAATGACCAGTGGTATTCCTCGGAATTGAAGTCAACATTAACAGAGATCGTTACTCCCTGGGCACCGGCGCATATGGTTTGAGGGGGCTGGTTGAATACCAGTGTGGAGGGGCCCCTTTCCTGAATGACGAGGACCGGGGCCGTACTGTTAGATGCCGTGTACCACCAGGTATTGATGGTATTCTCATTGCCGTAACTTTCATTGAACCAGGGATGGCATCCCGGATTTGGCGGCACACTGTTACACCCTGCCAGGTTCACTGTACCCCCGGGAATGTTGGAATCATCCCAGTATACCAGTGGCGTTGTGCCTGCCGGGGCTACCAGCGCTATCCTGAAGCCGTTGGGATTTAGTTCGATATCATAAAACGGCAGGTTGGTAAGCCCATTGATATAAGTAACAGTGAAATTGATATTGATATTGTTCCATACGGGTGCCCCGACACCGTCGAGGCCGTCCCAGAGGATCAGGTTTTCGCCTGCCGTTACCGCAGTCTGCAGGTTGCGGTCGACGAATGGGGGGGCGAAATCCATCAGAATATCCACATTACCGGGTTTATCCACCGTGATATGAAAGATCTTGGTCCCGTCGCAGAAAGCTTCTGCCCAGGGATCCGGGGGGATGATCATCCCCGGTGTGGTAGCAGGCGGGAAGAGGATGGAATCAGGTTCATTTACGAATACGCGATACTGTGGCACATAGGCCTGCTGGCTGTTCAGCGACATCCTGTCAAGGACGAAATTTCCCGTGTTCTGACAGCCATACTGGTTACAGAACATGATCCAGGCCCTGCCCTCCATATCCTCGAACTCAACGGAAGTGATAATGCTGTCGACAGAGTAGATATAGAAAGTTGACGAATTGACTTTCCAGCCACTCATATCGCTGTCCTCTACAAATTGCCAGGCTTTTGAATGGAGCCTGCCTTTTTTTACTTCGCCGGCCGGGGCATCGTATACGGTGATGTCAAAGAGTTCGATATAGAAACTCCCTATTGCCCTGTTACCAGTATTTTCATCCAGCCTGTCGAACTCAACGTAATAGAACCCCGGTGCCGGGGGGGTGAAAAGGATGGCGTCGTAACCGCCTGCTCCAGCGATCTGCAGGGGTCCCACCCTTGCCTCACCGATGTTGTTGATAAAACCTGCCCCTGCGGTCGGAAGATCAGCCTCCGGCACGACAACATTGCCAGCTGCATCCTTGATCCTGTAAACAATCCTGAAATCGTCGAACCATCCCTCGTTCGGGTCACCATTGAACCCGAAATACACCACTTCATCAGCATTTTCCGTCACGAAATACAGCCTGTCCTCCTCAACACAATCATATACGGCGAATTGTGTACGTAAACCACCTGCACCACTGCATTGCCCGGCGAAGTCGTTGCAGAGGTAAAGCATGGTATTGGCATTTGGCTTGTTGACGTATACTTCGTTCGATCCTTCGGATAGACCCAATATGGGTAATAGCAGGAGGGAGAGTAGATATCTGATCTTCATGTTAGTTTTATAAAAGTGCAGGACCTCAAAATTAATGCTAATCTGTCGATAATCTAACAGTAATTCTACGTATTTCGGTTCTTTTGGTTCGGTATTCCGTCAATCATCTGGCGGGTCTGCAAAAATAGACTGATATCGGGTATAAACGTTGCCTGCTAAGTGCTTATTTAGAAGAGAAATAAAGACCCCGAAACGGGGTTCGAACCTGGGTTCTCGTCCCGGCTAAAAAAAGTAAGCTGCCCCGGAGCAGCTTTAGTGATCGCGCCGGGATTACTCATCCCGGTTACCCGGGATTCGTGAGCTCGCCCCCGCTTTCGCGGGTGCTCGGTTCGAACCCTGGGTTCTCGTCCCGGCTAAAAAAAGTAAGCTGCCCCGGTGCAGTTTTAGTGATCGCGCCGGGACTCGAACCCAGAACCGGCAGCTTAGAAGGCTGCTGCTCTATCCAATTGAGCTACGCGACCATATGCGGGTGCAAAAGTACGAATATAAGTGCAATTATCACAAATCAGCCTGTAATTATGGTCTTCATGACAACAGCCAAATTGTTATATATTTGCCTTTGCCTGTTGATGACACACCCCGCATCAGGCAATAAATACTGACCAGATAATGTTCGTGCAGTTTATATTGAACGGACTTGTTAGCGGAAGCCTCATCGCGTTAACAGCCATTGGCTTTTCCTTGATATACAATACGATGAGAGTGTTCCACATCGCCTATGCCGGAATATATGTCTGGGCAGGTTATATGCTCTTTGTTCTTTCGGCAGGGGCCGGATTCCCGTTGCTGTTGTCACTATTGCTCTCAATCCTGGCCGCCGCTGTCTTAAGTGCCGTTTGTGGCATTTTTATTTATGTCCCCCTGACCAGGCGCGGCAGATCGAATGATTCACTGATGGTGGTATCTGTGGGAGTGTTCATCATTCTTGTGAGCCTTGCAGAGTTGTTTTTTGGGAATGCTGCAAGGTTTATCGACTTCAGTTCCGGCGGAGTAGTGAACATGATGGGAATCTATATCACTGATTACCGGCTGATGATATTGCTGATCTCTTTGCTGGCGCTGGGATCGTTTTTCGCCTACCTCAAGTATTCCATGACGGGGATAAGGATCAGGGCCTTGCGCGACAGTGAACAGCTTAGCCAGGTTCATGGGCTGGATACAGGCATGATGAAACTCCGGCTTTACCTCCTTTCGGGAATTTTTGCAGGGATGGCCTCGTGCCTTGCTTCACTGGATGTAGGGATCAATCCACACCTCGGGATCCCCATGTTCATCAATGCATTCGTGGCCCTTGTGATCGGGGGAATAGGCAGGTTTGATGGCGTTGTGGCAGGGGCTTTCCTGCTTGGTTTAATACAATCCACGACGGAGTTCTTTTTCGACAGCAGATGGGTGATGATGACCACATTCATCATCCTGTTCCTGTTCCTCATCATAAGGCCGCAGGGATTGATGGCTGAAAAATCAAGGAGTTTCTGATATGGCATATTTCACACATATCCTCATACTGGTAAACATTTACATCATCCTGTCGGTGGCAACGGGACTTATCGTGGGGATGTCGAGGATGATCTCATTAGGTCAGGCTGCCTTCTATGGAATAGGTGCATACATAACAGCACTGGCTGTGATGGTCCTTGACCTGACCCTCATCCCAAGCTTGCTGCTTGTGATGGCGGTCAATGCTGCGGTTGGCATGATGCTGGCCCTGCCGGCCGTGCGCCTGAAAGGCGATTATTTCATTCTCGCCACACTTGCTTTCCAGTTTATTATTTTTTCCCTGATGAATAACCTCGACATCACTAACGGCAGCCTTGGGATCGGGGGGATAGGGCCGGTAAGTGTCATGGGAATAATGATATTGGATAGCCCCGCCGATTATCTTTTGCTCAGCCTGGTCATGGCAGCGGTCGTGGTGCTGGTGTTCTACCTTATCTATCATTCTTCCTTCGGGAATGCCCTCAGGGCAATGAGGGAAGATGAGGTTTCTCTGCAAACGCAGGGCAGGAATACTTCCAGGCTGAAGATCACCGCATTTATTGTGTCAGGTGCATTCATAGGATGGGCATCGTTCATTTTTGCCTCCTACATGACCTATATTTTCCCCGGGGGATTTCACCTCGATGAATCGATCTTTATCCTGATCGCCGTGATCGTTGGTGGAAGCGGAACGATAAGGGGCGGTATTGCAGGGGCATTGTTTGTTGTGGTTGTGCCTGAACTGATCAGGTATTCGGGATTGCCGGACAGCATAGCCGCACCAATGAACCAGTTGCTTTTTGGTATGATCCTGATCCTTGTAATGTTTTACAGGCCTTACGGCCTGCTTGGAAAATTGAAGTTATAGTTATGGACCGTATCCTCGAGATCAGAAATTTGAGCAAGAGCTTTTCGGCCGCAAACGTTGGGATCGGCAGGCTCGGGAATGACCGGAGGAATGTGATCAACGGCCTTTCGATGGATGTGGTCCGCGGAAGTATCACCACCCTGGTGGGGGGCAACGGGGCCGGAAAGACCACCCTCTTCAACATGATCTCGGGTTTGTTGCGACCCGATTCGGGCTATGTCATTTTCAACAATGGAAATGAAAGGGTCGACTGTTCCAGGGCCAGGCCCTGGGAGATCGCTTCTTCCGGTGCCGGACGACTGTTCCAGGGTAGCAGGGTATACGGACAGATGAGTGTGACCGATCACTTGCTTATACAGGCCGGGAGGAAGTCAGGGGAGAATATTCTTCAGGATGTGTTTTTACCTGTCAGAAAGAGGAGGGAAAGGAATGATAAACTCAACTTCATCCATGAGATACTGGAGGGATTCGATGAGTTTTCAGAATTGCTGCGGGAGGGTGCCAGGCCCGCGAGTTCGCTCTCCTATGCAAGGCAGCGACTGCTGGGACTGGCCGGTCTGCTGGTTGGAGATTATGATCTGCTGCTGCTTGATGAACCTTCGTCAGGACTTGGCCCGGAAACCCGCGAAATGCTAAAAAGCCTGTTTAAAAAACTCAGGGCCGCGGGAAAAACGGTCTTCCTTATCGAACATAACATGGACCTGATCAGTGATGCCTCTGATATCTGTCATTTCATGGCGCGGGGCGAGATCCTTGTATCCGGCCCCCCGGAAATGATCATAGACCATGAAGAAGTAAAACGAAGCTACCTGATGTGATGTTGAAACTGAATAACCTGACCCTTGCCTATCATGAAAGCCATCCCATCCTTTCGGTGATAAACCTCGACCTTGGTGAAGGGGAGAAGATTGGCATTCTCGGGAGGAATGGGATCGGCAAGACCACACTGCTTAACAGCATATTCGGGCTTGTCCCGATCATCAGGGGAGAGATCAGCTTTATGGGGAGAAGCATCCTTCAGGTTTCGGCACATCGCCTTTCAGGTATGGGGGTGGGATATTTCATGCAGGGTGCCCCGGTATATCCCCATATGTCGGTAAGAGAGAATTTATGGATGGTTTCGGGCCGGATATCCAGGGACGAATTCAATAGACGCCGGGACGAATTGCTGTCGGGTTTTCCGATCTTCAAAAGCAGCAGTTTCGATAACATGCCCGCAGGCTCGCTAAGCGGCGGTGAACGCAGTCAGCTGGCCATGGCCATGGCCATTTTCAACAAGCCTTCACTGCTGCTGCTGGATGAGCCTTTTGCAGGGCTTTCGCCGGTCAATATCGGGCAGTTTATGAATTCTCTCAGGGATTACCATTCCAAGTCGGGTGCTGCCATCATCATGGCCGAACAGGATGCAGGGATTGCCTCGGATCTCTGCGATCGCCTGCTGGTCGTCAGGGACAAAAAACTTATTCTCATGCTGTGATTATTTTTTCTATTATTGCATACTAAATATATATAAGTATGTGGCAGAAAAATCCCGTATGCCCGAAATGCCAGACCGGGGAATCGGTTAAAGCCGGTTTTGTTTCGGAAAAGCAGCGCTACAAGTGCAAGTCATGCGGTTACCATTTCACTCTTAACAGGAAAGGGATTCATGCCGATATCAAAAGATTTGCCTTTCACCTTTATCTTGAGGGCCTGGGGTTCAGGGCCATTAGCAGGATCATCGGGGTGAGCGATGTGGCCGTTGCCAGGTGGATCAATCCGGTAAAAGAAAACCTCCTGCCACTGCGTAGGAAAAAAGTCAGGCTGACGGAATTGCACAGGCTTGAACACTTCTTCATTACAAAGGATCTTTTCGACAGGTATGGCTGGCTGCTGATCGGAACCGAAGAAAACAGCGATTATTGCCTGCTGGGTTCCTATACGCTCGGGAATTGCAGGATTATCAGGGAATAACTCATATTGCTGCCCTGTGGTTTTATTGGTTTCTGCAACACTTTACTATCTATAATAGGTTTGCTTCTTTTTATCTGATTGTTGTTATTATTGTTTTTCAATTAAAACAGATATGATCAAAAAACTTGTTCTCATCATCTTTATTACACCTTTGATCATTATTTCCTGCAATCAGCCGGAATCCGGAAAACCTGCCAGGAATAAGGGAAAAGTGTCATATGTTATCGGGATTAACCTGCCCCTCTCCGGTAACGGCAGTTATTTTGCCGAGGAGGTTCGCAAGGGGCTCGACCTTGCTTTTTCACATGCAATGAGGGATACGGCGCGGATGCAACTTGAAGTTCTTTATGAGGATAACAAACTCAATCCCAGGGATGCCGTTTCCATTACCCGGAAATTTGTCGATGTTGACAAGGTCGACCTCATCATCAGCGGCTATACGCCCGTCATCCAGGCCATCATCGACCTGGTCGACAACATGGAAGTCCCCATGCTGGTTACCCTCTCCAGCACCGAAAGTATCGCTGCTCCCTATCGCTGGGTGTTTCGCGATTTTGAGCTTGAATCGGTCAATATGCCTTTACTGGCGGCCTATGCATATACTGAAATGGGATTGGGCAAGGGTACATACCTGGTCGTCAACGACGACATGGGAAGGGATGCGGTGAAGTTTTTCAGTGAGGCTTTTACACCCCTCGGAGGCTCCATCATCCCGGGAGAAGTTTTTGAACCTACAGAAATGGACCTCAGAAACAAGATCAACAAGATCGTGGCATTTGATCCGGAATTCATAATCGTTATCGGGCGCGGATCGGCCATGATCAATGCCCTCCGGCAGATCCGGGAACGTGATCCTGATATTCCCATATTTTCCAACAATACGGTTGATAATGAACAGATATGGGAAGCCCTGCATGAAAAGGGTAATAACATTTGGTTCCCGAGGCCTTTCAGCAACCGCCAGGGAGATGCAGTTGTAAAGGCCGATAATCTGTTCAGGGAGAAATACGGCCACGGGATGAACTGGCTGAACATATACGGTGTCAGTATCGGCAATTATCTCGTTAAGGGGCTCAAAAGAACAGGTGGAGAAAAGGATTCCCTCCGACAGTACCTGGAAGGGCTCGACGTGCAAACGATCAGGGGAAGGCTGGTGATGAACGAAAACCATGACGTGACCGGGGCCACGGAAATATTTACCCGGCATAAGGGGGAAACGGTTCAGGCCTTTACGCAGAAACACCAATAATATCGAAGCATATCAAGAGTTTAACCAAAATCCACTTTATGAAAAAACAATTACGATTGCTCCTTATGCTTGCGGGAGTATGCTGTATAAGTTTATCAGCATTCCCGCAGGCCGGTGTTGTCAGCGGTTATGTTTATAATCTCGACAGCAATGAACCCCTCGAAATGGCCAATGTCAGGGTTCAGGGTACCACTACGGGCACAACGACCAACGCATCAGGTTTTTTCAGTTTTGAAACAGGAAGGACCGGTGAGCTTACCCTTGAAATATCCTATGTCGGATTTAAAACAGCCGTTGTCAAGACCATGCCGGGTCCCGGGCTGAGGATCAAGCTTGAGCCAGACATCATCATGGGCTCCGAAGTGGTCATCAGCGCTTCCCGTGTCGATGAAAAACTCATGGAAACCCCGCTTACCATTCAGAAAGTAAGTGTGAGGCAGATCCAGGATGCCCCTTCGGGCGATTATTTCTCAGGCCTTGGCAATATGCGTGATGTGGAAGTCATCAACAACAGCATTGGATTTAAAGTATTCAATGCCAGGGGCTTCAACACTACGGCACAACTGCGTGCGGTGCAGTTTATCGACGGTATCGATAATCAGTTGCCCACCATCAACATTGTTCCGGGAAATATGTTCGGGGTTAACGACCTCGATATCGAAAGTGTGGAAGTGATCTCCGGCCCTGCATCAGCCCTTTACGGGCCGAATGCTATGCAGGGCGTGCTCAGCATGCATACGAAGAGCCCCTTCCGCTACCGCGGCCTGAGCCTTCAACTGAAGGGCGGCACGAGGGAATACGGGCAGGTTCAGTTTCGCTATGGAGATGTTTTTGCCAGAGGGAAACTTGGCTTCAAACTTACCGGGTCATACATGACGGCAAAAGACTGGATCGCCGACGATCCTAAAGCAAACCTATACGGACACCAGTTGACACCACCACAGAATTTCAACCAGATGATCAGCGACCAGGCCGATGCCGGGGTACCTTTGTTCCAGCAATTCAGGGATTATGCCGCAGATTATCCGGATGCAAACCCCGGGATGGTGCAGTTCATGATGCCGGGATATATGGAATCACAGCTTTATGATGGCAAGACAAACAACTTTAAAATTGGCGGAGGCCTCTATTACAAGTTGAATGCTGACATGATGGTTCGTTACGAAGGTCGCTATTCGACGGGGACAAGCATTTTTATGGGGAACAACCGTGCCCCGCTCGAAGGATTTTACCAGATGCACCACCTGCTGGGCCTCGATTATAAGGGATTCAGCTTTAAGGCCTACATGAACAGCGATGATACCAGGAACACCTACAGCATGCCGGCCACCGGTGTAAATATGGGCTTCCAGTCGCTGAAGTATGTCGATCCCGCCTACCTTGGTGCCTATGTCAACACCATATCGACCCTCAGTAATGGCTTCGCCGATCCCTTCGATCCTGCATGGGGCGAAACAGCAGCCGATAATGCCATGATGGCTGCCAGCGGAGAGTGGCTGGAACCCGGTACGGCTGAATGGGATGCCGCCTTCGACAAGGTGACCGGGAATCCGCCTCCATCCGGATCCAATTTCCAGAGCAAAACAAAGTTGTACCATGTTGAGGGATTGTATAATCATAGCTTTAACAGGGTTGATCTCAATGTGGGGGCCTCATTCAGGAATACAAACCCCGTTTCTGACGGAACAGTTTTTTCTGATACCACAGAGAAGATCAACGTAGCTGAATATGGCGGTTTTGCGCAGGCCATATGGGATGCGGTAGAGAACAGGCTGAAGGTATATGGCTCAGTAAGGCTCGACAAGAGCACAAACTACGATCTGCAGTTCTCCCCAAGGCTGGCACTGGTCTATAATGTGAACGAGTTTCATGTACTTCGCCTGACCGCCCAGTCAGCATTCAGGAGCCCGGCCGTGACCGACCAGTACCAGTACCTTAACAAGGGCTACGGGTTTACCATAGGCAATATCAGCGGGTTTGGA
>JAXGTH010000106.1:0-9670 GCA_040775045.1 Bacteroidales bacterium
ACATCATGCGCTATTTATGAATGGGTTATGCGCTATTTATCATATAGACAGAGCACACAGCACATAGAAAATAACACATCATGCGCTGTTTATGAAAGGGCTATGCGCTATTTATCATATAAACAGATCACTTAAGACATAGAAAATAACACATCATGCGCTGTTTATGAATGGGCTATGCGCTATTTATTATATAAACAGAGCACACAGCACATAGAAAATAAAACATCATGCGCTGTTTATGAATGGGCTAGGCACAATTTATTATTTAGCACAAAGCACATTGTGAATAACAAATCATTTCCCTTTAAAGGCCTTCAAAATAATCTTCCGTTTCCTGGAAGAGTTTGATATGGTATTTTTTTGCCAGCATGTAAGGACGGCCCATAACCTCATCAAAGTCCCACTTCTCATCACTTGCCGGACTGATCAATTTAAAAAAATCCGACATGAAGGTCTGCAGTTCGCCCTGTAGTTCGGCTGAGAGCCTGATAAAGCGTCCATCACCATAAACCTCATCGATCGTTTCAATGGGTACCAGTGTGTACCTGAGGTTAAAGATAAGATCTCTCCACGGGTTAAGGTTCTGTGTGGTCTGACCTTCCTGGAGCCTGTCCCTGATCCGGTCGGTTTCCTCCATAATAGCCTTCATATCCTCATACACCTTATCGGCAACCTTAAAGGCATAAGACCTGATAACTTCCCTGCGTCGATCATTCCGGTCTTTCCGGTGAGAAAGTACCGAGTTCCAGATAAAGGCTGCTGCTGCAGCAATAACGGATAGGGCTGTGGCAATATCGAGCCCCAGCGATAGATTTTCAAACATGATATGTGTTTTTGGTTTGGAATGACCAAAGATAATCATTCCATCCTGTCCTGAATCCAAAACCCTCACGTTCCTGAATTTTAAGAGAGCGGTTTTCATTTTTTTGATCATCCTCCAGGCCCTTTTCATGCTTAAAAAAGCCACCGGAATTAAACAAAAACCCGCCTACGATGGTTAATTTACTCATAATCAACATTAGCATGAGTAAAACGGATAAGCAAAAACCCAGATCCACCGGGTTCTTCACCCGAGCCCTGAATTTTGTCGAAAAAGCAGGAAACGCCCTTCCCCATCCCGCCACCCTGTTCCTGATCCTGGCCTTATTGGCCCTTGTCGCTTCCTGGCTGGCGCATGTCATGGGATCGGAAGCCCTGAACCCGGCCACAGGAGAAGCCATTAAACCGGTTAACCTGCTCAGCCGCGACGGGCTACACTACATCCTCGACAGCATGGTGGAAAATTTTACATCCTTTGCCCCTTTGGGCATTGTGCTGGTTGCCATGCTGGGTATCGGTGTGGCCGAAAGCAGTGGACTGATCAGCACACTGATCCGTATGCTCGTCCTCTCTGCGCCAAAGCGCCTGCTGACCTTTGTGCTGGTGCTCTCCGGGGTGATCTCTAATGTAGCCAGCGATGTGGGTTATGTGCTGCTGATCCCCATGGCCGGTGTGATCTTCATCGCTGTCGGCAGGCACCCTGTTGCAGGGATGGCTGCTGCCTTTGCGGGTGTTTCGGGTGGCTTCAGCGCAAACCTGCTTCTCGGCACCATCGACCCGCTGCTTGCCGGACTTTCGACTGAAGCCGCCGAGATCATCGAACCCGGTTACGTGGTGAACCCTACGGCAAACTATTATTTCATGGTGGTATCCACATTCTTCATTGCATTCACGGGAACTTTTGTCACTGAAAGGTTCGTGGAGCCAAGGCTGGGAAAATATCAATCGGGAGAAGAAGAAAAGCAGATTGAAAAACTCAGCAAGGAAGAGAAGCGTGGACTCCGTTTTGCGCTGATCACCATCCTGATTATTACCGGGATCATTCTCACCGGCTTGCTGCGCAAGGACGGCTTCCTGCATCCTGTGGAAGGCAGCCTGCTGGAATCCCCCCTGATCAAGGATGTGGTGGCCTTTCTCTTCCTGATCGCAGGGCTCACCGGCCTGGCCTATGGCATTGGCTCGGGCAGGTTTAAAAGCGATGCCGATGTGATGAATGGCATGAAGGATTCGATAAAAACCCTTTCCATGTATATTGTGCTCGTCTTTTTTGCGGCACAGTTCGTTGCTTATTTCAAGGAATCAAATCTGGGTGTGATCTTTGCCATCAAGGGGGCCGAGCTGATCTCGGCATCCGGCATTGGACTTATCCCCCTCATGATCCTTTTCATCATCCTTTCAGCATCCATCAATATGCTGATGGGCAGTGCCTCGGCCAAGTGGGCCATCCTGGCCCCGGTATTCATTCCCATGTTCATGCTCATGGGATATTCGCCGGAACTTTCGCAGGTGGTTTTCAGGATCGGCGACAGTGTGACCAATATCGTTTCACCCATGATGAGCTTCTTTGCCCTCATCATCGCTTATTTCCAGAAATATGACCCCCGGTCGGGCATCGGCACCATTATCGCAACCATGTTGCCTTATTCCATCGCCTTTTTCATTGTCTGGACCGTATTGCTTATCGCATGGCTTTACCTCGGACTGCCCCTGGGGCCGGAGGCCGGAATATATTATCAACCGCAGCATTGAGTGGTTCCCGTCCAGATATGATCAAGGAAACAGGACATTGGGTTATTGCCGGTTCGCAGTTTTTTTGTATCTTTATGTGCATAGTTTCAAAAAGCTATGTCACAAATCAGGAAAAATCATTTCCCCATCAACCTTAACCTGAATGTCAGGGGACTGGAACCCTCGGCCACCCTTGCCATCAATGAAAAAAGCCGGCAGATGATGGCTGAGGGCCGGGAAGTCTTCAGGCTTGGACTCGGGCAGTCGCCTTTCCCGGTGCCGGAAGAAGTGGCGGAAGCCCTGAGGCGCAATGCACACCAGAAAGACTATCTTGCCGTAAAAGGGCTGATGCAGCTCAGGGAATCCATTGCACGCTTCAACCTGCGGATGCATAAGGTCGACGACCACCCTGACGATATCTTTATCGGTCCGGGCTCCAAAGAGCTGATCTTCATCCTGCAGCTGGTTTATTACGGCGACCTCATCATCCCAACGCCAAGCTGGGTATCCTATGCCCCCCAGGCCAGGATCATCGGCCGTAACGTGCACTGGGTCCCCACATTCCCTGATAACGACCTCAGGCTCAGTCCCGACATGCTGGAGGAGATTTGTAAAAAGGATCCCGACAAACCCCGCATTGCCATCCTGAACTACCCGGCAAATCCCACCGGGGTAACTTACCCTATAGAACGTCTTAAAAGGCTTGCCGAGGTGGCACGCAAATACCGGGTGATCCTGGTTTCGGACGAGATCTACGGACTCCTCCACCACAACAACCAGCATGTTTCGGTGGCCCGCTATTATCCTGAAGGCACCATCATCAGCAACGGGCTCAGCAAGTGGTGCGGTGCCGGCGGGTGGAGGCTGGGATTCTTCTCTTTTCCATCTGGCCTGAGGTGGCTTCTCAATGCCATGGCCGTGGTGGCCAGCGAAACCTTTACGGCTACTTCCGCCCCCATACAATATGCCGCGGTCACCGCCTTCGATGGCGGGCCCTTCATGGAAGATTACCTTGCCAGGGCCCGAAAGGTCTTAAAGGCCATACTGAAGTATATCATGGTCAGGTTCGACAAGCTTCATATCAGCTATCCCCACCCGCAGGGAGCTTTCTATATCTTTCCTGATTTCGCATATTACACGGACAAACTGAGTGAAAAAGGAATATTTACCGGAAAACAGCTTTGCGAAAAGATACTGGAGGACACCGGGGTCGCCATGCTGCCCGGGGCAGACTTCGGCCGGCCCCCGGGGGAATTCTCCGCCAGGATCGCCTATGTCGATTTTGATGGTGCCGAAGCCATGCATGCCGCCGACGAACTTTTCTGCGACGAAAGAAATAACCACGAGCATTTCGTTCAAATACACTGCCCGAAGATCGTTACCGCCGTTGACCGCCTGGGCAGCTGGCTGAATGAATTGTGATCCGTGCTGCAGAATACCCGGCATATCGATTGTAGTTCACAAAAATTTCATAATTTTATCCTGTACAAACAATACTGCCTTGGAGTATACCGAAATACTGATCAACATCCGGAAGATCCTCAGATCGCTTAACCTTGAATCGAAGAAGATCCAGAAGGAATACGGGGTAAGCATCCCACAACTGCTTTGCCTTGATTACCTGGGAAATAAATCTGATTTCCGCGCCACACAGGGCGAGATCGCCAGATATCTCAACCTGAATTCCAGTACCATGTCGGGCATCATCGACAGGCTTGAACTGAAGGGCTATGTGGCCAGGCTTCCAAAGCCCGACGACAAGCGTGCCATCAATATCTCCCTGACATCGCGCGGTGCAAAGCTCCTTGAACAGTCGCCGCAGCTGATCCACCAGCAGTTATCCAGGAAGCTTGAAAAACTCCCCGCAGAAAAACTTACCGAGATCAACAATGCCCTCAAGATCCTTATCGAAAGCCTTGATATCGGAGAGATCCATGCTTCTCCCCTGATGATGATCGACGATCCCCTTTCAAGCAATCCCGGGGAATGAACATCGCCCGGTTCACACCTTATTATTGACCGAAAAAGGAGTTTTCGGCGAAAATATTTTACGCTTTGTAAAATTTTTTGTAATTTTGTTCGTGCAGAAACAATTTAACGGAAGGATGAACAAAAAAGAACTGAGAACAGGCATACTGAATGCCGTTACGGACTACCTGCACCAGGAAGGATTTCACGATATCAGGGCGGACCTTGGAAACATGAATAAGCCGAAAAAGATCGTAGAAGAACGGTCGGGCGATATTTTCCAGCCTGATATGATGGCCTCGCAGGAAGATTCATCGTTCCTGTTTGAAATAGAAACAGGCGAAAACCTGGATGCCAACAACGAGCTTTTCGTGAGGAAATGCAAACTTTTTCAGCAATATGCCGATTCAAAGAACGGGAAGCTGTATTTAATCGTTCCTATACAATATTTCAGGAAAGTCCTGACCCACCTGAACAGGAACAACCTGAAACATGTAGGCATCCTGCAGGTTGATGCCGGATAGTTTATTATCGTGACCTTCAGGCACTCATGAATTTTAATGTTTAACCAAACAGAGCGCTGACATGCACCCTGTCGACCTCAGTATATTCATCATCTATATCCTTGCGATGCTGGGTATCGGTATCTGGTTCCATATCAGGAACAAGGACCTTGATGATTTCTATGTTGGCGGCAGGCAGATGGGCAGCTGGCATATCGGTTTTTCGGTTGTGGCCACCGATGTGGGAGGAGGATTCTCGATCGGACTGGGTGGCCTTGGCTTTGCCATAGGGCTTTCCGGCTCATGGATGCTTTTCACGGGATTGCTTGGTGCCTGGCTCAGTGCGGTGTTCCTCATCCCGAAGATCAAGCCGCTTTCGGACAGGAAGAATCTCTATACCTTCCCGCAGATCTTCGAGTCGTTCTATGGCCGTAATGTGGCTATCGCGGCCGGGATCATCTCTGCCATCGGTTACCTGGGATTTACCAGTTCACAATTGCTGGCAGGGGCCAAACTTGCTTCGGCCACCTTCGAAGGGCTTAACCTGCAGTACGCTCTCATCCTCATGGGAACGGTAGCTGTGGGATATACCGTACTCGGCGGCTTAAAGGCTGTGATCTATACCGACACCCTGCAATGGATCATCCTGCTCAGCGGGCTGATCTTCATTGGGATCCCCATTGCATATATCAAAACGGGCGGGTTTGAAGCCCTTTCCCAAACCGTCGATTCCAGTATGCTGACCCTGCACAACATCAGCTGGGTCACACTGCTGAACTGGCTGGTGACCATCCTCCCGGTCTGGTTTGTAGGAATGACCCTGTACCAGCGCATCTATGCCTCCAGGTCGGTAAAACAGGCCAGAAAGGCCTGGTATATTGCCGGCCTATTTGAATGGCCCGTCATGGCTTTCATGGGCGTGCTCCTCGGGCTCTTCGCCAGGGTTGCTTTTGAAAACGGGATGTTCCAGGATATCGGATTCGTGCCGGGCAGCGAGGCTGACCCCGAAATGGGGTTACCGCTTCTGCTAAGGTATATCCTCCCATACGGCCTTATGGGCTTGCTCCTTTCAGCCTATTTCTCGGCCATCCTGTCGACTGCCGACAGTTGCCTCATTGCCGCTTCGGGAAACGTCCTCACCGACATCATTGAAAAGCTGGTACCGGGTGGCCTTTCGAAGAAAAGGGTGCTGCTCTTCTCAAAACTGCTCACCCTTCTCATCGGCATCATCGCCGTAGCCATAGCACTGAAGATGACCGAGGTGCTGCAGCTCATGCTTTATTCCTATGCCATCATGGTTGCCGGATTGCTGATCCCCGTGCTTGCCCTGCTGATCTACAGGAAGCCCAACACCACTGCAGCCTTCAGTGCCATGATCGCCGGAGGTACCATTACCATCGTGCTAACGGCTATAGAACAAAAACTTCCATACGGGCTTGCAGCCAATATTTTCGGCATAAGCGCTGCAGCCATCACCTATATGATCATCCATTATACTAACACCCATAAACAACCCTCACCATGAAATTCAAATATTACAGTTCACTCGAGATTCTCACGACCCTTGAAAAACAGAAGATCGTGAAATTCCTTTACGACCACCTCGACCAGTTCGGCGATGCCGAAAAAGACATCGGCAATGCCATAGAATATGCCATGAGTTCATATCCCCTGGCCGGGGGATTTATCCTCACCGCCGAGGAAAACAGCAGCATCCTGGGCGCCGTGGTCATGAACAAGACCGGTATGAAGGGGTATATCCCTGAAAATGTGCTGGTCTATATCGCCGTACATCGCGACCACAGGGGAAAAGGACTGGGTAAAAAACTGATGAAAGAGGCCCTCAGGTATGCCAAAGGCGATATTGCCCTGCACGTGGAACCAGAAAACCCGGCCAAATTCCTTTACGAGAATATCGGTTTTACCAACAAATACCTCGAAATGAGATTAAAACGCTCATAATCGCACCCGGAACATGCACGGCGAGAACATCATGAAAGGGATCATCGATCTCAGAAGGGACCTGCACCGGCATCCCGAGGTTTCCGGTGAAGAAACGGCTACGGCTGCCAGGGTAAGGAAATTCATGCAGGATTTCCGCAACGCCCGTATCGTGGAGGGCATCGGGGGCCATGGCCTGATAGCAGAATTTTCTTCCGGCAGGGAAGGTCCCTCGCTTATGTTCAGGTGTGAGCTCGATGCCCTTCCGATTGAGGAAAAGAATGACCTTCCCTATGCTTCTGCCATTCCGGGCAAGGGGCACCTGTGCGGCCATGATGGCCATATGGCTATGGTTGCCGGGTTGGGGCATTACCTCGACCAAAATCCCCCGCCACGGGGAAGGGTCATGTTACTTTTCCAGCCAAGCGAGGAAAATGGCAGGGGGGCCGAAGCCGTCCTGAACGACCCGAAATTCAAGGAATTTGAACCAGGCCATATCTTTGCCCTGCATAACCTGCCGGGATATCCCATGCATCATGTGGTCGTCTCGAACGGTCATTTTGCTGCAGCATCTTCAGGAATGAAGATATCCCTTGTGGGCAGGTCGTCACATGCCGCCGAACCCGAAAAAGGGATCAACCCGGGATTCGGTATGGCCGGCATGATCATGGCCTTTCGCGATATCATGAAAATTGAGCGCTATTTCAGGGATTTTGTCCTGATCACCCCCATCCATGCCAGGCTCGGTAATATCGCATACGGAACTTCTCCGGGTGAAGGCGTAATACACCTGACCCTCAGGAGTTACCGTAACGACGATATGGACCTGCTGAAAGGTGAACTGGAAAACCTGGTCAAAAATATAGCCACCCGTGAAAAGCTCTCTTACGAAATCTTATATGAGGAAGAGTTCCCGGCTACCATCAATGATGCAGGGTGCAACAGGGTCATCGAACATGCAGCCGGGGAACTGGATCTTGGGATTGGAACCCTGGATCAGCCATTCAAGTGGTCGGAAGATTTCGGGCATTTCACGGCAAAATTCCCCGGTGCCCTGTTCGGTCTGGGATCCGGCGAATCGCAGCCTGCACTTCATAATCCGGATTATGATTTCCCTGACGAGCTGATCCCCACCGGGATAAAACTCTACCAGGAAATATATCGTCAGATAATACAATGACAGCATGTTAAAAACAACCTCAGTATTGGAACTCAGCCAGTCGGCCCTCAACAACAACATTGCTTTTCTGAGGGAGCATATCGGTCATGATGTCCGTCTTTCCTCCGTTGTGAAAGGAAATGCCTATGGCCACGGCATCGAAAAATTCATTCCCATGGCCGAGAAAGCCGGCATCGATCATTTTTCCGTCTTCAGCGGCGACGAAGCCTGGCGGGTGGCCGAAGCGGCCGGTCAGCATCCCGATATCATGATCATGGGATGGATCGACCATGAAGAGATGCGATGGGCAATCGAGCAGGGAATCGGATTCTGGATCTTCGACCCGGAGCGGCTCGACAAGGCCATCGATATCGCCGGGTCGCTCAATCTGAAAGCAAGATTGCATCTCGAACTTGAAACCGGCATGAATCGCACCGGACTCTCGGAAAAAGGCCTGAGCTATGCGATCAGGAAGATCCGTAATAATATGGATCTTGTCCAACTCGACGGGGTTTGCACGCATTATGCCGGGGCCGAGAGTGTAGCCAATTTTGTCAGGGTGAACAGGCAGATCAGCAGGTTCAACAAATATGTGAGGAATATCCGTAGCCGCGGGCTCAATCCCCTGATCAGGCACACTGCCTGTTCGGCCGCCGCCCTCAACTACCCCAAAACCCGGATGGACATGGTACGCATCGGGATCATGCAGTACGGCTTCTGGCCCAGTATCGAGACCTTCATACAGTATGTTCATGGACGGGAAGAAAGATATGATCCCCTCGACCGGGTGATCACCTGGAAAAGCAGGATCATGTCGCTCAAGAGGGTCAATGAGGGTGAATTCGTCAGTTACGGCACCACTTATCTCGCTACCGAAGAAAAACTGATCGCGATCGTGCCTGTCGGGTATTCGCACGGCTTCAGCCGCATGCTCAGCAACCAGGGCAGGGTACTGATCGGCGGCCACCGGGTCGGGGTGATCGGTATGGTGAACATGAACATGCTCATTGCCGATGTCACCGCCATCCCCGATGTGAGGATCGGCGATGAAGTGGTCATTATCGGAAGGCAGGAAAACCTTGAGATCACAGTCGCATCATTCAGTGAAATCAGCAACCAGGTCAACTACGAACTCCTTGTCCGGCTCCCGGAAAGGATCCGAAGGAAACCCGTTGCATAATCTTACAAGCCATGGCTTACATCGAACTACACACAGAAAAGCTGAAACATAACTTCGAGTTCCTGAACAAACTATTTGCCCTGTATGGGAAAGACTGGGGTGTTGTGTCAAAACTCCTTTGTGGCAACAGGGTTTTCCTGAAGGAACTCCTGGAACTGGGGGTGGAAGAGGTGCATGATTCACGCATCAGCAACCTTAAGGTGATCAAATCCATTGATCCGGAGGTACAGACGGTCTACATCAAACCACCGGCCAAAAAAGCCATCCGCTCACTGGTAAAATATGCCGATGTAAGTTTCAATACCGAATTCGAGACCATCAGGATGATCTCCGATGAGGCACAAAAGCAGGATGTCATCCACAAGATCA
>JAXGTH010000107.1:0-9634 GCA_040775045.1 Bacteroidales bacterium
GAAGAGCAACAGCATAAGTTTGACTTTTAAGCCCCTTTTAGGGGCAATTCAAAGCCACCTTCTCAGAAGGTGGATTTTTACTTTTGGGTGTTGAGTTGTAAATCTATTTACGTGGGGCATCGGGTGTCCGGCATCCGGCATCCGGCATCCGGTATCCGGTATCCGGTATCTGGCATCCGGTATCTGGCATCCGGCATCCGGCATCCGGCATCTGGCATCCGGTCCCGATTCCCGGTTCCCGGAATCGAGGTTATTTATGACAGTCTAAGCATTTAACCATCCCGAGTGCTCGGGATTAGTTCGACTAAGTCTTTTCATTTCGCTATGCTCATAAAAAGATAGTCTCACTAATGAAACACTGAAACACTGAAACCATGAAACACTGAAACCATGAAACACTGAAACCATGAAACACTGATTTTCATATCTTCGCAGAACAGGAAACCCGATCCAATCGCCTCATGAAAACCATCCTTCCTTTCTTCCTTATTTCGGTTTTTTCATTTTCAATCACGTTTTCACAGCAGGTGACACCCAATGAAAGGGTGCAAACAAGTTTGAATGTCAGGGATGTCCCTTCTTCGGCCGGGAACGTGATCGGCAGCCTCCTGCCAGGGGAAACGGCCACACTGATCGCCGATACCATCCCATACTGGTACCAAATTGCTTATGACCAGGATACGGGCTACATTCACAAGGCGTGGTCGGTACTGCTGTTGGCTGTCCCGAATGGCAAGTCCGACCTTGTGATCGGCTCCTGGAACATCAAGTGGTTCGGGAGTTCCTCCAGCGATCAGCACGATTACCCGGCCATGATCGATATCATTGGCAAGATGGACGTGCTGGCGATACAGGAGATCAAGGGCCAATATTACTTTGACCGGCTCGACACGCTGCTGGCTGGGCTGAAGAGGAGGGGTTATGATTACGATTATGTTGTCAGCGATGAAACGGGATACGACAAGCATCCCGATCCGGGAAAGAACAACTACGTGGAGCGCTATGCCTTCCTCTGGGACAGCGGCAGGCTGGAACTGCTGCATCCCGATACGCCGTATTTTTTTATCGACACGCCCTTCATCAACAACACATACTTTCGTGCAGTGCCCGTAGTGGCCGATTTCAGGGTGAAGAGGGAAGGGGGTTTCGACTTCAGGATCGTCACCGTGCATACGGTGTTCAACAAGGAGATCCAGGAGGTGAGGGGCACGGAAATAAAGTTCCTGCACGACTGGATGAACGCGCAGGTGTTCAGCCCGGAAGTGCCGGAAAAGGACATCTTCATCATGGGCGATTTCAATGCCAACCCCGAGGGGCAGACGGCATATTTCGACAGCATACTCACCGACACAACGGCCTATCGCATCATCTTCAACGAGCCGCTCCTGGCCGGGGAAGCATCGAAGCGGACCACCATCCTGCGTAAGCAGGATCCCACCGGGAGAGATCATCAGCTTCCAGTTTACGACCATCTGCTCCTTTCGAAACATACGACCTACGCCATACCGATCTATCCGGTCACCTGGGCTTCAGGCATCATCGGGGTGGAGGCATTCGACCAGGAAGGGAAATTCGCCGGCATCCAGGACCGCTACGAGATCATCAGCGCCATGTCGGACCACCGACCGATCTGGATCAGGCTGCCCTATGATGCGGAAGACCGGGATTGAGTGATGATTGATTATATCCTGTTGATTAGTGTGGATTTATAATGAAAAATTCAATGAATCCAGAGTCCGACCTTCTAAATCTCCGATAATCAATAAGCACCAGGATATCATCACTCTAGTAATTCGCCGCTCCCCCGTTCCGCGAAACCCGTACCGTTTAATAACCTCCGGGTTCCCGGGGCAGGCACTGAAGCACTGAAACACTCCCGAGTTCTCGGGATTAGTTCGACTGGGCCTTTTCATTTCGCTACGCTCATAAAAAGACAGTCTCACTAATGAAACACTGAAGCACTGAAACACTGAAACCCTGAAAATAATCTCCCCTGTTTCACCCCTTTTTCCAGCTTAAAATTTGTAAGTTTGTCCGTTCAAGTACGAAAAGACTGCAAACCTCTTTAATCTCTTGAAAATGAAGCATGTGATCGGCTTACGCCACGAAGACAAATATTTGATGGAACGCAGGGTAGCCCTGATCCCCAAACACGTTAAAAAGCTTGTTGAAGAGGAAGGGCTTGAATTCATCGTGGAGGAGTCGCCCAAGCGGGTATTCACACACCAGGAGTTTGCGGATGCCGGGGCCAGGATCGTTACTGATATTGGTCCGGCTGATGTGGTGTTTGGGGTTAAAGAAATGCCAAATGATATTTTTGAAAAGGGAAAGACCTATATTTTCTTCTCCCACGTGATCAAGGGGCAGCCATACAATATGCCCATGCTGAAGGCCATGATGGATAAGGGCGTGAACCTCATCGATTACGAAAAGGTGACCGATGAAATGGGCCGCAGGCTGATCTTTTTCGGCAAATTCGCCGGTCTGGCCGGAATGATAAATTCACTATGGGCCCTGGGTGCAAGGTACAGGGTGCTGGGTATTGAAACACCTTTTACCAGGATTCGCCAGTCGCATACCTATGATTCGCTCGAAGAGGCAAAGGAAGAGATCGGGAAGGTGGGGATGGAGATCGCCGAAAAGGGCCTGCCCGGCGAGATATGTCCGCTCACCATCGGCTTTACAGGTTACGGCAATGTGTCGCAGGGCGCCCAGGAGATCGCCGCACTGCTTCCTTCCATGGACATCAGCCCCGCTGAATTATTGACCCTAAAAGATCGGAAAGATCTTCCCAATAACATTATTTTTAAAACGGTATTCAAGGAATGGGACCTGTCGCAGCCCAACGATCCCGGCATGGAATTCGACCTGCAGCATTATTACAGGCACGCTGAGGCCTACCATAACGTATTTGAGCAGTATGTGCCCCACCTCAGCGTGCTGATGAACTGCATGTACTGGGATGTGCGATACCCGCGCATTCTGACCAATGATTACCTGAAGAAGTTGTTCAGCAGGGGCAGGCCGAAGCTCACCGTGATCGGCGATGTGACATGCGATCCCGGCGGCTCCATACAGTGCACCCATAAGGGGACAAATATCGAGGACCCGGTCTTCGTGTATAATCCCCTCACGGGAGAACATACAATGGGTTTCGAAGGGGAAGGGATCCTCGACATGGCCGTCGACATCCTGCCCAGCGAGCTTCCCCGTGAGTCATCCATCGCTTTCAGCAATGCCCTCCTGCCTTATGTGAAGGCCATCGCGGCAGCGGATTATGATGTGCCTTTTACCGACCTCGACATCCCGGGACCGGTAAAACGCGCCATGATCCTGCATAAAGGCAGGCTCACACCTGATTTTGAATACATTTCGCAATACCTCGAACATTAACCAACATCAAAATAATCATAAATTATGAAAAAAGTATTGATCCTTGGCGCGGGAATGGTGGTGAAACCCATCGTGACCTACTTACTGGAGAAAGGCTATCATGTGACGGTTGCCACACGTACAAAATCAAAAGCAGACGCGATGATCGGCGGTCATCCCAACGGTGTTTCACTGGCCTGGACGGTCGACGACGAGGCCACCCTCGACAGGCTGGTGCAGGAGCACGACCTTTCGGTGAGCCTCCTTCCGTATGCATACCACGTCATGGTGGCCAAACTATGCATCAGGCATAAGAAGAATATGGTAACCACCTCTTATGTGAAGCCCGAGATGAAGGCCCTGGACGCACAGGCGAAAGAAGCAGGCATCATCATCCTCAACGAGCTGGGCCTCGATCCGGGCATTGACCACATGTCGGCCATGAGGATCATCGACCATGTGCACGGAAAAGGGGGGAAGATCGTTGAATTCTATTCTTTCTGCGGTGCCCTTGTGGCTCCCGAAGTGGAAAAGAATCCCTTCAACTATAAGTTTACCTGGGCCCCCAAGGGCGTGGTGATGGCCAGCAACAACGACGGGAAATACCTGCGCAGGGGGAAAGAGATCTATGTGGGCACTGCCGACCTGTTCAAAAACCCCATAAAGGTTGATGTTGAAGGTGTGGGGCCGCTCGAGGTTTATCCCAACAGGGATTCATTACCATATATCGAATTATACGGCATCCCGGAAACAAAGACCATGTTCCGCGGAACCTTCCGTTACGAAAAGTGGTGCGAGGTGCTGGATGGTATCAAGGCCCTCGGGCTGCTGGGCAATGATAAGATCAGCATGGAAGGCCTGACCTACGCCGAATTGCTGGCCAAAGTCTCGGGGATCTCCGGTATCGGGAACCTGAAGAGCGATGTGGCCGCAAAGGTAGGTGGCGACCCGAAGGGATACGTGACCGATGCACTCGAGTGGCTCGGGTTCTTCAGCGATGAATCGGTCGACAGGGCGGAGGATACCCCCTTCGAAGTGACTTCCGACCTGATGATCAGCAAGATGATGATCGGTAAAACAGAGCGCGACATGGTGGTGCTTCAGCATACTTTTGTAGCGGATTACGACGGTAAAGAGGAGGTGATCAAGTCGACGATGGTCGATTATGGCACACAGGAAACGGATACCTCTATTGCCCGTACGGTAGCCCTTCCGGCCGCCTGTGGCGTGGATATGATCCTTCAGGACAAGATCTCGGCCAGGGGGGTGCACATCCCGGTGATCCCGGAGATCTATAACCCCATCCTCGACCAGCTCGAGACCATGGATATCAGGATGGTGGAAGAGTACGGACTGGGGATGGAAGAGAACATTAAATAACTCCTGCTCTCTGGTTACCGGCAGGCAGCTACAGAACATAGTCTGCCATATTTTCATTACCCCTGGCGTGGCATCATTGTTGACAACAGCATTTAGAATAAAAGGATGGACCTTGCCCTCACGCTTTTGCTTGTCACCGTTGTAGGATATTTTTATTTCACTTCAGGGAAGAAAGCGGAAAAGCCGGGGGAAAAGGCAGATGATCATAAGGACAGGAATAACATGAAATTTGGAAAATGGATAGGCGGTGGCCTTGGCTGGGCCTTCGGGGGACCCATCGGGGCCATACTGGGTTTTGCTTTCGGCTCGATTTACGACAGCATGCAAAGCGGCAAGTATGCCTATCAGGCCGGGGCAACCATGCGGGGCGATTTTACGGTGAGCCTGCTGGTCCTCACTGCAGCGGTGATGAAGGCCGATAACCGGGTTACCCGTTCAGAGCTTGAATATGTGAAGGCTTTCCTTATCCGGCAATTCGGAACGCAGATGGGCCAGGAGCAGGTGCTTGCCCTTCGCGAGATCCTGAAGCAGGATATCGATATTATGGAAGTCAGCCGGCAGATCGCCCGGCACATGGAATATTCATCCAGGCTTCAATTGCTGCATTATCTGTTTGGGCTTTCGCGCGCCGATGGTCAGACACATCCCAGCGAAGTGGAGATGATCGCGCGCATCAGTACTTTCATGGGCATCCGCACCCCTGATTTTGATTCGATCAGGGCCATGTTTGTGAAGGATGTCAATAATGCCTATAAAATACTGGAGATCAGTCCGGAAGCAACGGATGAAGAGGTAAAGAAAGCGTACCGGCGGATGGCCGTTAAATATCATCCCGACAAGGTTGCACATCTTGGCGAGGATGTAAAAAAGGGGGCTACGGAGAAATTCCAGCAGGTTCAGGCAGCCTATGAGGCGATCAAGAAACAGAGGGGGATGAAATAGCGCTGATTCCCGGATCCCGGTTGCAGGGCAGGGTAGCGATTCTCATATGGATTTCGCGGGAACTTCATACAAAATTAACCTTCAACTCAGAAAGCTTTTATATCTTGTCATGGATTTACCAAATTCAAATAAACATGAGATCAATGAAAAATCTGAAGTGGTTGCCGGTTTTGATCCTGGCAGTATTGTTCCTTTCTTCCTGTGCTGCAGGCGATACGAGGTTCGACCTTGAAGTTGCCGGTTTCTGGGCAGGATTGTGGCATGGCTTTATTTCGCTGGTTACTTTTATCATCAGTCTTTTCAACGAAAATGTGACCATCTACGAGGTGAACAACAGCGGCTGGCCGTACAATCTGGGCTTTATCCTTGGAGCCATGATCTTTTACGGTGGCGGTTCGAAAGGGACGTGCAAGCGGAGGAAGTGAGAAAAGTTTTGGGTTTTGGGTGTTGAGGTTTAAATTTTTAATTCATTTTTCATCACCCGGCATTCATATCAATAATCCTGCATCCGGTCTCTGGTATCCGGTATCCGGTGTGTGGCATCTTGTCTCAGTCAAAAAACTTCCACGAGATCCCGAACCTGAAACCTTCATCCATCAAAGGGTAGGAGGGGACCATATAGTAGTTGTACTGGCCGAAAAGGGCATTGAAGTGAGAGTATTTCAGGAACATTCTGGCCCTTTTGATGCGGAAATTGAAGAAGAAGTCGGCATAGATGAAATTCCCGATCTCTTTCCCGTTCTGTATATGGAAACTGCGTAATGCCGGCATGTATGCATCCGCATAATAGCTTGTATTGTAGTAGACTTCGATTCCGGGCTGAATGGTCGTGGCACCTTTGAACAGGGGGATCGTGACAAATACGGCAACATCGGCCATGATCTCCGGCAGTGCGATGAAGGTTTCGTCCGATGCTTTCTGGTATGCCAGTTTAGCATCAATGCCCACTATGCTGAACCTGAAATCCTTGAATACTATGGCTTTGAGAACATTGATGCTGCCTTCCGACTGGTGCGGCATGGCCATTTCATCCAGGCCGACATACCTGTTCATCTGGTGGTATTCGATGCCGGTTTTCAGGCGGTGGCGTTTATAATAGAATGAAAGCACACTGATGTCGGTACTGACAAAGTCGTTGTCCCAGAAGAAGTTGTTTGACGAGTACTGCTGGTAGAACCAGCCCGGTTTTTGTTTTGCCAGTTTGTATCCGGCTTCGATCCTTCCCCATTTCTTTTGGTTCCTGCCGGGGATATATGCCAGTAATGCTTCGCCCAGGTAATCACCCCCGTTATAATCGCCTGTCACCAGCTCCACTTTGGCCCTTAACAGGAAGGTGTTCCGGATGAGCCAGTAAATGCCGGCCTCAGGGATTATCTGGTTAAAATATCTGCGTTGATCATATCCGCCCAGTTCATGGTATTCATGTCGAATCCCCCCATAGAGATACAGGGGTTTGCGTTCAGTCGAATCGAGATACCCCAGGTTTGACCACATGACCTTATTGATGATCTCGAAGTGGTACACAGAATCGAAAGTACCTGTTGAATCAAGATAGATATTGTTATAGAATCCTGATTGCGGGTTATCGTCGATATATTTTTGTGTTTGCCTCGACCAGGTAAATTCATGCGACAGTCGTCCGGCGTGGATCTTTCTGCGAACGTAAGTACTGTCGTTCAGTTTTTTATGTTTTTTCTGGATATTGAAGAACTGGTTCCCGAAAAAAGAGATCTGTCTCACCTGGTTTTCTGCCGAATTCAGTTTAACAGGGATCACGAAGCGGTCGGTTTCGATATTATTCTCGAACAGGCTGTCGGAGATGATACCCCCGTTCTCATAAGCGATGAGTTTATTATACCTGTAGTTGGCGATGATGCCGTACCTGCGTTGTTTGGTAAAATACTGTCCGGTGATTGCCAGGCTTTTGTTGTCGGATTTCTGGCGCTGGTACCTGCCGGGGGCGAAGATATACCGGAAGTCGGCGCCCAAGGTAAGGCCAGGAACGATCCGGGTATCGAATTTGGCTCTGATCATCTGTTCCTTTTTGGGCCCGAGTACATAAATCAGTTCGGTAAAGGGTTCATGGAGCTGGTAGTAAGCTGTATTTTCGTTAGTGAAGAGGTAGGCGTCGAAACTATGGATGCCGAATCCGAATCCGCTTTTGGTTATCGGGTTGAAAAGCAGGTTTTTGTAGAAAAGGCCGGGGTTTCCGAGGCTGGCGAAGAAAGGCGTTTCGCGGTATATTTGTTCGTAGTTATGGATGCCGGCGATGTCCATATTGTATCCATGCAGCAGGCCGAGGGCCAGGCTGTCGACGTTATGGTAGTAGAAAGTCACGTCGGAGGTATCCTTGGATTTGATGATGGTATCGCATTCCTGGGATATGATTGATGATTGGAGAAGAATACCAAATGTGGCTGTGAGGATATGTTTTAATATTCGGAGCATATCTGGCATTCGGTTGTGGGGGTGATGATTTGGTGTAAAGGTATGAAAGAAAATGATGTGGTTTGGCCTCCAGCCCACAGCAAAGGCCTCCAGCCCTTGCTGTGGGCCGCAGGCAAATTGATTAACATTCAGTTAATCAGTTATTTGTTCTTTTTCGATCACCAGTTTTCCCAGGAACTGATTCAAAGGGTCCTCGTCCTCATGATGTTCAATGAATTCTGCCATACCCCCATAAAGTGAGATGACATCATGGTAGCGCACGATCTTTTTTTGTCTCCTGATGATCTCTCCATATGAACTGAAACGATACGCTTTATAGTCCGAAGAAACGCGGTGTTTATAGGGATTTTTATGAATATAAACGATAAGGTTCCTGAGATAAAACTCACTGTTGATCTTGATCCTTTTAAAACTTTTGCAAAACAGGTTGCCATATCTTCCTCTTTCCCTGTTAATCATCAACGCATGTTGTGAAAACAGTATGTTCAGCTGGGTGCTGATAAAAGCTTCATAGCCGGGGAATTTGGACTCCATTATCCGGATCATGAAATGAAAATGATTCGGAAGCAGGCAATAACTGTACGTTTCAACATGATCTCCGAGCAGCCTGTTATACCTCGAAATAAATCTGAGGTAATGCTTTTCGGTATAAAAAATTCTTTCTCTGTTGATTCCCCGGTTATAGATGTGGAAGTAGCAACCGGCTTCGATCGGAGTTTTGTCAGTGATGCAGGGCATGTCGTATTAATTGAAGATGTCTATATCAATTAATACCGAAAATTGAAAAATGTCACACCTTAAAAATTGCCTGCGTCCCACAGCGTGGGCTGGAGGCCGAATTGCGGGCAAAAAAAAACCCGCTCAATCGAGCGGGTTTAAATAAAAGTTGGCGACGACATACTCTCCCACGGTTGCAGTACCATCTGCGCTGGCAGGCTTAACTTCTCTGTTCGGAATGGGAAGAGGTGGACCCTGCCGCTATAGTCACCATAAGACCTTTGTCCACCACGGCTTAACCGGGAGGAACGAATCTCTTAAAATCGACATATGGAGAAAGAAAATACAACAAGATCGGGGATGCAGATCTGCATTCTGGTAGAAAGCTTACGGGTAATTAGTACTACTCGGCTTTGACATTACTGCCTTTACACCTGTAGCCTATCAACGTCATCGTCTTTAACGACCCTTAAAGGAAACCTCATCTTGAGCTGAGTTTCGTGCTTAGATGCTTTCAGCACTTATCTCATCCGAACATAGCTACCCTGCGATGCAGCTGGCGCCACAACAGGTACACTAGCGGTTCGTCCAACCGGGTCCTCTCGTACTACGGTCAGGGGCTCTCAAGTTTCCAACGCCCACAACAGATAGGGACCGAACTGTCTCGCGACGTTCTGAACCCAGCTCGCGTGCCACTTTAATCGGCGAACAGCCGAACCCTTGGGACCTTCTCCAGCCCCAGGATGTGACGAGCCGACATCGAGGTGCCAAACCA
>JAXGTH010000108.1:0-9611 GCA_040775045.1 Bacteroidales bacterium
CAACCCTATTCAGAATTTATATTTCTTCAGCCGCTCGATCACCCTCCGCTCTTTTTTCGTTGGCCTGCCCTCGCCACGCTTGCGGTATTCCGTGTTCAACTCCTGCTTTAACTTCTGCTTTTCAAACTCTTCAGAGGGGGTAAGATCTTCCATATAATCGGCCACCAGTTTGGGTCCAACCCTGTGTTCTAAAAGGGCGGATACCCTTATGGTTCTTGTATAAGTGGTAAGCGATACCCTGATCTCTTCACCTGCTTTTACTTCACGCGATGCCTTTACGGCCTGCCCGTCGATCTTCACCCTGCCTCCCTTGCAGGCTGCTGCTGCCTGGTTACGCGTTTTAAATATCCTTACTGCCCAGAGCCATTTATCTATGCGTACGCCTTCCATCGTCATTTCTTTCTGAAATACAGGGTGATGGGTACACCGCTGAAATCGAAATTCTTCCTGATCTGGTTTTCCAGGTAGCGCTGATACGGATCCCTGATATCATCCGGCAGGTTACAGAAGAAGGCAAAAGCGGGATAGGCAAGTTTGAGTTGTGTGATATACTTGATCTTGATGCGTTTGCCCCTGACCATGGGTGGACCGAATTTCGTGATCAACGGAAGCATCACCTCGTTAAGCTTTGCCGTGGGGATCTTCTTCGAACGGTTATGATACACCTGGTTGGCAGCCTCCAGGACTTTCAGCACCCGCTGTTTGTTGGTAACGGAGGTAAAGATCACAGGGATGTCGGTAAAAGGGGAGGTCTTGTCAAGGACGGCCTCCCTGTATGCGATATGCGTTTGTGTTTCTTTTTCGATAAGGTCCCACTTGTTGATGACCAGCACCACCCCTTTCTTGTTTTTTTCGCAGAGACGGAGAATGCTGAGGTCCTGGGATTCGATCCCGTCCTGCGCATCGATCATCAGGATACAGACGTCCGATTCTTCGATGGCCCTGATCGACCGCATCACTGAATAGAATTCAATGTCTTCGCTCACCTTCCTTTTCTTGCGTAATCCTGCGGTGTCGACGAAGAGGAACTCATGCCCGAAGCCTTTAAAGGGGGTGTAGATCGAATCGCGGGTGGTGCCGGCGATGGGGGTCACGATGTTGCGCTCTTCTCCCAGGAGGGCGTTGATGAGGCTTGACTTGCCTACGTTGGGCCTGCCGATCACGGCATACTTGGGCAGTTCACTTTGCTCTTCGTCCATCTCCGGCAGGAATTCCTTCACCACCTGGTCGAGCAGTTCCCCGGTGCCGCTGCCGTTGATGGAAGAAACCGGGAATACCTCGCCCAGGCCAAGGGCATAGAATTCGCCCGCCATCTGCACCCGTTGGGGATTATCGGCCTTGTTCACCACCAGGAACACCTTTTTTTTGATCCGCCGCAGGAGGGCGGCTACATCTTCGTCCATGCCGGTGATGCCATCCTTTACATCCACCATGAAGAGGATCACGTCGGCCTCGTCTATGGCAAGGTTTACCTGTTTGCGGATCTCCTCCTCGAAGATGTCATCGGATCCTACCACGTAACCACCGGTATCGATCACCGAAAATCCGATACCGTTCCAGTCGCCTTTACCATAATGCCGGTCGCGTGTCACACCGCTGGTCTCTTCCACGATAGCCTTCCTGCTCTGGGTAAGCCTGTTGAAGAAGGTCGATTTGCCCACATTGGGCCGGCCAACGATGGCGAGGATGTTAGGCATGGATTTGAATTTTTTGCAAAGATATGGATAATAGGGTTATTAAGGTTGGCAACCCTATTCATATCCCAGATGTTTCAATTTCTGCGGATCGTCCCTCCAGTCCTTGCTTACCTTGACCCTGACCTCCAGAAAAACCTTCTTCCCCACGAAATCCTCGATGTCTTTCCGGGCCTCGGTGGCCATCTTCCTGATGGCTTTGCCCTCATGGCCAAGGATGATGGCCTTCTGTGATTCCCTGGCCACAAAGATGTACGCCATGATGTTGATGATATGCGCCTCCTCTTTGTATGCATCGACGATCACCTCGGTGGAGTAGGGGACTTCCTGGTGATAGTTCAGGAAGATCTTTTCGCGGATGATCTCCGACACAAAAAAACGCATAGTCTTGTCGGTAAGTTCGTCTTTGGGGTAAAAAGGCGGGCTTTCGGGGATGAGCTCCAGGATAAGGTTGAAGAGCGTGTCGACATTGAATTTATGGAGGGCGGAGATGGCCAGCACCCTGGCATCCGGAAGCTTTTGCCTCCAGCCATCGGCAAGGGCCTCAAGCGATCGTTGATCGCCCAGGTCGATCTTGTTGATGACCACCACGACCGGTACATCCGTTTTACCAAGCTTTTCAACGATCTCGTCATCTTCGGATTTCTCGTCAACGGCCGTGATATACAGGAAAACATCGGCATCGAGCAGGGCGTCTTCCACGAACTTCATCATCGACTCTTGCAGCTTGTACCCTGGCTTGAGGTAACCGGGCGTGTCGGAAAATACGACCTGGTAGTTTTCATCATTCACGATACCCAGGATGCGGTGGCGGGTGGTTTGTTTTTTTGCAGTGATGATGGAGAGCTTCTCCCCGACAAGTTCATTCATCAGGGTGGATTTTCCCACGTTGGGCTTACCGATGATGTTCACGAAACCCGCTTTATGCCCCATAACAAAAGATAAATGCAAAAAGATTTGGTGGGGAAGGTACAAAAATTTATCTTTGCAGTCCCTTTTGAAAACACATTGCGGGGTGGAGCAGTGGTAGCTCGTCGGGCTCATAACCCGAAGGTCGTTGGTTCGAATCCAGCCCCCGCTACAACAAAGTCCTGATGCGCAAGCATCAGGACTTTTTCTTTTTGGCCCTTGAGCCAAGCTCGCTTGAGCGAAAAGGGCTGAAAAGAAAAAGTCTGAGCGAACGAAGTGAGTGATGGACTTTGTTGTTGAGCCTCCCCTACTCTGGATCAGCGAGCGAAGCGCGCTAATCCGGGACTTTGAGACTGTGGGACTGTGAGAAAAAGGGAAATTAAACGCAGGACTTTGCTGTTTAGGTCCCCGGGGTTTTGTGACTTTGGCAGTGTTTAACTATAGATGCGAATGAGGGATTTCTTGAGCACGTCGGGAGACGAAACGGAAAGTTTACTCTATTGAGAACGAATTGTTTCAGCAAATTGTTTCGGTGTAATACCTGTATGCTTTTTAAAGGCACTATAAAAGGTCGATTTCGACTGGAAACCGGCTTTGGAGGCTATGGCATCAATGGTAAGTTTTTCATATTCTTTTGAAGAAAGCAAACTCTTGGCCTCTTCTATCCTGTAAATGTTCAGATAGTCGTTAAAATTGAAACCTGTTTTCTCATTGATCGCCTGTGACAATTGATGGATACCGACTTCAATTCTCCGGGCTACCTCGGGGAGAGATAAGTTGGCATCGCAATATACTTTGCGATCATCTGACAGATAGGCCTTCAGTCTATCAAGTATAGCACTTTTATCTTCTTCATTTAACCTGGAATGGCTGTATTTTGACCTGTTTGAAAACCTGTCGTTACTGATGCCGTATAGGATTTGCGGGTAAACCAGCAGCGTGATCGTAACGACATATAGAAATGTTGTGATAACCAGTGTTGCAAACCTGTATGGGTCGCCAAAAATATGAAGGCCGGTAAGATTGTCTGCGACAAGGCCGGTCATTGAGATTAGCTGGATTATGATGAAGATACGGAACCAAATTACAGTTATCCGGTTCACCCCATTCATCTTGTTCAGGGGTTTATATTTCAGGAAATAATATATCTGCATGAACAGGTAGATAAAAAGGCTTATGGTTTTTAATAAGTAATGGTACGGCATGATTACGGTCCCGGTCTCAAGGAAGGCCCTGTAATAATCGACCTTTGTACTTGCATCACTCAGGTAGAAAGGTGTGAATTCAATGAGGTTGGCAATGAACGGTAACAGGTGCAGGAGGTAAATCCAGTGGAAACGGAATCCTGGTTTGAATGTGGCATAAGTGTAAAAGAAACAGGCCGGACCGAGTAAATAAGCAAACGGGCTGTCGATTCTGATCAGATGTGGAATATGATCAGCTTTTCCCGAATACATTATCGTACTGAAGATAGCAATAACAGAAGAGACCAGGAGTGTGATGACGAGGATGATCCTGATTTCCCTTTCGCCTTGTGCCCGGAAAAGGATGATCACCCCGAGGATCATTCCCAATAATCCCCCAAACAGAGAATAGAGTTCAATGACCGAAAAGTCCATCGGGAACAAGTTCTATAATCAAATATACGAATTCATCCGATATTATAGGATCAGACAAAATAACAAACTGGTCTTAGTGTGTTTAAAATGCTGTTATACAGGAATATATACTTGCAATTTTACAGTCAGTGTTGCTATGTGTATGATAAGGTAATTACCTGCCTGAAAAACGGGTAAAACGAATTTATTTTTGTATTGCTGAGTACCCGCATTCAAACTAACTGTCAACAAAAACCAATGCCATGAAAAGATTATTCACATTAGGAATGATCCTCATCATTCCGTTTTTTTTAATGGCGCAATCTGTCCAACAGCCCAACATCCTTGTGATATGGGGAGATGATATCGGGCAGTCGAACGTAAGCGCCTATTCCATGGGTATGATGGGTTATCATACCCCCAATATCGACCGTATTGCACACGAGGGTGTCATCTTTACAGATTACTACGGTGAACAGTCGTGTACGGCCGGACGTGCGGCCTTCATCACCGGGCAGAGCGTATTTCGTACCGGGCTGTCAAAGGTAGGCATGCCCGGGGCAGCGATCGGCCTGAGCACAAAAGACCCTACCATTGCTGAACTGCTGAAAGACCAGGGCTACCTTACAGGTCAGTTCGGCAAAAACCATCTGGGCGACCTTAATGTGTTCCTCCCCACCAACCACGGTTTTGATGAATTCTATGGAAACCTGTATCACCTGAATGCGGAGGAGGAACCAGAACTTGAAGATTACCCTGGCGATATGGTTTTGCCTGATGGTAAAACGTTCCTGGAGAAATACGGGCCCCGTGGGGTCCTCCTCTCCTATGCCAACGGTAAAGTGGAGGATACGGGCCCGCTGACGAAAAAAAGAATGGAAACCATAGATGATGAAACCGTGGAGGCAGCGATTGATTTTATCAGACGGGCCGAAAAAGAAGGCAAGCCCTGGTTTGTCTGGTGGAACGGGACAAGGATGCATGTCTACACCCATGTAAAGCCGGAATTAAGAGGTATCTCGGGACAGGACGAATACAGCGACGGAATGGTGGAACATGATATGCACGTCGGGCAATTACTTGCTGTGCTTGATGAATTGGGAATTGCTGACAAGACCATTGTATTTTATTCCACAGACAACGGTCCACACAAGAATTCATGGCCGGATGCCGGATCAAACCCTTTCAGGGGTGAGAAGAACACAAACTGGGAAGGGGGCTGGCGTGTTCCGGCCATGGTGCGGTGGCCAGGTGTGGTCCCGGAGGGGACGGTTAGCAATGAGATCGTGCATCACATGGACTGGTTTCCAACCCTGCTGGCTGCAGCAGGAAAACCTGATGTTAAGGAGGATCTATTGGATGGATATGTTTCATCCTCGAACGGAAGGCAATACAGGAACCACCTCGACGGCTATGATATCACCGAACATTTAAAGGATCCTCAGAACACTCCAAGCCCCAGGCATGAAGTCTTTTACTTCACTGATGACGGAGACCTGGCAGCATTACGGTATGGCGACTGGAAGCTGTTGTTCTTGGAACAAAAATGCCCGGGAACCCTTGAAGTTTGGGCAAATCCGTTCACTACACTTCGGGCCCCGATGATCTTCAACCTGCGGCGTGATCCTTATGAACAGGCAGAGATCACTTCAAATACGTTCTATGATTGGGAAATCCGCCATGCATACATGCTGGTTCCTGCACAGGAATATGTGAGTGGGTTCCTGGCGACCTTCAAGGATTATCCACCCAGACAGAAAGCTGCAAGCTTCAGCATCGACCAGGTGCTTAAGGTCCTTCAGGATTATGGTGGTGCGCACTGATAGCTGCCGGGAAGATAGAAGATTGCCCCTTATCCTGGCAGGATAGGAAATATACAGCCTACCGTCAGGAATAAATGACTTTTACAATGACAAAAATCAAAATCGTGTGAAATGAAAAAGAACCTGCATCAAAGTTTGATTGTACCATTGCTTTCACTGTTCATCTTAGTGTTACTGCTGACATGCGAACCGGGGAGGGAAAACAACCATGCTGCATCGGCAGATCCTCTTTCTTCATGGAATGATGGCCCTGCTAAACAAGCTATCCTTGAATTTGTTTCCGGGGCCATCGATAGCACCGGGGAGGGATTTATCCCGGTAAATGAACGGATAGCAGTATTCGATAATGATGGCACCCTATGGAGCGAACAACCCATGTATTTCCAGATGATGTTCACCCTTGACCGCGTTATTGCACTTGCGCCCGAACATCCTGAGTGGAAGGAACAACAACCTTTCAAGGCCGTCCTTGAGCATGACATGAACAGCCTGATGGCATCAGGCCTGGAAGGATTGGCTGCGCTATCGATGGCTACGCACGCCGGCATGACATCCGATGAGTTTGGCATTATAGTTAGTGAATGGATCGATACTGCAAGGCATCTGAAGAAAGGGATGCTTTACAGGGAAATGGTGTTTCAACCCATGCTGGAGTTGTTGGACCACCTCAGGGCCAATGGTTTTAGGACCTGGATCATTTCCGGGGGCGGGATGGAATTTATGCGGCCGTGGACGGAAGAAGTGTACGGGATACCACCTGAGCAGGTGGTTGGTAGCAGTATAAAGATGGCCTTTGAAATGACTGATACCGGACCGGTCATATTGCGCCTCCCTGAGATTGATTTCATCAATGATAAGGAAGGTAAACCGGTTGGCATAGAGAAATTCATTGGAAGGAAACCAGTGGCAGCTTTCGGTAATTCTGACGGGGATCTGCAGATGCTGCAATGGACCGAAGCCGGTGGACCGGGAAGGCTCATGGCTTATATCCATCATACTGATGCTGAAAGGGAATGGGCTTACGACAGGGAATCACATATCGGGAGGCTGGACAAGGGGCTGGATGAAGCCCTGGCCAAAGGATGGCTGGTCGTGGATATGAAGGCAGACTGGAAAGTGATTTACCCGACCGCTCCCTGATTATATGTAAATGCTTGTTTCGAAATATTCTCTATCCGGGAAAAACATCTTGAATCGTATGTACGGTCCTTAACAGCAGGGAGCCTGAATCTTCTATTTGTCGTAAAGAATTCCCTTTACTATGGGTGATGAAATAGAGGAGGTTATCATGGTATGTCCGATTATTCGTAACTTTCCGCATGGAATTGCCCAAAGCCATATCCGGAAGTAATTTCCGCTCCCTGCTCTGGCATGCCGGTTTCCTGGCACTGGCACAAAACTTTATCGACATTGATACGGTGATCCCAGCCATGATGGTGGAGGCCGGCGGCACAGCGGTTCACATAGGCATACTCACAGCCATCATGCTGGGCGGTTCCAGCTTCACACAGCTTATCTTTGCACCTTTTATCAGCAATTATTCATTTAAAAGAAAATTTCTTCTGCTGGGGATCAATGCCAGGATGATGGCCTTGCTGGCCATAGGGTTGATGCTGTTTTACCATTCATGGCTGGATGATGATTACAGGATACTGCTCATATTTGTGCTGATCAGTATCTTTTCGCTCGGGGGTGCTTTTGCCAATATCAGCTATACCGATATCCTTGGCAAATCCATCAACCAGGATGCACGCAAGCCCTTTTTCTCAGTTAGGCAGGTCATTACAGGGGGAATTCTGCTGGGGTCGGTATTCATTGCCCGAAAGGTATTGGTTGCCAGTCCTTACCCGGTCAACTATGCCTATATGTTCTTAATCGGTTTCATTGCCCTTTCCATTGCTTCCCTGGGTTTCTGGAACCTGAAGGAAGCTGTTCCGTCAAAGATGACGGTGAAAAACCCCTCACATTTCTTACAACTGATCAGGGATGAGCTAAGAGAAAATCCTAAACTGGGAAATTTTCTCGGTTTCATCAATACCATGGGCATCAGCATCGGCCTGATGCCTTTCGTGGTGCTGTATGCCAAGGAAAATTTCAATACGCTCAGCAGCGATACGGGTAACTTTTTGCTTTTCAAGGTAGGAGGGAGCGTATTTACGGGCCTGCTCCTTTTTATCATGGCCCGTAAATTCCGTTACCGCAACCTTCTTTACCTGAATGCCGCGATTGCCTTCCTGCTGCCATTACTGCTGATCCTTGCACCTGGCGAACCACTTTTTGGCCTGGTGTTTTTTACCGGAGGGATCATTTTTGCCACTTATACCGTAACGATGAACGGCGTATTACTCGAGGTTTCAGGAACCAGCAACAGGGCCCTGTATACCGGTATCGCCGGAGCCGGGAATATCCTGCCTGCCATCTTTCCCCTGCTGGGGGGATGGATCATATCACAATTTGGTTTCAATGTTTTCTTCATCCTGTATATGGCCTCCATAGCCACATCACTGGTCTTCATATTAAGACTGAAATGCAAACTGTAAATGGAAGAAGGGAAAATGGAAAAGGGATGGCCCGGGATTTCCCTGCCTGAATTAAAATTTTTCCACTGATCCCATGAGATCCTGATATTTTCCGTGGAGAGTTTTGGAAGTAAACCCGGACAATCAACCCCGATTGCTGAATAAAAAACGCTCCTCGTAATCAATGCCGTGTTCCCTGAGTAATCCCCTGAATTCTTTTTCGAAAGTGATGATCCTGTGATGGCTTTCCTGCTTTTCAATATACCGTATCAATGCACTCTTCTCCTTTATGGTATAGGTAAAGGCTCCATAACCCTGTGCCCACCCTGCAAAATCGGGAAAGAGATTCTGTTGTTTTATCCAGTGGGAAGTTGATACCTTGATTGTCTTTACTAAGGTGGAGAGCGAGACTTCCGGGTGTAAATGTGTGGCTATATGTAGATGGTTTTCAACACCATTGATCTGATATAGCATGCATTTGTTGTTTTTCAGAATGCCGTAGATATATTTATAGAGGGCGATTCTTTCTTCTGTTCCTTTCAGGGCATGGGTCCTGTGTTTTGTTGAAAACACGATCTGGTAGATGATTTGCGTAAAGGTTGACATGGGTTTCGTTTTTATGGATCCTTTTCGGGATCCTGTTTTTAAATTATTTTATTTGTAGTTGGTTTATGTGCAATTTAATATATTCAATCCCTCCGGGATTGTGCCGTGCGCGCCGCCGCATTTCCACAGGCTATCGCCTGTGGTTATTGATGTTCATCCCTTCGGGATGTCCGTTCCCACGGCCCCTGGTTCGCACACCGGCAGACCGTTCCACCGGCATAAGCCCGTATTCACATGCCTTGATCATTGTTCAATCCCTCCGGGATTGTGCCGTGTGCGCCGCCGCATTTCCACAGGCTATCGCCTGTGGTTATTGATGTTCATCCCTTCGGGATGTCCGTTCCCACGGCCCCTGGTTCGCACACCGGCAGACCGTTCCACCGGCGTGGTCCCGTGTTCACATCCCTTGATCATTGTTCAATCCCTCCGGGATTGTGCCGTGTGCGCCGCCGCATTTCCACA
>JAXGTH010000109.1:0-9271 GCA_040775045.1 Bacteroidales bacterium
CATGTCTACATCTTCGGGTTTCCTGACCGGCGAAGGGACACCGGTGATGTATTTTACCGGACGGAGGCATACATAGAGATCCAGGATCTGCCTGAGGGCCACGTTGAGTGAGCGAATTCCTCCACCCACCGGTGTGGTGAGCGGTCCCTTGATGCCTACCAGGTATTCCCTGAAGGCTTCAATGGTTTCCTGCGGCAACCAGTCGTTGAAACGGTTGAAGGAGTTTTCGCCCGCATATACCTCTTTCCATTCTATTTTGCGCGCTCCGCCATAAGCTTTTTGAACGGCGGCATCGAAGACCCTTACCGATGCAGCCCAGATATCGGGACCTGTCCCGTCGCCGATAATAAAAGGGATTACCGGGTTGTCGGGCACTTGAAGCTGGCCTCCGGATATCCTTATCTTTTCTCCCATGCTATCTATTGATTTAAAAGGTGCTAAAATACAAAATTCAACGATATGAATATCTTATCTTCCTATTTATATAGTTTTCTAAATTGTTCGTTTAACAGACAACATTTGTCCCGGTTTTATTGTTATTCTTGTATATATCGAGTCATGCCTTCCAATCATCCGGTTATCTTTTTCGATGGCCATTGCCGGCTTTGCAGTGGATCGGTTAGCTTCGTGATCAGGCGCGACCGGAAGAATATCTTCAGGTTTGCCCCCCTGCAATCCGGGGCAGGGCAGTCAGCCCTGCAGAAACTGTCGGGAATACAACAAAGTGCAGGCACCATTGTTTACGCCGAAGATGAAAAAGTATACACCCGTTCTACCGCGATACTTAAGATACTGAAAAGGATGGGCAGGGGATGGCAGTTGCTCTATGCCTTTATTGTGATTCCCCGCTTTCTCCGTGACCCTGTATACGATTTCCTGGCCCGCAACCGTTACAAATGGTTCGGGCGCAGGGACAGTTGCATGATCGTACCCCCGGGCAGGGGCATTGATTAATCGTGCAGCACGGTATTTATGTTCCATTGGTGTAATAGAACCAGCCTTGTGATCGTTATAACAATCTGAAAATAAAATTTTAATGTATATTTGTTAATACCTTTGAAAAGATGGAAAAAAGGACCGGGTTATACAGGAGCAGCACGGATGTGATGATTGGCGGGGTGGCTTCCGGACTTGCCGAATCGGCGGGTCTTGACCCCACGCTGATACGGATCATCTTCGTACTGCTTGTACTTGTCGGCGGTGGCGGTCTCATCCTTTACCTCATCCTCTGGATCGTACTCCCGCAGGATAACCCTCAAATATCAACACATAAACAAAAAAACATGGAAGAACACAAAAAAGAAGAAAGCGGGCAGGGGCCCGGACAGAAAGGCACTGAACCAACATTCAGGAAAAAAGACGACGGCAGCCTCATTGCCGGCCTGATCCTCATCACCCTCGGTGTGATATTCCTTGTGATCCGTTATGTCCCGCGCATCGATTTCGGCGACCTCTGGCCGGTGATCCTTATCGTCATTGGTATCGTGTTGTTACGCAATGCCTTTGTCAGCAGGAGAAGATAGCTTCCCATCAATGCTTAAAACATTACCATTATGACAACAAAATCCAAAACGGGCCTCAGGTACGGGCACCTGTTCTGGGGTATCGTGCTGATCCTGCTCGGAGTCATGTACCTGCTGAAAAAGTTCGATGTGATCTGGTTCAGCTGGCGCGATATCCTGAGCCTCTGGCCCCTCCTCCTCGTGCTTTGGGGTATTTCCCTGCTGCCCATCCGATCGCTTTACAAACTGATCGTCTCATTGCTGGCCATTCTCGCGATGATCCTCCTGATCGCATATAATCCCGGGAGGTGGCATTCGGGATGGATATGGATCGGCGATTTTAAAAAAGGAAAGGAAGTGGAGGTGAGGAAAAGCGAAACATTTGCCGATTCGGTCGATTATGCCAGGCTTGAACTCGATGCGGCTGCGGGAACCTATACCATTGCAGGTACTTCAGAACAGCTTGTCGATTTCAGGCATGTAGGGGATTCGGGGACCTATTACATGAGCACGCTGCTGGAAGAGAATGCATACCATGTGCGCATTGGCCCGGAAAGCAGGCAAAACCAGTTCAGGATCTACCGGTCACATGAGGTGGAAATCAAACTCAATCCCGACCCGGTATGGGATCTCGACATTGATGCCGGTGCTGCTGAGATCGAACTCGACCTCAGCGAATACCGTATCCGCAACCTGGAGGTCAACGGGGGTGCCACCTCCATCGAGATCATACTCGGAAGCCTTTACGACGAGTCGAATGTGAATATCGAAACGGGCGTTTCTTCAGTGGTGATCAGGGTGCCGGAGGAGGTGGCTTGCGAGGTCAATACCGACTCCTTCCTGGTGGCAAAAGAACTGCCCGGTTTCGATAAGGTCAGCAAAAGCACTTATGTGACGCCAAACTTTGCCGCTGCTCAGAAAAACATCTTCATCCGCTTTGATTCAGGCATCTCAAGCCTCAGGGTGGTCAGGTACTGATTCAGAGACCCTGTAACGCCCGACTGTCATTTTTGCATTTTTTTTCGAGGGTATGATTGTTGTTAAGATATTCCCTGTATGGAATACAAGGATTACTATAAGATATTGGGTGTAAACAAGAAAGCTTCGCAGGCCGATATCAAGAAGGCCTACCGTAAGCTCGCCATGAAGTACCATCCCGACAGGAATGAAGGTGATGCTGCTGCAGAGGCGAAATTCAAGGAGGTAAGCGAGGCTTATGAAGTGCTTGGCAATCCTGAAAACAGGCAAAAATACGACCAGCTGGGAGCCAACTGGAAACATTATGAAAAGAACGGCGCTTATGCCAACCAGGGCTTCGGGCACGGGCAATACGGCGGGTTTTATCGGACCACCGGAGAGGGTATCAACATTGATGATATGTTTGCCGGCAGCGGTTTTTCCGACTTTTTCAAGACTTTTTTCGGCGCCGCCTTTGCCGGTGGTGAGGGGCAAGGGCAAAGGAAAAGCCGCCAGGTGAAAGGACAGGATTATTCCACAAGGATCGATCTTACCCTCATGGAGGCTTACCATGGTACCGAGCGCATGCTGAATATCGATGGCAGTACCATCAGGGTAAGGATCGATAAGGGTGTGAAGGATGGCCAGCAGTTGCGGGTCAGGGGAAAAGGCGGCGCAGGCCACAGGGGAGGCCAGCACGGCGACCTGTACATCAGGATCGGCATCCTGCCCGATCCCAGGTTTAAAAGAAAGGATAACGATCTCTTTACTACCGTAGTGATCGACCTGTATACTGCCGTACTTGGCGGCAAGGCCATGGTCGATACCCTGAAGGGAAAGGTGAATATCACCATCCCCCCCGGGACACAACATGGAAAGACCTTCAGGTTAAGAAATATGGGGATGCCTGATTATAAACACAGCACGGTAAACGGCGATCTTTTCGTGAAGGTGGCCATTAGGATACCCCAAAAGCTCAAACCGGAGGAAAGGGCTCTTTTTGAGCGTTTACGAGATGCCGAATAGGACCGTTAACTTGAAAAACATTGCCGATTACTGATTTTTACTGCAATTCATGGCAGAATATCATATCTTTGATAATAAGATTGTTCTGCCGGTCATGAACCCAACCTCCCATCCTGTCGCCGCTGCATCCTCCATATCAGGGAAGATATGCCGGCTTATCCTGCTTTGTGCAGTTTTGTTATCAACCTCCTGCGAAAAGGACCTTGATCTGGCCGAGTGGGAAGAATTATCCATTGTTTACGCCATCATCAACATAAAGGATACCGTCCAGTACGTGCGGATCAACAGGGTATATTCCTGCCCTGACGATCCATACCTTTACACACAGGTAAACGATTCGGTGAATTATCCCGACAATACTTTCGAAGTCTTTCTTGAGGAGTACCGGGATGGTGTGCCCGCAGGGGAGCCTGTCAGGTATGAACCTGTTGACCGGGATAAGGAACCCGGACTTTTCTCCAATGCATCGAATTGTGTATACAGAACGAACACGGGCATCAAGGCGGAAAGCCGTTACCGGATCAGGGTCATCAATAAAAGCACCGGGAAGGAGATGTGGGGAGAGGCCAATGTCCTCGGCGGGATGAGCATTGAGGAGTCGTTCATGTGGGAAAGGGCTTTTTTCAGGGTTAATTATGTTGCGGAGAAAATGCCGGGCTACGAGGGCAGCCTTGATCCTTACGATCACGACCATTACATCGTGCGGTTCCTTTACTGGGAATATAAAAATGGCGAAACATATTACAAATATGTCGACTGGGTCCCGACCATGAACCCGTTGAAAGGGTTTAATGACGAAGATACCAGCTATCAGTTCTTCGATAATTATTACAAATACCTTTCGGAGATCATCCCTGTCGATCCCACGGTAAAACGAAAGGCGCGTGGTGTTGATTACATGCTGGCATTGCCCGGAAAGGAGTTGCAGAACTTCATTCAGGTGTATGAACAGCCGACGAACCCGCACTTTTTCCCCGATTATACGAATATGCAAAACGGCAGGGGCGTGTTCGGAAGCAAATACTACTACACCTATTTTGGTGTTAAGCTGAAAATGGAAACCATTGATACCATAAGCTGGGGAAGGTACCTCATCAACCACCGCTTTGCTGATTCAAATGGCGAATGGCACTGACGAATAAAATATTAAAACTTTACCTATTTTTGTAGCCCACTAAATTGACCTTACATCTTTACTAATAAATCATGAAGCTGAAAATTATCAAATCACGATCACTCTTATTCATCATAACCATCATCTTACTTGGCGGAACCGCTGTGGCGCAGACGGGGACCATCAGGGGTTCAATTTATGAGAAGGAAACGGGTGAGCCTGTGATCTTTACCAACGTATATCTCAAGGGAACCACCATGGGGGCCGCCTCCGACGTGAACGGGCTCTATGTGATCTCCCTCATCCCGCCGGGCAACTATACCCTGATGGTGACCAGCATGGGTTACGACAGCCTGACAATGGAAGTTAATGTTAAGGCGGATGAGATCATCACGCGCAACCTCTTGCTGGAAAAGGCATCCGTGACACTTGATGAGGTGAACATTTCAGCAGAAAGACAGGAAGCCAGGACTGAGACCAAGACCTCGGTCAACAAGGTCACGCCCAAAGAGATCACCAAGATCCCTTCCATTGGCGGGCAACCAGACCTGGCGCAGTACCTTCAGGTATTGCCTGGTGTGGTCTTCACGGGCGACCAGGGCGGGCAGCTCTATATCCGCGGAGGGTCGCCGATCCAGAACAAGGTGCTACTCGATGGCATGATCATCTATAACCCATTTCATTCGATAGGGCTTTTCTCGGTGTTCGATACCGATATTCTCCGTAATGCGGATGTTTATACCGGGGGCTTCGGTGCTGAATACGGAGGCAGGATCTCCTCGATCATGGACATCACGACGCGCGACGGTAACAAGAAGAGGTTTGCCGGTAAGGTCGACGCCAGCACCTTCGGTGCAAAGGTCATGATCGAAGGACCATTGTCGAAGCAGAAGGAAGTGGACGGGTCCGGTTCATCCTTCATATTCTCGGCCAAGAATTCCTATCTGGAGCAAACGTCGAAAATGCTCTACGAATATGTCAATGAAGATGGCCTTCCTTTCAATTACCTCGACCTCTACGGAAAGCTCTCTTTCCATTTTGGCAACGGGTCGAAGATCAATTTTTATGGATTCAACTTCACCGACCAGGTGAATAAATACAAGTCGATCGCCGACTTCAGCTGGAATTCGGCAGGCGGGGGTACCAACTTCGTGATCATCCCCGGAAAAACTGCCGTTATGATCGGTGGCCATGCCGCGTATTCCAAATACAAGATCTCCCTGAAGGATGAGATCAGCCCCGACCGTACGAGCGAGATCAACGGTTTTAATATGGGTTTCGACTTCAACTATTTCCTCGGGCGCGACCAGCTCAAATACGGGATCGAGGTGCTGGGCTTTACCACCGATTACTTCTTCATCAATTCTGTGGGGCGCACCATCCAGCAGAAGGAAAATACCACCGAACTCGGCATTTATGTGAAATACAAAAAGACGGCGGGAAAGGTGCTCATCGAGCCCAGCCTCAGGCTGCAATGGTACGCCTCCCTGTCGACAATATCGCCTGAGCCGCGCCTTTCACTGAAATATAATGTTACCGATAATTTCAGGCTGAAATTTGCCGGGGGATTGTACTCGCAGAACCTGATCAGTGCCACCTCCGACCGCGACGTGGTGAACCTTTTCTATGGTTTTCTTTCCGGTCCCGACGACCTGCCGGAGGAATTCGATGGCAAGGAAGTGACACACAACCTTCAGAAATCACAGCACATCATCCTGGGGGCAGAGATCGACTTTGGAAGGTTTATCACCATGAACGTGGAAGGATATTACAAGAACTTCTCACAGCTGACCAACCTCAACAGGAATAAGATCTTCGATGAGGAAAAAGCCCCCACCGAGCCTGATCTGCTCACCAAGGATTTCATTGTTGAAAAGGGCGATGCCGAGGGTGTTGATGTTACCCTTAAATTCGATAACCGCAGGTTGTATTTCTGGGCAGTTTATTCTTTTGCCTTTGTCAATCGCTACTATGAGGATATTGAAGGTGACCTGCAGCAATACAGCCCCCACTTCGACCGGAGGCACAACGTAAACCTCCTGGCGGTATACCGCTTCGGGGGTAAGATGGATTGGGAATTCAGCGCCAGATGGAATTTCGGTTCCGGGTTCCCCTTCACCCAGACCCAGGGTTATTATGAAAAGATCAACTTCGACGAAGGGATATATACCGACTACACCACCATCAACGGCGAACTCGGGATCCTTTACGCCGACCTCAATGCCGGAAGACTGCCGACCTACCATCGTCTCGACCTTAACCTGAAAAAACGTTTCCTCTTCAGTGAACATACCATCTTTGAAGTGGACCTGAGCGTGGTGAATGTCTATAACAGGGAGAACATCTTTTATGTCGACAGGATCACCAATGAGGTCGTATATCAGCTGCCGATCATGCCGAGCCTCGGGATAAGCCTTGCATTCTGATGAAAGGTATGTCCACAACCTTCTGATACCATATTTTCATGAAAATTGTCATTCTAAACCCTTAAACCGATGAGAAGTATATTGTCGTGCTGTTTATTGCTAACAGCGGTCATTTTTATCCAGAGTTCATGTACCGATAAAAAAGTCAAAATGGAACCACCTGTAGCGAAAAAGATCAACAAGGAACTTATTGCCCATGATCATGTTCGTATCGATCCCTATTACTGGCTCAATGATCGTGAGGATGCGGAGGTGATCGCCTACCTTGAAGCCGAGAATGCCTATACCGGCCAGATGATGAAGCATACCGAAGAATTACAGTCATTGCTTTACGATGAGATCGTGGGAAGGATCAGGCAAACAGATATGTCGGTGCCCTATAAGCGCAACGGGTATTACTATTACACCCGTTACGAGGAAGGTAAGGAATACCCCGTTTTCTGCCGGAAGCAAGGCAGCCTGGAGGCAGATGAAGAGGTCATGCTCAATGTGAATGAAATGGCTGAAGGATACAGCTATTACCAGGTGAGCGGCCTCTCGGTGAGCCACGATAACAGTATACTTTCCTTTGGCGTTGATACCCTCAGCCGCAGGAAATATACCATATATTTCAAGAATCTCGAAACCGGGGAGATCTACCCCGATGGAATCGAGAATACGACCGGTTATGCCGCCTGGGCAGCCGACAACCAGACGGTCTTTTATACCCGTAAGGATGAGGTGACCCTGAGGCCCGACAGGATATTCCGGCACAGGCTTGGCCAGGATCCGGCGGCCGATCCCGTAGTGTACCACGAAGAGGATGAAACCTTCCGGGTCGGGGTTTCTCTGTCGAAGTCGATGGAATACCTCATGATAGGATCCTACAGCACGCTTTCCACGGAGTTCAGGTATCTCAGTGCATCGGATCCCGATGGCGAATTTACCGTTTTCCAGCCCAGGCAGGAAGATCTCGAATACTATATCAGCCACTACCAGGACAGGTTTTACATCAGGACCAACCTCGAAGCGAAGAATTTCAGGCTCATGATGGCTCCATTGGGCAACACCTCAATCGGGCAATGGCAGGAGGTGATCCCCCACAGGGAGGATGTGCTGCTGGAAGGCTTCGAAATATTCAATAAGTACTTCGCCCTTGAGGAGAGGATCAACGGCCTGACCGAACTCCGGGTCATCACGCACGACGGAGCAAAGGATTATTACATTGAATTCGAGGAGGAGACCTATATGGCCTATCTTTCCACCAACCTCGATTTCGACACCGACCTGCTGCGATACGGATACACATCGCTCACCATCCCCAACTCTGTTTATGACTATAACATGGCCACCGGTGAAACTACCCTGCTGAAGAGAGAAGAAGTGGTTGGCGGCTACGACCCGGATCAATACCATGCCGAGCGCCTGTATGCCACAGCCGATGACGGGACAAAGGTGCCCGTATCGCTGGTTTACCGCAAAGGCATTGAAAAGGATGGGAGCAACCCGCTAGTGCTCTATGGTTACGGTTCGTACGGGGCCAGCATGGACCCCTACTTCAGTTCCGTTCGCCTGAGCCTTCTCGACAGGGGGTTTGTTTATGCCATCGCGCATATCAGGGGAGGCGAGGAAATGGGCCGATGGTGGTATGATGACGGGAAGTTGCTGAAAAAGAAAAACACCTTTACCGATTTTATCAGCTGCGCCGAATACCTTATCGCGGAGAAATTCACCAGTGAGGAAAAGCTGTTTGCCATGGGCGGCAGTGCAGGCGGATTGCTCATTGGCGCTGTGATCAATATGCGCCCTGATCTTTTCAGGGGCGTGATCGCTGCCGTTCCCTTCGTGGATGTGGTCACCACCATGCTCGACGAAAGCATTCCCCTCACCACCGGTGAATACGATGAATGGGGTAACCCCAACGTTAAGGAATACTACGACTATATGCTTTCGTATTCACCATATGATAATGTGGAGGCAAAAGACTATCCTGCCATGCTGGTCACCACAGGATTGCACGACTCGCAGGTTCAATACTGGGAACCGGCAAAATGGGTGGCAAAGCTTCGCGACATGAAAACCGATGACCGGCTGCTGATCCTCTGGACCAATATGGATTATGGTCATGGCGGTGCCTCGGGACGGTTCCAGCGCTATAAGGAGGTAGCCCTCGAATATGCTTTCCTCATCGACCAGGCAGGGATCAGGTACTGATAGCCCGTGTAAATCGTTTTCTAATCAGTAACCTGCTTTGTTTCGAGCTTGAA